>NZ_JACFPX010000055.1:0-368 GCF_016101765.1 Gilliamella sp. B14448G11 | reverse complement strand
CTTGATAGATATCATAAAAAAGGTTTCCGAGGGCTTGAATATCGTTCCAGAGGAAAACCCTGTATGAAGCAACCCCGTATTGAACCTACTCACAGTGATGATGAAAAAACAATTGAAGCATTAAAAGAGGAAATTGCTTATCTACGAGCAGAAAATGCTATTCTAAAAAAGTTAGAAGAGCTGAAGCAAGCAAAACGACAACAAATAAAGAAAAAACGTTAGTTGTTTTAGCTCTTAAATATCAGTATTCCTTAAGACATTTGCTATCAGCAACAAAACTGGAAAAAAGTGTTTTTTATTATCATGTTAATAGGTTGAAAACCCCGTCTGCTTATGAAAATGAGTTAAAACGTATTGAATCGATTTAC
>NZ_JACFPX010000054.1:0-378 GCF_016101765.1 Gilliamella sp. B14448G11 | reverse complement strand
CAGGGTATTGCTCTTTAAGTGCTAAACGATAATCAATCCCGGTATAACCATGACCACGCAAGACCTCTTCAACCACACTGATAACACTTTGATTCTGAAAAATAGCACAGTTATGACTTAATGCCAGTTTGGCTAATTGCGATGACAAAACCACTTGATAACGAGCTTCATCATTACTGACTGATAATTGACTGAATTGAGTAACCACACCATAAAGAGTGCGTGAGCCGCCTTGAGATAATAGTGAATTTAACGGATTAAGTGGATTAAACTGGGCTAAAGAATTAAGTGAGTCGAGTGGATTGGATTGTTTAAGTTTATCTAACTGTTTTAATGGCTCAGAGTGTTTTAATGCATCTAATGGATTAGCCGAAGTTA
>NZ_JACFPX010000053.1:0-384 GCF_016101765.1 Gilliamella sp. B14448G11 | reverse complement strand
AGTTTTTTCATAAAATCTAAACCAATCCTGATACTATTCTTCAACTTTAATGGTATAAACTTTCTTAAAGTCTTTTCCCGGACATGTATTTGTTCCATAAGTAGTTCCAGAAAGTTCTATTCTGATTGTTCCTGTAACTTTAGGCGTTCCTTTTACTTCGAAATCATTATAGGAAACACGTTTTGTTCCTAAACCTCTAGGAGATAATTCAAGGCCTGATTTTTCTGGTTGGATATCATAGTAAAAGTGACGGCGATTAGCGTGACCACCAAAAACTTCAATTTTAGCATAATAGGGATTACCCAATTTGGCATTGGGTAACGACTTTGGTCGAACTTCCATTTTTTGCATACAAAAACAACCGGTAAGAACAGTAGTTAAAAA
>NZ_JACFPX010000052.1:0-391 GCF_016101765.1 Gilliamella sp. B14448G11 | reverse complement strand
TTATCGCTATTATTGTCGTTGTCATTACTATTGCCGTTACTGCTTTGACTGTCATCGGTATCGATATCACCACTGTTTTCATCATTATCGTCATCATTATTATTGTTGGTGTCACTATCAATTCCATTATTGCTGTCACCATTGGTATTTAACCCTTTATAGTGCTCATCATAACGGTAATCGGTGCCATAAGTGGTGTTATCTTTTTGTTGGCTGTTAACTTCACCCAGTAAGTTCGCCTGCGCATCGCGGTAGTTATAATCTTGTACTTGTACCGAAGATTCCACCATTTGACTGTGTAAGGTTATATCCCAGACACTTTCAACGCCGTTATCCAGTGTGCCACTCGGTTGTTTGTACACAATATCAGCCACCTGCTGATAACCTTGTT
>NZ_JACFPX010000006.1:0-152097 GCF_016101765.1 Gilliamella sp. B14448G11 | reverse complement strand
TTTGTTTGTTGACGTTTTGCTTGCTTCAGCTCTTCTAACTTTTTTAGAACAGCATTTTCTGCTCGTAGATAAGCTATTTCCTCTTTTAATGCTTCAATTGTTTTTTCATCATCACTGTGAGTGGGTTCAATACGGGGTTGCTTCATACAGGGTCTTCCTCTGGAACGATATTCAAGCCCCCGGAAACCTTTTTTATAATATCTATCAAGCCAAACAAATAGAAGACCGGGGGAGCTTAAATTAAGCATAGCACTAGTGTGCCCGAGAGACCAATTATTTGTCCACATTAATTTTAGTGCTTGTAATCTTGCTTCGGCATCACGTAAATGAGGTGTTGATTGAAAGGAGTTATCGCCATGAATCGCAACCACTTGCGACCAATACCGAATCTGACTAGAAGATATCGCATATTTTTTTGAAAGAATTTCCGATGATTCTCCTGATAAGAATTCATTAGCTATGATAATTTTTAAATCTCGACTATATTTTGACATAAAAAGACCCCCTGTAATTGGTTGTCCAACTATTGGGGGTCACTTCATTAAGACGCTTTTTAAATTCCATACTGAGTTCGATAGTCTTCGACCAGTTTAACTTGGTTTTTTCGTGAGGGATCTTGATAAAGGTAATGAATCAAATCATCTAATGTGATAATTGAAATAACCTCGCAATGATAGGTTTGCTTTATTTCTTGAATGGCAGATAAATCACCGCGACCTTTTTCTTGACGGTCAAGGCAAATTAATACACCAGCCAGTTTTGATTGATTATCTTCTAGAATTCGCATTGATTCACGAATTGCGGTACCCGCAGTAATTACATCATCAACTAACATAACACGTTGTTGATAAATAGTACTACCAACTAGGTTACCACCTTCACCATGGTCTTTAGCTTCTTTACGGTTAAAGCAATAAGGAACATCAACATTATAGTGCTCAGATAAGGCCACTACTGTTGATGAAACAATCGGAATCCCTTTATAGGCAGGACCGAAGATGACATCATAGTTTAAATTTGCATCCATCAATGCGGCAGCATAAAAGCGACCTAATAAAGCCAAATCTTTACCTGTATTAAACAATCCTGCGTTAAAAAAGTAAGGGCTTTTTCGTCCTGACTTTAAGGTGAATTCACCAAATTTTAGTGCTTGCCTATCTAAAGCAAATTCAATAAACTCACTTTTATATGATTTCATCGATCCTCTCCAATTAATCTTTTAAGGCTTGTCTTTGTGCATCAATAATTGTTGCAATACCATTTTTTGCTAGTTCTAGCAGTTTTAATAATTCTTCATGACTGAATGGTTCACCTTCGGCAGTACCTTGTACTTCGATAATACGTCCGTCATCAGTCATAATGACATTCATATCTGTATCTGCATTGGAATCTTCAATATATTCCAAATCACATACTGCTTGACCCTCGACAATTCCGACAGACACAGCTGCAACCAATGATTTAATTGGGTTCTGTTTTAATTTACCATCAGCAATCATTTTATTAATTGCATCGTTAAGAGCAACACATGCACCAGTGATGGATGCTGTTCGTGTTCCGCCATCGGCTTGAATGACATCACAGTCTAGGGTAATGGTATATTCGCCAAGTAATTTAAGATCAATCATGGCTCTTAATGAACGGGCAATAAGTCGTTGGATTTCCATTGTACGACCTGTTTGTTTCCCTTTTGCCGCTTCACGCTGAGTTCTTGAATTGGTTGCGCGTGGCAACATGCCATATTCTGCTGTAACCCAACCTTGATTTTGACCTTTTAAAAAGCGAGGTACACTTTCCTCAACCGTTGCGTTACACAGTACTTTGGTTTCACCAAATTCAACTAATACAGAACCTTCTGCATGCTTAGTATAATGACGGGTTATTTTGATTGGGCGGACTTGTTCCGCAGCTCGACCAGACGGGCGCATGCAATTCTCCAGCTATTATATAAAAAAATGTTTGAATTTATCATTTAGGAGGACATCAATTAAAGAAAGGATTGATGTTTAGCCTAAGCTAAGAGCGCATTATACAGAATTTATGATACAATGCCCAGCAAGTTTTTTATAAATTTAGGATCCAATTATGATTTCAAGTATGACTGCCTATGCCCGAAAAGAAATTAACCAATCATGGGGGACGGCCTCTTGGGAGTTGCGTTCGGTTAATCAACGCTACTTAGAAACCTATATTCGTATGCCTGAACAGTTTCGAACACTTGAACCGATTATTCGAGAACGACTTCGAGGTCGATTAACACGCGGTAAAATTGAATGCAATTTACGCTTTGAACTCGATCCTGCTTCGCAGCATCAAGAATTATCTTTAAATGAGGATCTTGCAAGACAGGTTCTTAGTGCGGTTAATTGGATTAAAACTGAATATAAATCTGGTGACGTTAATCCTATTGATGTATTACGTTGGCCGGGTGTGCTATCAGCTAAAGAGCAAAATCTTGATAGCATATCACAAGAAATCTTAGCATTATTGGATGAAGCCATTAATGAATTAATTGCTGTGCGTGAACGTGAAGGAGAAGTGTTACGTGATCTTATCATCCAACGTTTAGACAGTATTACGACAGAAGTTGAAAAAATTCGTCAATGGATGCCACAAATACTCGAATGGCAAAAAGAGCGCCTCCAAAATAAATTGGCTGAAGCGAATATTGAACTCGACAAGTCAAGATTAGAACAAGAAATCGTATTGATGGCTCAACGTATTGACGTAGCTGAAGAGCTTGATCGTTTAATGACTCATGTTAAAGAAACCTACGCAATTTTAAAGAAAAACGAAGCAGTCGGGCGCAGACTCGATTTTATGATGCAAGAATTTAACCGTGAATCAAATACCATAGCGTCAAAATCAATTAATGCTGATGTAACCGCTAGCGCGATTGAACTTAAAGTCTTAATTGAACAAATCCGAGAACAAGTACAAAACATTGAATAAACTGTTATTTAATGAATAAGTATTTAGGTATTTTAGCCGTTATTTTGGCATCACTATTATGGGGCACGACAGGTACGGCAGCCACGTTTGCCCCAGCTTTATCCCCTTTATTTATCGGCTCGTTTGCTATGGGTATTGGCGGGATTTTGCAATGTGGATTGGCTACCGTTAAGATTGTTCATGATCGTGCTTTATTAGCGGTACATTGCAGATTCTTGATCGTGGGGGTACTTGCTGTAGCTATCTATCCTTTAGCATTTTATTCTTCTATGCGTTTATCTGGTGTAACCATTGGTACCGTTGTGTCTATTGGTTCAGCACCCATTTTATCGGCGATAATTGAATATTTTAGTCGTGATTTTCAACTCAATAAACAGTGGGCTATGGGTGCTTTATTGGGGATTATTGGAATGGTGATGTTAGCTTTTTCTGACAATGCAAGTACAACAATCCAATATACTCATGTTAATTTAGGTATTTTATTAGGATTAGTTGCGGGCTTGACTTACGCGCTCTATTCATGGTCAGCAAGGCAATTAATGTTAAAAGGCGTTAATACTAAAGCGGCAATGGGCGCTACTTTTGGTTGTGGGGGATTACTATTAATTCCTGTTATGTTAATAACGGGCTCTGCTTTTGTTAATTCATGGAATAACATGACAGTTGGATTTTATATGGCATTGATACCGATGTTTTTAGGTTATCGTTGCTACGGTTTTGGATTATCAAAAATCTCGGCCAGTATGGCAACAACCATTACCTTACTTGAACCCGTTATTGCTGCGATTCTTGCTATGTTAATTGTGGGTGAATGCTTATCATTAATTGGTTGGATTGGCATGCTGTTGATCTTTATTTGTCTGATTATGGTAACCTTATCAAGTTTGGCTAACAACTGAATATTTGGTATTTTTTCTTTAGCTATTTTATAAAAAAATTAATTCAATCCGCTACTCATCAATACTGTTTTTTGTCTTTTACAATTTTTTCTTTAATAAGTAAGCCAAGAATATTTTTCTAAAATAAATAACAGACCTCTTATTTTGATGAAATAGCAAAAATATTAATTATTTCTGACAGATTAAAATCAAGAAAAAATCTCTAACTCTTTCTATCTCAATAATAAAATTCATACAGATTAAATAGACCTTTCAACTTTTTACACATGTAATAAGAATTTAAAAAATAATATTTTACGATACTGGATAATTAAATAGATGTTGTTAAAATAAACAGACTATATTTTAATCAAAATATAGTAAATCATAGATAATCACAAATAATAAAAGGGGATGATAAATATGAAAAAATTACTTACTTCTGGTTTGTTATTTCTATTTTTAGCGGGACCTGCTGGTGCACAAGCAGTTAAAGAGTCATTAAAAGATGTACCTTATGATGAAGTACTAAAAATGGCAACGGAAAATAATGACCCAAAAGCGCAATATGATTTAGGTGTTCGCTACTTTCAAGGTGAGGGGGTTGAAAAAGATCCGTTGAAAGCGAGACAATGGTATGAAAAGGCAGCGGCACAAGGCCATTCTGGAGCTGAATCTAATTTAGGATATATGTATGAGAATGGCATAACAGTTGACCAAGACTATGCTAAAGCCAAAGAGTTTTATGAAAAAGGTGCTGCAAAAAATGATGAATATGCTCTATTTAATCTAGCTAGTTTATACAAAGAAGGCCGAGGTGTAGCTAAAGATCCATTAAAAGCAAAAGAATTATTTGAAAAATCAGCCGAGCTAGGTCTTGTAAATGCACAGTATCATTTAGGGGATATGTATTTAACGGGTGACGGCATAGATAAAGATCTCAATAAAGCTCGATATTGGTTTGAAAAAGCAGCCGAACAAGGGCAACCAGAATCTCAGTTTAATCTAGGGGTCATGTATGAAAATGGAGCTGCCGGTCTAACAAGAGATCATAACAAAGCAATGGAATTGATTGAAAAAGGATGTGAAGGCGGTGTAGAACATCCAATTTGTCAATGAGTTTGTTTATCGAATTAAAAATTATAATCAGTAATGTTAATAGCAATAAGTAATACGGCTTTATAAAATTTAAAAGGGGCAAAGTGCCCCTTTTGTTTTTTAATTTTAGTATATTACGGATTAACTTGTTTAGGATAATGCCGACTTTTAATCGATTTAAAATACCAGTAGAGTGCTGCAAAAGCGATACCGGTTGATAAAAGGTCAGCAGTAGGTGATGATGCCCAAACTCCATCTAAATCGAAAAATAGCGGTAAAATATAAAGTGTTGGCAATAAAATTAAAATTTGTCTTGAAAGACTGAGTAAAATAGAAACTCTAGCCATACCAATACATTGGAAAAAGCTTGTTGTCACCATTTGGAACCCAACAAACGCAAATGAAAGCGTTGTATACCTTAGTGCAATAGCTGATATAGCAACTAAATCCGCTTCGGAACTGAATGCTCTAACCAGTACATCAGGCATAAAGCAACCTAATATAAATCCAGCACTCGTGATCACAGTAGCGATTTTTACTGCGTAGAAAAAGGTCTCTTTCACGCGTTTATAATTCTTTGAACCATAGTTATAGCCAATGATTGGTTGCATTCCTTGGTTAACGCCAATGACAATCATAATAATCAGGGTTATTAATCGATTTGCATTTGAATAACCGGCAATAGCATCGTCACTTGAAACATGAGAAATCGGCGCATAGTGAGTTAATTGCCAGTTTATAAATACCACTACCACAGACGCAGCAACTTGCATGGCAAATGGCGACATACCAATTGATAGAATCGATTTAATATAAGTTATATCAAGTCTAAAATTACGACGATATAGCTTGATATTACTGTTTTTGCTAACAAAGTGCTGCATTACAAACAAAAAGCTAATAAACATCGATAGGGTGGTTGCAAAAGCTGCGCCTCGCATGCCCCAACCTAAAGCAATAATAAAAATTGGGGCAAGAATAATATTGGCAATCACGCTAATAAACATAGTTACCATAGCTTTAAAAGGATAACCACTTGCTCGCATCATATTGTTGTAGTTGAAAGTCAATGTGATAAAAATACTACCCGGCAAAAATACCTCTAAAAACTCACGAGCATAAATATGGTTGGTTGGGCTTGAACCAATAAAATGTAAAACAGGGTCAATAAAATAAAGCAATAACGCTAAAGTTATACCACTAAGTACCGCCGTTAACATGAACGAAGTACCAGCAACTTTTTCGGCTTTATCGATTTCACCTCGACCTAAAAATATAGAAATACGGCTCGCCGAACCAATACCTACTAACATACCAATACCCGCAGCAAGATTCATAACGGGTAAAATAATGCCTGCACCACTCAATGCTTCGCGCCCAATCCAATGCCCAATAAAAACCCCATCAATAATGTTATACAGGGTATTGACGGTTGTCCCAATAATGGAGGGAAGTGCATATTGCCAAAATAATAAACTGATTTTTTTATTCTTAAAATCATTATAAATATCTTGAGGATTTGCCATATTATTTATTCCAAATATAACAGGTTGTAAAAAAGTTTCAGATTAACATTACGTTTTAGTAAAAAATATTATTGTTAATTACATTATTTATCACTATGCTAATGGCACTTATGAAGTTGTCTTATCAAAAATGAGTTGGTGAGGTTTTTTAGCCGCTAAGACTCAAGTTATCGTTATTAATATTTCTTAAATACCATTAGATTTTGTAAAGAAGTTTCAGGTTAATTATACGTTTTAGTATAAAATCTAACTAATTATCATTTGTTATCTAATCAGACTAATAAATTGTGGATAGCACTTTTTTAGTGCTTTGATAAAATAGTGGTAGTCTTACTTTTGCCATCCAAACAGGAATTCTAAATGAGTGTACAAATAGAAAAAGTTATTTTACATAAATTAATCAGAAAAAATGACACTGAAATTGAACTGCAACTTCGTGATTCAATGCTAAGCAATCAACAAGCGGTTGTCAATTTAATTGAGGATATTAACCGTATTTATAATAATAAAAGCAAAGCTTATGGGCTATTCAATAGTGAAAGTCTGTTTGAACAATCGCTTAAAGAATTACGTTTAGGCAACCAAGATTTTTTGCATTTTAGTCAAGAATCGACCAAACAACTACGCAATGAACTCGCTAAATACCCGTTTGCCGAAGGTGGCACGGTGGTCTTTTGTCATTACCGTTATCTAGCTGTTGAATACTTAATTATTGCAGTATTAAATAGCTGTTCAAGTATGTTAGTTAATGAACAGCTTGATATAACCGAAACCCAATATTTGGATATTGATCATGCTGATATTATTGCACGAATTGATATCACTGAATGGGAAACCACACCAGATTCAAAACGCTATTTAACCTTTTTAAAAGGGAGAGTTGGGCGCAAAGTGTCTGACTTTTTTATGGACTATTTAGGCGCCAGTGAAGGATTAGATGCGAAAGCTCAAAATAAAACTTTAGTGAAAGCGGTTGATGACTATTGCCAAGAAATGCAATTTGATAAACAAGACAAAACCAGCGCCCGTGAAAATGTCTATAATTATTGTCAAGCTCAATTACAAGCAGGCGAAGAGATCGAACTCAAAAATCTGGCTAATGAATTGCCGGCTAATGGTGAAAATAATTTTGCTGAATTTGTAAAAAATAGCGATTACGATTTAGAAGAGACCTTTCCAGTTGATCGTAGTGCACTGCGTCAACTCAAAAAATTCTCAGGTAGTGGCGGTGGATTAACCTTAAGTTTTGATTCTGACTTATTAGGTGAACGAATTAAATGGGATCCGCAAACTGATACACTAGTGATTAAAGGTGTTCCACCAAATTTACGCGATCAATTACAACGTAATAGCGGTTCAAAATAATCATCACATCCAATTATCAGGAACATAAAAATATGAAATACATTGGTGCACATGTTAGCGCAGCAGGGGGAGTTGATAATGCTCCAATCAACGCCTATCAAATTGGCGCAACAGCTTTTGCCTTATTTACAAAAAATCAAAGACAATGGCATGCTAAGCCACTTGAATCAGCCATGATTGATAGCTTTAAAAAACGCTGTGAACGGTATGGCTTTACCAGTAAACAGATCTTACCGCATGATAGTTACCTGATAAATCTAGGTAGTCCTGACAATGAGCAACTCGAAAAATCACGAACGGCTTTTTTAGATGAGATGCAACGCTGTGAACAGTTGGGACTCACCTTATTAAACTTTCATCCGGGTAGTCACTTACAAAAAATATCGGTTGATGACTGTTTAGCGCGTATTGCTGAATCGATAAATATCACTTTAGATAAAACCAAAAACGTGGTTGCTGTGATTGAAAATACGGCTGGGCAAGGATCTAACTTAGGTTATAAGTTTGAACATCTAGCACAAATCATTGACAAAGTTGAAGATAAAACTCGTGTGGGTGTTTGTATTGATACCTGTCATGCCTTTGCTGCTGGTTATGATTTACGTACCGAAAAAGCCTGTAAAGAAACGTTTGATGAATTTGAAAAGATTGTTGGCTTTAAATATTTACGGGGCATGCATTTAAACGATGCCAAAAGTGAACTCGCCAGCCATGTTGACCGCCATGACAGTTTAGGTAAAGGTAACATCGGTCAAACAGCATTTAAATTTATCATGCAAGATCCGCGAATTGACGAAATACCGCTCATTCTTGAAACCATTGACCCAGATATTTGGGCTCAGGAGATTGCTTGGTTAAAAGAGCAAGCTAAGTAGTGAGAATGAAAAAAACGATAACAAATTAATCAAAAAATAATGATGATTAGTTTATTGCTCTTATTAAATTGTGGTGTTTATGCTCACAAGCGCCACAAAACCAAGCTCCATCTATCCCTAACATTACATATATCACACTTAATATAATTGAATATCTAGCCAATGAATTAGCTTTCGATTACACGTTGCTCTTAATAAATATTACTTTTTATTATTTTTATGGCAAAAGTTGTTGGCAAAAACTATCTTTTTAATTTAAAAATAAAATCAATAATATTAAAAAAATTTAATAGAAATGGATCATTTAGTTATTTGGTTGCAACCGTTTGTTTAATAAAAGGAATAAAGAAATAAAATGTTAAACAAATTAGTATATTTTCTGTTTATGTTTTTGCCTTATCATTTTTCATCTCTATCCATCCATTACATGAATATTTTATACCTAGATGTGATTATCGACATTAATGTGAGAGTGGAGTGTAATTAAAAGTAGTAATACTTTTTTATCATTTTGCATATTAAAAACTTTAAGTTTAGGCTCGATAACAGAAATGGCTCGAGTACAAATAATCTTTAATGTATTACAATCAAGAAAAAAATAACTTAATTAAATACAACTAAAAAATAGTATAAAATATATAGCTTTAACTTGTAGCCATTTTTGGATGATGCCCAATAAACTTATCTAGTCATTATGAAATGATTTGTAATGATTTACATCGTTTTATATTTATTTAAATGGCAAAATTGAATTAGAATAAGTCGCGATTAAAAAGCTACAAATAAGTTGCAAATACAAATGGATACCCAAGATTTGAGCCTTAATAGGAAAATAAAGGAATATGAAAGAAATAAAACAATTATCAACTAAAACTCACACATCCGAAGAATTAATTACCGTTATCTTTAAGCCATTAAGTGAACAAGATAAATCTTTACCAACACGGATAACACAATATATCTTGTATGGTGATGAAATTGATGTATTAGTCGATTTAGAGAAATTATGTCAAATACCTAATAAGGCAAATGATCTTTATGAATTATTGCAAAGCCCCTCAGGTATTTATCGTTCACGTTTTTATTACTTTAGTTATGAGAAACTTCATCCATCATTTAAAGCTCGCATTGACGTGTATAAGTCTTGGACCGATATTTATACACCAGAACAAATAATTCGATTTGCCCGAGTTTTTGCCACTTTAATTGACCATTTACATTTTATTAAACGTATAAACGAGCAAATCCCATCATGGTTTCTCTATTTGTTATATGATGGACTGATTACCACGTTACCATCTTATGATGATTGCGAAAACGAAAATGGAATTATTGAACGTGAAAATTGGTCAGTACAACAATTACATCAATTTCTTGAAATTGAACAAGCAGGATTAGGTGAAAAGTTACTATTTGCCATTTTTGACCGTCAAAATATTCCTGTTATACGTGTTGGTTTATTTAAATATTTTAACCGATTGAATGGATTATTGAGTTATATTCAAGAACGAATTGAATTATTTAAGCAGCTCCCCTCACTCGGTTTAGCACTTTTTGGGCAGATTGATCAACTTAAATATATTCAACGATATCCAAAGCTTCAGTTGCAACTAGTTGATTTTCTTGCAATGCAGGCGTTAAATACATCCAAACAGGTGAATCAATTAGCTATAGAAATACTATTTAACTTACCACATGAGCTGGTTCAACCCCAATTACAACACTTTTTAACTTCAGGCTCGGCTAAGGAGCGCGCTAATGCCGCAATATTACTCTCTCGAATCATTTCTGAACCGACAATTTTACAGCAAGCTTTAGCCAACGAAACTAATAAAACAGTTATTGCTACCATTGAAAGTGCTTTATCGAGATTAGAAAGTGCCAATGAAGCCAAACAGCAAGCGAATTTAGTTATTCCTGATTTTGAACCAATTAGTGATACACAATTACCAATTACTGCTCGTGATGTTTTACAGCAAAATTTTGACGAGTTCCTTATCGAATGTAAAAGAGCGATGCAAAATGAGCTAGAGGAAAACAAAGAAAATAATACATCATGGAGTTATAATCAGTACCGTTATAAAAGGTTGAAAACAGTGACGTTAAAGTCTCTTGATAAGGTCTTTGAATATTTAAATGGTAAAATCGATCGCTCAGCATTATACAAAGAAATTGACGAGAAAATTGATTTTGATTTTTTACTTATTAAAAATCGATTATCAAACTTACCAGAATTTTCTTTATTTCACTTATTTCGAATGAGACGATTAATTGATGATTCAAGTGTTACTTATTATTTTAATCGATTATACGAAAACTATGACGTTGTTAAAAATGCCGATCTTAGACAAATAGCTGATGTGTTTAAAAAAATTAATATCATTCCAGATGTTGAATATACAATTGCACTACCGTTTTTAAGCAGTGATGTTTTTCACGATATTTATGAAAATGAACCCTATAAATTGTGGGCTTTTTTTGCTGAAAATGAGTTTTTAATTGATGAAGCATTGGGTTTTGCTCCTCTACAATTCGCTCAGTCTCGTTATGATCGTATTGATAGAGTTTGTACCATAAAAATATTACAGCTATTTCCAACTATTCCAGCTAAATATGTCGCTTATCTATTTGAATTAGCTTTAGGTGAAAGTAAGCAGATACGTTATGTAGCGCAAGATGCCTTAAGACAGATCCCCAATATACATAATCAAATTGAACAAGCCTTATCCTCCGCAAAACAAGAGGTACGTATAGTTGCCGCTAATTGGTTGGCCGAGTTAGGAAAAACAAGCTCGATTAAAGCACTAAATGCTGCACTAAAAAAAGAGAAACGCGAAACAGTACAAGCAGCAATATTGATTGCGCTCGAAAAATTTGGTGAAGACATTAGTCAGCACTTAACGCCGAAAAAGTTATTGGCTGATGCCCAGAAAGGTTTAAAAGGTAAAATACCAACCGATTTTGATTGGTTTGATTTTAACTTAATACCGACGTTAACTTGGCAAAATGGTAAGACAGTTGAACCACAAATTATTGAGTGGTGGATCTGCTTAGCGGTCAAATTAAGAGATCCGTCTAATCTACTGTTAACAGTTTATAATCGATTGTTAAGCACCCAAAGTCAGCGACAATTAGGCGAATTTATTTTACAAAGTTTCATTAATCAAGATACCCGAACGCCAACACTGGAAGAGGCAGAGGCCAAAGCCAGCTTAGAGGCCAATAAACGATTGCAAGACTATATTGGATATTATCAGCGCTATCCAAAACAATTTTCTAGATACCAAAATATTACTTATGAGCAGGTTTTTGAAGAAATCAAAAATGAAACATTAGCAATCTATCTTGGCTCAGCCATTAAATCAAAAGGAATATTAGCATTAACCTGTGGTATTGAAGGCTCTATTGCAGTGTCTCTCTTACGCAGTTTTATGAAAAATCATTATCAACGTCGAGCACAAATTGAAGCGATGCTTGAACCACTGGCAAACAGTGATGATCCTATGATTATTCAACTATTATTGTCATTAGCTCGTCGCTATCGTACGGCATCCATTCAAGAAAAGGCCAGATATTTGGTAGAAAGTATTGCTGAACGTTCAGGCTGGAGTACAGAAGAACTGGCAGACCGCACCATATCGACGGCAGGATTAGATGATAATGGCTTGTTAATTCTTGATTATGGTGAGCGTACCTTTACTGTTAGTTTAGATGAACAATTTAAATGGCAATTGAAAAATGCTAATGGAGAAAAGATCAAAGCATTACCTGAAGCACGTAAAAGCGAAAACCCTGAATTAGTTAAAGAAGCCAAAAAACAGTTCAGCAATAGTAAAAAAGAGCTTAATCAATTGCTCACTATGCAAATTGGCCGTTTTTACGAAGCTATGTGTGCCGAGCGTCAATGGCGAGTAGAAGATTGGCAAAAATATCTGCAACCACACCCGATTGTGGGACGATTTATTCAACGTTTAGTTTGGTTACAATTGGATAATAACGGTCAGATTGTCAATAGTTTCAGGCCAACTGAAGATGGTAGCTTAATAACCAATCAAGATGACGAAATCTTACTTGATCAAAATCACTTTATAACTGTTGCCCATTCGGCGTTACTCGCGAGTGATGATATAGCTCAATGGCAAGCGCATCTTAAAGATTACAAAATAACCCCATTGTTTGAGCAGTTTAGTCATGCATTTCCAGAGATAAGCAAATTTAACGATGGCGTTATTGATGACCGTTTAGGCTGGTTAACCGACAGTTTTACCATTCGTGGTATTTTAACCAAATTGAGTTATGAGCGTGATACTACTGAAGATAGCGGATGTTTTTATGGTTATCATAAATACTTTGGCAGTTTAGGTATTTATATCAATATTGAATTCAGTGGCAGTATGCTACCTGAAGAAAATATTCCAGCAGTACTTTATAACCTTTATTTCAGTAATAAAAAGGGATGCAAAGATAGAGCAATTGCGCTCGATAAACTACCCAAAGTATTATTAGCCGAAGGTTATGCTAATTATATGGCTGTTGCAAATGCTAGTAGTGGTTTTGATCCTAATTGGAAAGATAAATTAATATGGTAAAACATGGTCAAAATCTGATGAAACACATCATCCTTGATTTGGTTATGGGTTATATGATTGTCGAGATTAGTGTACAAAAGTATTGCTACTAAAAGTAGTAATACTTATTTACCATTTTCGATGTTAAACATTTTAGTTTTAAGTAGATAACAGAAATGGATCGCGTAAAAATATAATGAAAAACAATAAAGTAAAAAATAAATTTAATAAATAAAACTAAAAATAATAAGGAATATAAAATTCCAGCTCGTAGCCATTATTTGATAACGTCCAATAAACTTATCAAACATTAAGAATTGATGTGTATTGATTTAGATAGTTTTATGTTTATTTAAATGGCGACATTAGATTGGAATGAATAGCAATTAAAAGTTATAAATATGCTGAAATTATAAATGGATACCTAAGATTTGAATCTTAATATGAAAACAAAGGAATATGAAAACAACTGAACAATTATCAACAAGTCCACATAAATCTAGACACTTAATTAGCATTATCTTTGGCCGATTAAGTAACTTTGACGAATCTTTCCCAAAAAGGATCACACAATATATCTTGTATGGAGATGAACTTGATGTGTTGACCGATTTTGATAAATTATGCCAAATACCCGATAATGCTAATGAAATTTATCAATTATTGAGAAGCCTTTATGGTTATCCTGATTCATGGGATAAATATGAATTAAAGAGTTATGCGTCGACACAAGGCTGTATTGATTTTTATAAGCTTTTGACGGATGTTTATACACCAGAACAAATCATTCGATTTGACCATTTTTTTGCCATTTTATGTGAGCATTTAGGTTTTATTAAACATATAGATAAGCAAATCCTCTCATGTTTTATCTATCTGTTATATGATGGACTGCTCATCACTATCTTTAACCCATTAAGTGAATTAGACAAGTCTTTACCAGAACGGATAACGCAATATATCTTGCATGGTGATGAACTTGATGTGTTAGACGATTTTGATAAATTATGCCAAATACCCGATAATGCTAATGACATTTATGACTTATTGAGAAGACCTTCTGATTATTATAGTACATGGGATGAATTTGAACCAAAAACTCATCCATCGGTAAAAGCTCGTATTGATTTTTATAAGTTTTGGATGGATGTTTATACACCAGAGCAAATCATTCGATTTGCCCGGATTTTAGCCATTTTATGTGACCATTTAGATTTTATTAAACATATAAGTAAGCAAACTCCATCATGGTTTATCTATCTGTTATATGATGGACTGATTACTCAGTTACCACCTTATTATGAAGAATATTGTATAAACGGAATTTATTTGCGCAAAAGTTGGTCAGTCCACAAATTACATCAATTACTTGAAATTGAACAAGAAGGATTAGGCGATAAGTTGCTGTTCGCGATTTTTGACCGTAAATATATTACTTTTATTGCTGTTGATCGTTATCAATTTTTTGGATATTTTACGCAGTTGGATGGGTTATTGAGTTATATTCAAGAACGCATTGAATTATTTAAACAACTCCCCTCACTGGGTTTAGCGCCTTTAGGACAGATAGAACAACTTAAATACATTCAAAGATATCCAAAGCTTCAGTTGCAATTGGTTGATTTTATTGCCATGCAGGCGTTAAATTCTTTCAAACCGGTTAACCAATTAGCCACAAAAATGCTATTTAATTTACCACATGAACGGATTCAATCCCAATTACAACACTTTTTAACTTCAGGAGAGGCTAAAGAGCGTGCTCATGCCGCAATATTGCTCTCTCGAATCATTCTTGAACCGACAATTTTACTACAGGCTTTAGCTAACGAAAGAGATGAAACAGTTATAGCTACCATTAAAATTGCTTTATTGAAATTAGAAACTAGCAATACAGTTAAACAGCAAGCTAATTTAATTATTCCTGTTTTTGAACCACTTGTTGACACGCCATTGCCAATCACAGCTCGTGATATTTTACAACAGAATTTTAACGAACATCTTATCGAATGTAAAAAATTGATGGAAAATGAGCTAGCGGAAAACAGAGAAAATAATACATCATGGGATTATGAAAAAAACAGTTATAAATTGTTGCAAACAGTGACATCAAAGTCTCTGGATATTATCTTTGATTATTTGAATGGTAAAATCGACTACTCAACATTATTCAAAAAACTTGATAAGAAAATTGATGTTAGTTTTTTAGCAACTAAAGATCGACTATCAAATTTACCTGAATTTTCTTTATACCACTTATTTAGAATGACACTCTTAATTAAAGATAGACATGATTGTCTCTATTTTCAAAATGTATACGCAAAATATGACATTGTTAAAAATTTCGATCTTAGACAAGTAGCTGATGTGTTGTTAAAAATTAATATTATTCCTGATGTTAAGTATAAAATCGCTTGGGTGTTTTTATCTAGTGATTATTTTCATAACATTTATGAGAATGAACCCTATAAATTATGGGCTTTTTTTGCTGAAAATGAATTTTTAATTGATGAAGCATTGGGTTTGGCTCCTCAACAAACATCTTATTTTATTAATAAAGCTTATCCCATAAAAATATTACAGATGTTTCCAACGATTCCAGCGAAATATGTCGCTTATCTGTTTGAATTAGCTTTAAACGAAAGTAAATATACACAACATAAACTGTATGTCTTAAGACCAAACCTCAATATAGATAATCAAGTACGTTATGCAGCACAAGATACTTTAAGGCAGCTCCCCAATATACATATTCAAGTTGAACAAGCTTTATCTTCTCCGAAACAAAAGGTACGTATTGCCGCAGCTAATTGGTTGGCCGAGTTAGGACAAAAAAGCTCAATTAATGCATTAAATGCTGTGCTAAAAAAAGAAAAATGCAAAACAGTACAAGCGGCGATATTAGTAGCATTGGAAAAAATGGGTGAAGATATTAGTCAGCACTTAACTGCAAAAAAATTATTGGCGGATGCCCAACAAGGCTTAAAAGGTAAAATACCCACTGGCCTTGATTGGTTTGATTTTAACTTAATACCAACGTTAACTTGGCATAATGGTGATAAAGTTGATTCACAAATTATTCAGTGGTGGATCTGTTTAGCGTTCAAATTAAAAGATCCGATTAATCCGCTGTTAACGATCTATAATCGCTTGTTAAGCACCCAAAGTCAGCAGCAATTAGGCGAATTTATTTTTCAAAGTTTCATTAATCAAGATACCCGAACGCCAACGCTGAAAGAGGCGGAAGCCAAAGCCAATGCAGAGGCCGATAAACGCTTGCAACAACGTATTTTAAGTTATCAGCGCTATCCAGAATTTTATTCTGACTATAAAGATATAACTTATGAGCAGGTTTTTGAAGAAATTAAAAATGAAACATTAACAACCTATCTTGGCTCAGCCATTAAAGCAAAAGGAATATTAGCGTTAATCTGTGGTATTGAAGAAAGTGTAGCGGTGTCACTCTTAATTAGCCGTTTTTACCAAGCCATGTGTACCAAGCGTCGATGGCGAGTGAAGGATTGGCAAAAATATTTACAACATCATCCACTGGTGAGTCGATTAATTCAAGATTTGGTTTGGTTACAATTAGATAAAAATGGTCAGCTCATCAATAGTTTTAGGTCTAATGAAAAAGGCTACTTTACGACAAATGAATATGGTGCAGAAGTTTTACTCTATGAAAATCAATTTATTACCGTTGCTCATTCAGCTTTACTCTCAAGTGATGATACCGCACAATGGCAAGCGTATCTTAAAGAATACAAAGTAAATACATTGTTTGATCAGTTTAGTACTTCATTACCCGATATGAGTAAATTTAAAAATGGTATTATTGATGACCGTTTAGGTTGGTTAACCGATAGTTTTACCTTACGTGATGTTTTAAAGAAATTGGGTTACGAGCGTGATAATGCTGAAGATGGCGGGTGTTTTTATAGTTACTATAAATACTTTGACACTCTCAATATCTATATCAATATTGAATTCAGTGGTAGCATGCTACCTGAAGAAAATATTCCAGCAGTGCTTTATAACCTTTATTTCAGTAATAAAAAAGGTTTCAAAGATAGCGCAATCGCGCTTGATAAACTACCCAAAGTGTTATTAGCCGAAGGTTATGCTAACTATATAGCAGTAGCCGACGCATCCAATGGTTTTGACCCTAATTGGCAAAATAAAGTGATATGGGATACATGACTAGAAGTTGAGGGATCATGTTTTTCTTGATTGCAATGGGGTTTACATGATTTAGAACAGTTAATACCTGAATTGATTTGTCATTAAATTTTATATGACAAAGATGCCATGGTTCTTGATGATCTAAAGGTATTATCAAAAACGAATAAATATAATAAACGGATTTATAGACTGTTTAGTATGCCTGATATTGTTGCTCAAAGTAATGATAACAGCAAAAATCGATACTAATGACATCTCGCTTGGGTTATTAGCCGAGAGTTTTGTTGATTATATGGCGGTTGCCAACGTATCAAGCGAATTTGATTTAGATTGAAAGGATGAAAAAAATGGTAAATCAGAAACAAGTAATACGATTCACTGCAGAAGAGCGTTATAGCCAAGAATTGGCAACGTTAAGCAAAGCCGATAATGACAATAATAAACCCCAAGGTTGGCTATTATCACCAAAATCCGTTCGTCAATTTATTTTAGGTAACGACACATTAGGCATTAGCCGTAAATTTTTTGGTGACGATCCGTTAGTTGATCGTGCAATTGTATCACTATTAGGAAAACAAGGTTTAATGCTCGTGGGGCAACCCGGCACAGCAAAATCCATGTTATCTGAATTACTGGCAGCAGCAATAAGTGGTGATTCGAATTTGACCATTCAAGGGACAGATGGTACCAGCGAAGATCATATCCGTTATTCATGGAATTATGCTTTACTGCTTGCCGAAGGACCAACTGAACGGGCATTAATTGGCTCACCTATCTATCAAGGTATGTTACAAGGAAAAATAGTCCGCTTTGAAGAGATAACCCGATGCCAACCTGAAATTCAAGATATGCTGGTATCGATTATGTCCGAAAAACAAATGATGATTCCCGAAATGGGGCCTAACAGCGTTATCAAAGCTAAACCTGGATTTAATATTATTGGTACAGCAAACTTACAAGATCGTGGCGTGCATGAAATGTCTGCGGCATTGAAGCGTCGTTTTAACTTCGAAACCGTTAATCCTATTGCTGATAAAAGTTTTGAAATTGAATTAATACAACGCCAGCTTAATCAAGAGTTAGGCGAATTAACTTCACAAATCGTTATCCCTATTGATGTCATTGAATTGTTGGTAACCACCTTTCAAGAACTCAGACAAGGTCAAACCACAGAGGGTGCCAAATTAAAAACACCTGATGCAGTTATGTCAACGGCCGAGGCGGTGAACATTGCCTATGCATCTGCGTTAGATGCCCATTATCTTGGTGATGGAACATTGACAGGTGAACAAATTGCCAAACAACTGATTGGCGTTGTTTTGAAAGACAATGCGGATGATATTAAAAGAATCCAGTTTTATATGGATAATGTGGTACGTGAACGTGCTAAAAAATCCGATATTTGGCGTAGTTTTTATCAAGTATCAAAAACTTTTTGGAAATAACAAATCGCTATGACAATCAGCCATTCACTATTACCAGAACGGTTATCAAAAGCGGTAGAAAGCCTAAAAGCGCTACAGCAAGAACAGATCTATTTTGCGCCAGTGCGCCATCATAGTCCCGCATGCAGCTATGCATTAAAACAGTTGATAAAGGAAGTTCAGCCAACACATATATTGATAGAAGCGCCATCTAGCTTTGAGGCTATTATGGCGCAATTATTACATAGTGACACAAAGCCACCTATCGCCGTACTATGTCAAACCAAAAAAAACATTGATCAACTAATAACAAGTTCCGAGCCAGAAACGGAAGATGATACTGATGATACCGACGATATAACACCTAAATCAATTACCTATTCAGCATTTTATCCATTTTGTCATTACTCACCGGAGTGGTTGGCAATGCAAATGGCAAAAAAACAACAGGCTGATATACAATTTATTGATTTGCCTTGGAGTTTACAAACGGATCAAAGTATTGATTATGATTCGGATTATAATCGTTCTCTACTTTCTGAAATTTATCTTAAACACAGCCAATATATACAACGTTTAATGCAAAAACTGCACTGCCGAGATCATGATGAAGTTTGGGAGCATCTATTTGAATTAAAAGATTATGATGAAATCGCTGATTGGCAGACGTTTTTTGTTGATACGTTTGTTTGGTGTGCCATGTCAAGGCTTGATTACACACAAGAGTCGCTAATTGCGGAAGGATCAGTCCAGCGCGAACAGTATATGTTAACCGCTATTGGTCAGCTAAAAAAATCCAAACCACAAGCCAAAATTGTCGTAGTAACAGGGGGATTTCATACTTTAGCGTTAATAGAGGGATTATGGCAAAATCAGCTTGTATTACCTAAAAGATCAGATGTTACACAGTTTAACCGCCAACAAAAAAATAGTGCGAACGATCAAACATGGCTAATTCGTTACAGCTTTGATCGTCTTGATGCGTTAAATGGTTATGCTTCGGGTATGCCATCACCCGCGTATTATCAAGCAGCTTGGCAATCGATATTGCATTATGATAAAGCGACTAATAAAAAACAATCAGGGCGAGAATATCGCCAACGGTTAACCTTAGCTTTACTGTCTGAAATTGCCGATAAATTACGCCAACAACCAAATTATAATAGTTCAACTGGATTTGTTCCTTTAAAATCAGCCATTGAACAAGCTACATTACTTGCTGATTTGCGTGGACATGTTGGAGCAGGGCGATATGATTTATTCGATGCTATTCAATCTTGCTTTATTAAAGAGAGCATTGACACTACGCATAGTGAGTTTTGGTTGTCAGTGCAAAGTTGCTTATCAGGCAATCTACTAGGCCAAGTGCCGACTAGTACGTCACAGCCACCACTGGTTAATGACATCTATTTAACTTTAAAAAAATATCGTTTCAAATTGGATGATACCAACCCAAAACTTACTCATATTGATATTTATCGCAAGCCTAATCATCGACAACGTAGCCGTTTTTTGCACTTGATGACCTTTTTAAATGTTGGTTTTGCTAATCGACTTGATGGTCCTGATTACATTCATGGCCAACGTTTAAATGTGATGTTTGAAGATTGGCGTTATGCTTGGACACCAATGGTTGAAGCAAGATTGATTGAATTATCTCAGCAGGGAGCTAAGCTGGAACAAATTGCTATAAATAAATTGCAATTGGACGCCGAGCAGCTTATACACGATAAGACGGGGTCGGTAAGTCTTATCGCCGTTGAGCAGTTAACCCATGCTGCTTTAATGGGATTAGATGATTACTTTAACCATTTAGTTGATAATTTTGCAGATTTTATTGAAAGTGATGGTGAATTGAGTTCACTCATCCATTGTGGACACCGTATGGTTTACTTATGGCAAGGTCAAACTTTTTTACAACTTAAAGCCACATCCACTTTACTTACGTTATTAACTAAAATTGTTAAACAGAGTTTTTTCTTGTTAAATAAACTTAAACAACATGAAAATGAACAGCAACAGCAAAATTTAAAAGTATTACTTTCATTTAGAGATTTATTAAATTATCTGCCCGATGAGCTTGATGTTAAGCAACTTAAACAGGATTTTTACCATAATTTGTCCCGTTTACAACCAGAGTTAACTCAGGCTCCTTTGATTCGTGGTGCTATCGATAGTATGAGTTATTTAGACTCCTATTTAAACCAACAACAACTGGAAGATAATATAAAAATTAACTTCAGTTTAGGTACTAAAAATGAACAAGCAATTAGCTATTTTATTGGCATCATGCAATGTACACCTGAATTAGTAATACATTCATCCATTTTATTGGATAGTTTAGATCAATTACTGATTGATTGGTCACCTGAGCAATTTATCGAAATTTTACCTGATTTACGTTATGCTTTTTCTCAATTAAATCCAAAACAAAATGCTTCGTTAGCCGAAAAAATTGCAAAAAAATATCAGATTGCTGATGCTGATTTGCATTTTCAACAGCATCAATTTAGTGAAAATCAGCTACAAAAGGCGCTCTTGCTGGAATTGTTTATTACGGAAAAAATGGAACAGCTACATCTTACCGATTGGTTCAAACAGTAGGCATTGGCATGATTAACGATAAACAAACTAAAAACAGCAAAACAGACGAGCAAGTTAAGCGTTGGCGTTTGATATTAGGTCAATACGCCGATGAACATCTAAACAGCAATAATAATTTAGGCATATACGATAAGCAAATTGATCAAGCTTTAGATTACCTTTATCAACATGAATATCGTTCTCGGGGTTTATTAATGGAAGATAAAAACCAATCAAACTCAAAATATGGTGGAAAAGAGAGTTCTGTCTATAATACAGTAAATTGGTTGCGACAATCCCGCAAATTATTTCCTAAAAGTACTTTTGAACGAATGCAAAACCAAGCTATTGAACGATATCATCTTGAAGGTATTTTAAACGATCCTAATGCCGTTAAAGAGTTACAACCCAACTTCAATTCTGTACGACTTTTAATGAGCTTACGAGGTAAGCTCAGTAACAGTGTTCAAGATGAGGTAAAAGCGCTTATCAAAAAAGTGGTGGATGAAATTTTACAAAAAATCCAGACGAATTTTATTAATGCCATGACAGGCAAAAAAAATCGATTTAGACGCTCATTAATTAAAAATAACCAAAATTTTGATTGGCGAGCAACCATTAAAGCTAATTTAAAACATTTTGATCATGATAAACAACGCATCATAATTGAAAAGGCCATTTTTAACTCTCGCGCTACTCGCCAACTTCCTTGGGATATCATTTTATGTGTTGACCAAAGCGGTTCAATGGATAGCTTTATTTTCTACTCGGCTGTGTGTGCCAGTATCATTACACAGTTGCCGGCTGTTCGTTTACATTTATTGGTTTTTGATACTCAAGTGGTGGATTTAACTCATTTAGCGAGCGATCCAGTCGAAATACTCATGACAGTACAACTCGGTGGTGGTACTAATATTGGTTATGCACTAAATTATGCGGAACAAAAAATAATAAATCCAAGTCGTACCGTCATGGTTGTGGTCAGTGATTTTTGTGAGGGGGTGAATTTAACTAACCTTTATACAACTGTTGCACGCCTTAATGCTAATCGAGTTAAAATGCTGGGTTTAGCTGCATTAGATTACTTGGCAACCCCCGTTTATGATCTGCAAGTAGCCCAAGAACTCGCCAATCGGGGAATGGAAATTGCGGCTTTAACACCCGAACATTTTGCTACTTGGCTTGCAGAGGTGATGAAATGAGTTGGTATCAAATCTACTTAAATTACGATCAAGATGCTTTGGCTGTCTATGCTAATGTTGGCGTCATTCGACGTGCACTCAAAGATATTGAAGCTAATAAAGTTAAATTAATCGAACACAATCAATCACATTTGATATTTGAGGTTGATAACCAACAAGTCAAACTGACACCACAAGGTATTCAAGCGGCAAAGTGTAGCTGTCCAGCCAGTGATCATTGTAAACACATAATAGCTTCTGTGTTATGGTTACACGAAAATCCACTTATCGATGAATCCAAAGTTACCCCTAATTGTGACACACTTAATCAACCACTTGAATCCTCTAAATCACATAGTGATCCTTTAGCCGAGCTATTAGCAATTGAGAGTAGCCAGTTATTTAAAACAGTGGGCAAAGCCAATATACGACTGGCTTATCAATTACTGTTTGATTGGTTACAAAGCGATGCGGTAACTGTGCAAACTCAGGGAGTTCAACTTCGTATTCAAGTTCCACAAAGTACCACCCCAGTTATTTACACAGCGGGTACGGGCTTTGCTGGCATCATTTCAGAATTACCCGATAAGCAAAAACAGGCCGTACATTTAGCCGTTATTGCTTATCTATTCCAACAAAATCAAAAAAGCTGGCAATGGCCTGAACAGATTATTTCAGAACATCAGCAAAATAATCAGCAAGATCAGCTTTGTGATGATGAAATTATCTTGATAAAACAGATACAAAATCAAATCAACACGTTAATAGAGCATGGCTTGTCGCATGTAAGTGCCAGCCAAGCTAACCAATTACAATTACTTAATATGTCAGCCCGAGCACAAGGTTTACCAATGTTGGCTGCCATGCTTAGGCAATTGTGCCAATTAGTTGAGATGCAAGTTAATCGGCATTTCGCTATTGAAGAGCAAGATATCATCTTACTTTTAGCTCGCTTAACCGTTCATTTGCAAACAATATTAAATAGCGAAGGTGAACAACTTGCCAATTTACGAGGAAAACAAAAACGCCAATACCAGAGCAACCAGCAAACGTTAGATTTATTGCCATTAGGTGCTTATTGGTGGGAAAGTAAAACCGGTGCACAAGGTGCCACTTTTTACTTTTGGAACCCTAACGATAATCAGTATTACCAAACAACGCTAGCTAGATCCAATAAGGCTGACATTAATTTTAATCAATATTCTATATGGCATCGTATTTCATTATGGCAATCAATGCCGAATATATTGATGAGAAAACGATTCTCACTGAATAATCCTCTTCTTGCTGAAGGCAATAACTTATCAAGTACTGGAGCGAGTGTGGTGATAAAATCGATAGGATGGACTGATCTGGATTATCAAGAATTTCGAGCCTTTAATGGTTTTCGAAACTGGAAAGAACTGAGTCGTTATCTACAAAATAGTGATGTCAGTGACGGCTTGTTTGATCAGGTCATCGCTATTCATATTACCAATACCCAAAAACCGGTATTAGATGAAATTAATCAAAGTTTAATCTGGTGTATAAAAGACAATAAAAACAATGATCTTTTATTACAACTTTTTTGGGATGGAAATTATTCACAGCGCATTGATACGCTAAACCTTTTGCTAAGAACGGCTCATCAACCATTGACAGTATTGGTAAAATGCATAAAAAATGACAGTAATTTAGATCTTGAACCTTTTGCAATCATTTATAAAGAGTCGAAAACCGAACAAATCAACATCGCCAATTTGGATTTTGATTATGAATGGTTATATCCAAAAGGAAAAAATTATAAAGCCTTTGAAGCATCCAAAGAACCGGTATTAAAAAAACAGATGACGCAAATCAATTACCAACAAGATCCTATTGTGACATATATCATCAAACCTACACTGGCATTACTTGAAGCAATCACCAGTTCTGGGCGATTGATCTTATCTAACGCAGATAAACAAAAAATAAACCAATTACAATACCAATGCGATACACTTGGCTTAACTACGTTAAGCCACACCCTAAACAAATTAGCACAAAACCAACCGATAGAAATCAAACATATTCTACAAACAGCCTATCTATGCCAGCTAATGAACAATACACACTATCAATTACCAATAGTGATAAGGGAAGATGAAACATAACCAAAAATCAAACAATACCAACGGATAACGTGATTCAAACAACAGAAAATAGTTTAGGAAAAAATCGCTTATTGAGATTTTGATAAACTATTTTCTTTAATATTCAGATTGAATTATCCAACTCACTAACAAGTGTGACGATTTCCGGTAGAATATCGAGTATTAAAGCTAATTGTTGCATTACCAGTAGATCGCTATTGGTCTGATCGTCATTGATTGAGATCGTTTCAACATAATCGGTAACTAACTGTTTAATGGCTTGATATTCACTGTCTAGTTTTTTATCACTGAGAAGATTAATAATATAAACCGTTAAATCGTCAAATAGGTCAAGAGTTTTGGGGGAGATACTTTTATCTCGATGTGCTCCTAACGTTGATAAATAGCTGATAAGTATATGATTTAGGGTGAGCAGGCGAAAGCCTTTATCGATGATTGCCTGATTCATATGAGGCTCTTTAGTCATTAAACTGATTAGTGATGACAAATCGGCACTGCTATCGTGTGCGGCACGGCGTGCGACACGATATTGAGGATCATTGGTTTTACCCGATAGATATTGCTGTCCAATTAATGCCAAATAGTGACTGTCGTCATGACAAACACGATCCACTAATTTAGGTAGGTTTCTGAACTTCCAGTCAGGCCAGATAAAGCTCACCGCAAGCCAAGCAATAAAACATCCAATTAATGTGGCTATAATTCGTGAAATAGCAACCGATATGCTACTTTCACCAATCAAACTGAAACTAAAGAATACCAATAACGTAATAAACGCAGTGGCATAAGCATATTGGGAATTTTTAAATAAGAAAAACAGCCAGCCAGTTATAATAATGAGCACTAACTGTTCAGGCACACTCGGGAACAAAAAGGTCAACGGAATGCCAACTACAATCCCTAAAATAGTGCCAATAACACGCAATTTTAATCGATGTTTTGTGGTGGAATAGTTAGGTTGACACACAAACAAACTGGTTAAGATGATCCAATATCCGTGCGATAAACCTGAACAGAGAATTGCCATATATCCCACAAAAAAGACTAAACTCATTCGCACTGCATGGCGAAATAGTGGAGACTTAACGGTCAAATTACGCTTAATTTTAGCAAATAGATCGTGAAAGCTAGTTAGCTCTTCGTCAATCAATTGATTATCTTCTTGCTCTTTAGAGAGGTGCTGTTCAGTATCAATGTTTGTTAGCAGCAGATCGATAGAGAGTAGATTTTGATGCAAATTTTTTAAGGATTTAATCAAAAGCATGTCAGCTCTATTGCTGAATTGATATTGAGCGATGGCTTCCTCAAGATAAGTAAAATAGCGCGCAAACAGTGAATCATGTTGATAGGTTTGGTTTAACTTGATAGCTATTGCTAACTGCGTGCAGGCTTTGGCTTGCAAATTTAAAATTCGCGCAAAGCGAAATAGAATATCGCTATGTTTAAAATGTTCACTTAATGCTTGATATTGTCCATGTGCTGAACTTGCACGTTCATGAATATCTTGCGCTACAAAATAGTAACTTAGCAGTTTACGAATGTAAGACTGTCCGCGATAACTTTTTAAACGGTTAAATAGAGAGCGTTTTGTGTCATTAAACGCACCAATTAACTGATTATTACTTTCGGTTAATTGCAACGTTTGCTTTTTAAATCCGTCAGTTTCATCGGGATCGAACATTGCTGCTTTGGCATCCAAATATTGCGCTAACTTCATAAAGCAGATAGACAGTGACTGTTGAGTCGTGCGAATAGGTTGAATGATTGATTCAATTAGCGATACCACGTTGTACCACAGTGCACCGAGTAATAAAAAACAGGGTAGAGTAAATTTATCATCAAATAAATTATGGCCAAGCATTGTATAAGCAGCAATCAATAACGATCCAAAGGCAATTACTCCATAACGCTGCCCGAGTGAACCCAGCATAATAAAAATAAAGGTAGAAGACACCAGCCCAATCATAAACAGTGCAGGGTAATCAAATAATAACTCGACCGAAAACGTACCCAGTGCAAAACAGAACAACGTCAACACTAGATTAATACAACGGCTGAGTAACCGAGTATCAATCTCAGTTAATCCAGCTGCCACCACACCAAGCGTGAGCGGAATAACCAATGTTGTCTGGCCAAAATACCAAGGCACTAGAGTAGAGCCAGTTAAGCTAATAAGCATGCGGATGCTAAACAGAAGGTTACTGCTGTAAAAGACTTTACGCAAAGTCAAAATAAAAGGATGCACAAATGTTGGTTTTCGTAGAGTTAATAAGATGGAGGGTAGAATACTATATTGTTGACAGTTATTAAAGAGGGTGGAATTTTTTGGTTGAAAATAACAATAACTAATATACATATTATTAATTATTTTAACGTCATCTGAATTGAATGTTTTTCCTTAGATTAATGAATTTGAGTGTTCAAATATGAGTCAATTTTTCTTAGATATTTTTAACAATTTGATAACTCATTACATATTAAATTTGATAAAGAATCTGAAACGGTATAGACTCCTGAATTATTTTTACAAAAATTATATTTACATCTATTATTTATAGGATTTTAAAAAAAATTTTAATGTTTTTGGTTACCAAAAATATACATGTCTGCGTCACGCACTAACTAAGAATGATATATTTAGCAATTTCAATATAGAGCATTTCTTTGTGTTGTTTAATTACGTGAAAGTTAACTAAGTATTTAATTGAGTAAATAAAGAATCTGAAACGGTATAGACTCCTGAATTATTTTTACAAAAATTATATTTACATCTATTATTTATGAGATTTTAAAAAATCTTTTAATGCTTTTGGTTACAAAAATATTTATGTCTGCGTTGCGCACTAACTGATAATTACATATTCATCAATTTCAATATAGGGCATTTCTCTGGGTTGTTTAGCTACGTCAAAGTTAATTAAGTTTTTAATTGAGTAAAAAAGAATCTGAAACGGTATAGACTCCTGAATTATTTTACAAAAAATCTATTTTCATCTATTGTTTATGGGATTTTAAAAAATCTTTTAATGCTTTTGGTTACAAAAATATTCATGTCTGCGTTGCGCACTCACTGAGAATTATATATTCATCAATTTCAATATAGGATATTTCTTTGTGTTGTTTAATTACGTGAAAGTTAACTAGGTATTTAATTGAGTAAATAAAGAGTCTGAAACGGTATAGACTTCTGAATTATTTTTACAAAAAATTTATTTTTAATTATTATTTATGAGCTTTTAAAAAAGCTTTTAATGCTTTCGGTCACAAAAATATTCTTGTCTGCGTCACGCACTAACTGAGAATTATTTATTTAGCAATTTCAATATAGGGCATTTCTTTGTGTTGTTTAGTTACGTGATAGTTAATTAGTTTTTAATTGGGTAAAAAAGAATCTGAAACGGTATAAACTCCTGAATTATTTTTACAAAAAATTATATTTACATCTATTATTTATGGGACTTTAAAAAAACTTTTAATGCTTTTGGTTGAAAAACATCCATACCCGTGTTGAATAGTGTTTGATAATTATATATATTTATTTAATATCTTGTTATAGGTCAAAAAAATGGCTTGTTATCGGTATCAAGCGTGGATAATCTACGTTAAGATAATAGGCTAGCAATTAATTACCAAGGAAAAACGTTTATGACGACTGAAGAAATGACAACACTTGATAAAATCAAAAAGCAGATTGCTGAAAATCCTATCCTTTTATATATGAAAGGTTCGCCAAAATTGCCAAGTTGTGGCTTTTCGGCTCAAGCAGTGCAGGTTTTATCTCAATGTGGCGTGCCGTTTGCTTATGTAGACATTTTACAAAATCCTGATATTCGTGCAGAACTACCAAAATTTGCTAACTGGCCTACTTTCCCACAATTATGGGTTGAAGGTGAATTAGTAGGAGGATGTGATATTATGATCGAAATGTTCCAAACTGGTGAACTGCAAACGCTAATTAAAGAAACAGCGGAAAAGCATCCAATTTAGGATAGTTTTTCTCAACTTAACTTAGATTCAAAGGTCATTTAAGAGCGCGTATGCGCTCTTTTTATTATTCTGTTTGTTGATCGGACTCTGGGCTTAATTGTTCACCATTCAACTCATTATCTAACTCTGCTTGTAGTGATATATCGGCAAGTGGCCATCCTCCTAATCGTTTATATCGATTAACAATTTCACAAAATAAAATAGCCGTTTTTTGGGTATCATAGAGTGCTGAATGGGCTTGTTTGTGGTCAAATGGGATTTTTGCCACTTCACAGGCTTTAGCCAAAACCGTTTGTCCAAATATTAAACCACATAGGGATGCGGTATCAAAGGTTGCAAATGGATGAAATGGATTACGTTTTATTCCTGCACGCTCTGCTGCTGTCATTAAAAAACTATGATCAAAGTGAGCATTGTGAGCAATAATTACCGCACGGTTACAATCGTTTGCTTTTATACCCGATCTTACCATTTTGAAAATTGCTTCAATTGCAATTTTCTCATCCACTGCGCCACGTAAAGGATTATTGGGATCAATCCCATTAAATGCCAGCGCGGTAGGCTCTAAAATTGCATCAGCAAATGGATTGACATTAAATTGCAAGGTTTGATCAGGCTCAATCCAACCATCTTTATTCATTTTTAACGTAATGGCGGCGATTTCTAAAATGGCATTTTGTTTAGGATCGAAGCCAGATGTTTCGATATCAATCACTACAGGATAAAAACCCCGAAAACGTTCACATAATTTTGCGTTTGGCACAATAGTTATCTTATTTGTTAAAAAATGAAAATTATTATGCCAGTTTTTAATGTATTCGCCTAGTTTTACCTTTACTGAAGTACTTTCCTAAATCAAACAAATGGCACGCATTGGTTAAATCAATTAACATCTTTGCATCATATGAATCAATTTTTGTTTAGATTGTTCAATATCTTTGATCCATTGAGCATTTAAACGTTTGGTATGTTTGGGTAGGTAACTCAAACGATGCTCTATGATTTGTAATACATTATTTGCTTTATCGATTTGGTTCCAGCCAATTAAGGTCTGTAAATAAAATGAAATTGCTTCTAAACTCGGGATGTAGCTAATTAAATTTTCTAATTCTTTTTTAGCTTGTTCTCTTTCGTTGAGTGAAACCAAAACTCTAGCATAGAGTAAATGACTTTCATCAGAATTATAATCGGGATTTTTTTCACTTAAAAAATTTAACGTCTCTTTCGCTTTAGTATACTGATGATCCATAAATAACGCATAAGCATATTGCAGCAAAATATCGGGTGAGGTTGCATAATTACCTGTTAATGCTTGTTGGTAGTATGTCAAAGCTTCATCAGCTCGATTATTGTCAACCAACGCTTTGCCTAAATTGATTTGTGTTTTGATGGTTTGCGAAGCTTCATATTTTTTTTGGGCTTCGAGTAATTCGCGCTCAGGATCCTGTGTTTTACGTAGTTTTGTTCCAATCTGGTAACCAACCGGCGTAGAGCGTAACTTAGGTAAACAAATGGCGGCAAAATAGATCAAACTGCCCAAAAATGGCACCATAAATATTATACAAATCCAATACCTATCCTGTTGAGTACGAATTGCATGGAATATAAAAAATAATGCAATAACGCTACTTAATCCAATTCCTAAAAACGGCACAATAATATCCTTTTAGTGAATGTACATAAAACAGCATAATTTGACACGGCGTTAAGTCTAAATAAACTTTCATAATTTAGCAATATTATCAATAAACAAATGTTTAGGATTTTTGTAAATGTCAGAAGATTAAATAACTTAAGAACACTTAATAAAATATATTGGTGAGATAATTGATAAAAGTGATTATAATTATTAACTATAACTTCTTTTAATAAGATAGATAAAATGCATCGTAATGAACTTGAACAAATAATTAATAATGAATTACAAATAAGTCGATACCGAGACTATGCACCTAATGGATTGCAGGTAGAAGGTCGAAATGAGGTTAAGAAAATTGTTACAGGCGTTACGGCTTGTCAATTATTGTTAGATAAAGCTGTGGAATTGCAAGCTGATGCCGTGCTGGTACATCATGGTTTTTTTTGGAAAAATGAACCGCAAACTATTACGGGCATAAAATATCGACGAATAAAAACGCTTTTGTCACATGATATTAATTTGTACAGTTATCATTTGCCTTTAGATGGTCATCTTGAATTGGGTAATAATGTTGAACTGGCGAATTTGTTGGATATCAAGGTTGATAAACACGATGATATAACCGATTTCATGTTCACAGGTTCCTTAAACAATCCGCTTACAGCCTTACAGTTTAAACAACAGTTAGAGCAAGTATTACATAATGGTAAGCCCCAAGTATTGTTTTGTGGTGATAATGCACCGCAAATCATTGAGCGTATTGGGTGGTGCAGTGGTGGTGGACAAGACTTTATTGAGCAAGCAGCTCAACTGGGTTGTGATGCATTTTTTACAGGTGAAGTATCCGAGCGCACTATTCATATTGCCCGTGAATATGGTATTAATTTTTATGCAGCGGGTCATCATGCCACCGAACGTTATGGCATAAAAAAGCTAGGTGAATGGTTAGCAAGTCGCTATGGCTTGCAATGTATTTTTGTCGATATCGATAATCCAGCATAACAAAAGTTGAATTTAACTTAGAAATAACGCATACTTATTCGTAGTTTTTATAATCTTCAAAGCTGTTTTGAAAACAGATAATATGAGAGGTCATTTTATGTTTACAGGAAGTCTGGTCGCCCTTATTACACCAATGGATTCAAAAGGAAATGTAGACCACGTAAGCTTAAAAAAATTGGTCGAATATCATATTGCTAATGGTACATCAGCTATTGTTTCTGTTGGAACAACTGGTGAATCAGCAACGCTCGATCACAATGAGCATATTGATGTTATTAAGCGCACCATCGATTATGCTGATGGGCGTATTAATATCATTGCAGGAACAGGCGCAAATGCAACCAAAGAAGCAATAGAATTGACTAATAAAGTTGAAAATATTGGTGTAATTGGTTGTTTAACTGTGGCTCCTTATTATAATAAACCAACGCAAGAAGGTATGTATCAGCATTTTAAAGCCATTGCTGAAAGTACCGAATTACCTCAAATCCTATACAATGTACCAGGTCGTACTAGTAGTGACATTAAACCCGAAACAGTCGGACGTTTGTCAAAAATTAAAAATATCGTTGCTTTAAAAGATGCTACTGGTGATCTCTCTCGTGTTTTTAAAACACGAAGATTAGTCGGTGATCAGTTCAAACTTTTAAGTGGTGATGACGCAACTTTCTTAGATTTTATGATTTTAGGTGGAGATGGCGTCATTTCGGTTACTGCAAATGTTGCAGCAAAACAAGTTGCAGCGGTTTGTAAATTAGCTGCAAATAATCAAATTCAAGAAGCACGAGCGGTAAATGACAGTCTATTAGCACTGCACAACAATTTGTTCATTGAGCCAAATCCAACACCCGTAAAATGGGCGTGTACTCGATTAGGTTTAATAGACAATGGTACAATCCGTTTACCAATGATATCGCTGTCTGAATCTTCAATTCCAGCGGTAGAGCAAGCATTAAAAGATGCTAATTTACTGTAATTTATTTTCATACAACTATTAATTTAAAAGCAGATATCTATGTTTGATAAAACTATATTGCGTAATTATATCGTAAAAAAAACCGCTATTTTGACGGCTATCGTTTCTCTATTCCTTGTAGGGTGTGGTAGCGATCAAAATTATAAGCGCGAAATTGATGGTAATGAAGATTATTTAAACTCACCTGCTCTAAAGCCTTTAATTGTTCCCAAAGGTATGACAATACCAGCAGAAGTAGCTGATTTTTATATTTATAAACTTGATTCTAAGGGTAATTTAGGTAAACAAGTTGATATTCGAGCACCTGTTGTACCTATTCCAACCGTTTCTGATTCCTTTGTTATTTATAATAATGGTGTCCTTACTTTTAATTCACCACTCAGTGCTGATGTATGGAATAAAATTCCAAATACTTTAAACAACAAAAACATTCCTATAAGTAGTAGTGATAACTTAACTATAAAAACAGGCAAAGCTTTTATAGTTCGAGCGGATGAAACTCAAACAGCGGAAGCGTCGTTTACTTTTAAACGTAAAATTGTTGGTGATACCCAAACTATTACTCTTAGCTTGGATTCGTTAGCTCGTGGTGCTGAAGATATCTCTTCACAACCAATTGAAGTTCAGCGTTATGTTGTTGGTTTATTTAATTCGTTAATGGATGATATTGCTCCGCAATCTTTTCGAGAACCACAAGTGAAAGACTCGAACGGGAATGAAGCGAAAAAAGGAGCTGATAAAGATACTGAGTCCATGAAAAGGATTAAAGAGGATCTTAAAGATCAGATCCGTGGAAAGTGATAAAACAGTTTTATTTTGTGAATATGAAAATTTATAACTTTCTAATTCACAATAACTTTAATTCATAGTGTGGCTTGAAATTTGTAGCTTTTATGACTCTATCTTAGCTATAAACTGATACCCAGTTGCTATTTATGCTTAAAAAAGTAATAGCAAAAATAGTAGCAATGAGTTTGAATTTAAGGAGCGCGTAGCTCCTTAATTATTTGTTGGCAAATTGATATAAGGTTATAAACATGAAAAAGTTGGATGAGCTTTATCGTGGTAAAGCAAAAACTGTTTACACAACAGACAACCCTGAGTTATTAATATTGGAATTTCGTAATGATACTTCTGCTTTTGATGGTTTACGCATTGAGCAGTTAGATCGTAAAGGAATGGTCAATAATAAATTTAACTTTTTTATTATGACTAAACTACGTGACGCAGGTATACCAACTCAAGTTGAAGCCTTGTTGTCGGATAACGAAGTTTTAGTAAAAAAACTCGATATGGTACCTGTTGAATGCGTCGTTCGTAATCGTGCTGCAGGTTCTTTAGTTAAACGCTTAGGTGTTGAAGAAGGTAAAGTACTGAATCCTCCAACGTTTGAATTATTCCTAAAAAACGATGCACTGCATGACCCTATGGTCAACGAATCTCACTGTAAGGCTTTTGGCTGGGCGACAGATGAGCAATTAGCTACGATGAAAGAACTCAGCTTCAAAATTAACACTATTTTGACAGATATATTTGATAAAGCAGGTTTAATTTTAGTTGATTACAAACTTGAATTTGGGTTATTCAAAGGAGAAATCACTTTAGGTGATGAGTTTTCACCTGACGGTTGCCGTCTATGGGAAAAAGAGACATTGAAAAAAATGGATAAAGACCGTTTCCGACAAGGTTTAGGTGGGGTTATTGAAGCTTATGAAGAAGTGGCAACACGAATAGGTGTTCCGTTGTAATGTTTGCGCAGTTTGATATTTCTTTTTTTCTACTTTTAGGTCTCGCAGCACTGTGTTATTTAACTCATAATAACACAGTGACTTTTGCAGTACTCTTACTGCTAATGTTTAAACTTACACCGTTAGCGGCTTACTTTCCATTTTTAAATAAATATGGTTTAACTATTGGTATTGTGATCCTAACTGCTGCTATGATGGTTCCGTTAGCCGATGGTTCATTAAAAGTCGCTGATATTTTAAAATCATTCACCACATGGCAATCTCTCGTTGCCATAGCTGTAGGCATTTTAGTGTCATGGCTAGGTACTCGTGGCATATCGTTAATTGGTGCTCATCCTACTATTGTTAATGGTTTAATCATTGGCACACTTATAGGTGTGGCGTTTTTCAAAGGCGTTCCTGTCGGACCTCTCATTGCCGCTGGCATATTGTCACTGTTGATTGGTAAAAATTAACTCATGTCATGCCTTAAAAGCACACGAACATTATGGGTGTTACAGGGTGAAGCAACACAATTATTTGAGCAACTTAATCACACCATAACGACAAATTTTGGCGATTGGATAACCGTTACCAGTCAGCCAAATGTGCCTGATTTTTTGCCAAATACTCTTTTACCTACCAAAACCAAACAGCTATTAGGGCAAGAGTATCTACATGCAATATTTGATGCAACAATAGGATTTAATCTTGATGCGTTTGCAATGTTAACCGGTACATTGGTTAAAGGCAGTCTGCTGATTTTATTATTACCGAAGCAACTTGAAACTTGGCAAGACCAAGATAGTTTACGCTGGAATGAAGCCAATATCCCCATTACTGTGCCGAATTTTGTAAATCATTTGCTAAAAACACTTGCAGAATTTGATATAGCAATTGAGCACACTGTCTTATCATCACGCAGTAATCTGCCATTATCAACATTGTCGGACATCGACACGCAAGCTTGCGATTTAACTCAGCAGCAAATGACGTTACAAAAATTATTGAACAGTAAACAAAACATCAATGTCGTTATTGCTAAACGCGGTCGTGGTAAATCGGCTTTGGCAGGATTATTTAGTCATAAAAAGAACTGTATTGTGACTGCACCGAATAAAGCGGCACTCAATAGCTTTTTTGTCTTTGCTAACTCAAATACTCCGTTTTATGCGCCTGATGAGTTAATCGCTTGGCAACATAACGATTTTGCTGATTATTTAATTATTGATGAAGCAGCCATGATACCGCTTCCCATGCTTGAACAATTACTGCATTTAGCTAAGACTAAAAACAGTCGAGTATTACTCACTACCACGGTTGAAGGATACGAAGGTACAGGGCAGGGTTTTTTATTAAAATTGCTCGAAAATAGATCATATCAGTTTTTTTATCTTGATAACCCCATCCGTTGGCAAACGGGTGACAAATTAGAGTTATTTTGCGATCGGTTATTGTTAAATGGAATATTGGAAGAGAAAGAAAACCAAATAGCAATTGATTCATCCATAAACTACAGTAAACTCGATCGACATAATATAAACGCATTAACAACGATCTTTTACCTTTTAAAAAGTGCTCATTATCAAACCACATTAGTCGATTTACGGCGCCTTTTTGATGCGCAAAATTTATCGGTTTGGCAAGCCACGGTCAATAAAGACTTATCCCAAAATCATCCAATAACAACTCAACAGATCGCTGCGGTAATTACGTTAAATGAAGGCAATTTATCCGATTCACTCATTGAGCAAGTGTGGCTTGGTATGCGCCGTCCTAAGGGTAATTTAGTCGCGCAATCATTAGTCGCCCATGCAGGTGAAAAACTGGCAGCCAAATTACGCTCGGTACGCATCAATCGTATTGCGGTGATTGACTCTTATCGTCGACAACATGTTGCTAAAAAACTGGTACAATCGATATACGATGAAGCGTATCACCAAAATATCGATTATTTATCGGTGAGCTTTGCGTACAGTCAGCCTAATTATCAATTTTGGATAGCATGTGGGTTTAATTTGGTGCACGTTAGTAGCCATAAAGAGACCCGTAGTGGCAGTTATTCAATTATGGCGATTAAACCTTTAACCCAATTAGGACAGCAATTATCTGATCAATTACAACAGAAACTTGTACGCAATGCTTACTGGCTTAAAGATATTATCGAATTACCATTTAACGATATGATTACTTTTGATGATAATCAATCCTTAACTGCACAAGATTGTAGTGAATTAGCTGGTTTTTGTGATTACTATCGTCCATTTGAAGCGACTTATCCTGCACTTTGTCGATTAAATCTTTATGCACATCAACATCAGCAATACTTAACATTACCGATCTTATCAGCCTTAATTGATAGCAAAAATAATCAGATGGATATAATTAATCGTTATCAATTAGCGGGAAAAAATGCGTTAATGCAAGCCCTCAAACACGAAGTTAAAACTTGGTTGGCAAATAATCAACGGACTTTAACACTAAAATAATGCAATAGTAAATAAAATAGCCAGTAAAGATGATTAAACATTATTGAGCTTAGTAGGCGGTATGTTTAAAATATCGCACTGTTTATTTAAAACTATATATTAATGTATTACCAGTTTATACCTACTTAAGGTGTTGACTGGCTTGTAAATAAAAAGGAACCAAATGTGACGTCTAATCAAATAGATAATAATACCCAGCATCGACATTCCCACACGCAATCACGCCCGAAAAATCATCAAGCTAGAAATGGGTTTGAATATTTTTTTAAAGGTTGGTCGTTAGCTTTTAGTCCAGGTATTAAGAAATTTGTTTTTTTACCTCTACTTGCCAATATTGTATTAATGTCGGCGCTGTTTTATTGGTTTTTTACCGTTCTTAGTGGCATGGTCGATTGGGGATTGTCTTATGTACCAAGCTGGTTACAGTGGTTAGGATACATCATTGTATTTATTGTAATCCTAACGCTTGTGATTTTATTTTGTTATTTTTTCAGTACGGTGACTAACTTTATTGCTGCTCCTTTTAATGGAATATTAGCAGAACAAGTTGAAGCGCAATTAACAGGTATGCCTGCACCCGATACAACATGGATGAGCTTAATTAAAGATTTACCGCGAATATTAAATCGTGAGCTGCAAAAATTAGGCCATTATCTATTATGGGCTATTCCTATTTTACTTACCTATTTTATCCCCGTCATTGGACAAACGGTTACGCCAGTGGTATGGTTTTTATTTACCGCTTGGCAAATCAGCATTCAATATGCGGACTATCCATTTGATAACCACAAAATTAAGTTCCACCGTATGCGTGAACTTTTAAAGCAAAACAAAGTCGACAATCTGATGTTTGGTGGTTTAGTTAGCTTTTTTACTATGGTACCGCTGCTGAATTTGATTGTGATGCCTATTGCTGTCTGTGGCGCAACGGCAATGTGGGTAGATCGTTACCGTCATCAAGCTGTATTTGAAAGTACCAACCAAGATTTTCGGTAACGCTTAGTTTATTTGTTTGATTGATTTGATGATGGCCAATCGTCGTCATCATCATCGCTGTAAGGTATGGGTTTTATACCGTTCTTTTTTTCCAGATAATTTTTATAACTTAGCCGATTCAGTGCTTTAATGCCGTTGATAAAAATTCCAATTAAGATAATTAAAATAATCCACCAATAATCTTTAAGCCATGCCATATTATCTCCTTTTAGATAAGTGAAACGGGCTTAATTATGCCAGTAATAAAGTCTCTAAAATACGTCTATAGATTGCGGTTAAATTAATAATATCTTGGCAGTGGGCATTTTCGTTGACTTTATGGATAGTTTTGTTAACCACACCAAGCTCAATGACTTGGCAACCCATTTTAGCAATAAAACGCCCATCTGATGTCCCGCCACTGGTCGAGAGGCGGGTATCTGTTCCCGTAATATCCTTAATGGCATTGGCAGCAGCATTGGTTAGCTCGCCTTGTGGGGTTAAAAAAGGATGACCTGAAAGACGCCAATTCAAGGTATATTTTAGATTATGCTTTTGAAGAATTTGTTCAACACGTTCTTTAATTTGTGTGTCGGTAAGTTCACTGCTATAGCGAAAATTGAATTGAACACTCAGATCACCAGGTATTACATTTTCTGCCCCTGTTCCGCCGTTGATATTTGCGACTTGCATGGTGGTTTGTGGAAAATAGTCATTGCCATTATCCCAAATTGTGCTGACCAATTCATTTAAAGCAGGAGCAAAGCGATGCACTGGGTTATCTGCTAGATGAGGATAAGCAACATGACCTTGCACACCATGCACGACTAAATTTGCAGTTAATGATCCACGGCGTCCATTTTTAATTTGATCACCAAGTAAGGTATCGCTTGAAGGTTCGCCAACAATACAATAATCAGTGCGTTCATGGCGTTTGATTAATAAATCGACTACTTTAACGGTGCCATCGCTTGCGTCAGCTTCTTCATCAGACGTTAATAAAAAAGCCACACAGCCATGATGATCAGGATTGCTTTTAATAAAATCTTCTGCTGCACATACCATAGCCGCGACGCCACTTTTCATGTCCGCTGCACCTCGACCGTACAGTACACCATTTTCATCAATGGTAGGCGTAAAAGGCGGATAAAGCCATTTAGTTTCATCACCTGCGGGCACTACGTCGGTATGACCTGCAAACATCAGTGTTTTACTTTTACGATCACCATGAAAAGCCCACAAATTTTTGGTTTGTCCAATATTGATTTCTTCAATGGTAAATCCAATTTTTTTTAAACGTTCGATAATTATGTTTTGACAGTTTTTATCGTCAGGACTTATCGATTTTTCAGCAATAAGCGCAGTAGTCAGCGCAATAACAGGTTCATTCATCATAGTTTTGTTCTTATTTTGATTGCGATATAAATTGTGAATAACTTTCGTCAGAAAATCCTAACAAAGCACGCTTACCATCGATCAGTAAAGGACGTTTTAAAATGGATGGATTGTCTAACATAATTTTTTTGGCGGATTGTGCATTATTGATTTGGGCACGAACCTGCTCATCTAATTTGCGCCATGTTGTACCGCGCGTATTAAGTAAACTTTGCCAATCTACTAATTGTAAAAAAGTGTCGAGCAGGTCAGCCGATAATCCATCGGTTTTATAATTATGAAACTGATATTGAACTTGATGATCATCAAGCCAAGTAAACGCTTTTTTCATTGTGTTGCAGTTTTTAATACCATAGATGATATACATAATTGGGGGGATCCATTTCTTTAATATATTAAAAGATTATAACAGCTATAAGTTATTATCAGCAATTAGGATGATTAATGAGAGTATCCGTTCTGATTTTGTTTTATTATACTTAATAAGATTAACGGGTGATAATTTCACCAACCTTAAAAAAGAGGTTAAAATAGTTTTTTCTGAAGATAGTCTGCATTTTTGTTCAAAAATAATTGAAAATTTTCTAATTACCCCCATTATTTGACCATTCTTTCCATTTTTTACATGAAAATTTGTTTTTTTCTACATTAATGTGTATTAATATTGCGAATCGTTCGCATTTTAATTTGTGCGATAAAAAATAAATAAGCTAAATAAACGTAGGAAGTATGATGTCATCTTTAACTCTTAACCACTTGCCGATAGGGCGTGAGGCGGTTATTTCTAGATTTTTACCTAAATCGTTACCTTATCGTCGTAAATTACTGGCTATGGGCATTACACCGGGTTGTAAAGTCGAGGTAGTACGGACTGCGCCACTTGGTGACCCCATTGAGATTAATATGCGTGGATTTTTATTATGCTTACGCCGCCAAGAAGCTTCTTTTATCGAAGTGTTAGAGGTCGGAGCATGAAGATCGCACTAATTGGTAATCCAAATTGTGGCAAAACAACATTATTCAATTTGTTGACCGGTGCCAAACAAAGAGTGGGAAATTGGCCTGGCGTTACTGTCGAGCGTAAAACAGGTCTGTTTGCCTATAATCAGAAACAATACGATATTGTCGATTTACCGGGAACCTATTCAATTGAATCCGATCCATTATGCGTTTCGCAAGATGAGTTAATTGCAAGGCAGTTTGTTTTGAGTGAAGATGATTGCATGATAGTCAATATTATTGATGCGACAAATTTGCAACGCAGTTTATATTTGACCTGTCAATTAGTTGATTTGCAATTGCCTATGATCGTTGTGCTTAATATGATGGATGCGGTTAAAGCAATGGGTGAACAGATTAATGTTGCAAAGTTATCGAAATTGCTGGGTTGTCCAGTGGTGGCGATATCATCAAGTAAAAAAATAGGATTGCAAGCACTGTATCAGCAAATTGAAGCGATGACAGTATCTTCCCAAGTAGCTAATCCTTCAATCAATTTGTTGGGGGATGAACAGCAAGCTATTATTGATAGGTATATTAATGAATTACCTGAAGATAGTGAACTACGTCGATTTAATTCATGGCAGTTGCAAGATGTGTTATTAGATGATTCACACTACAATTTGACCCAACTTGAGAGTGAAAAGCTAACAGCTTGTCGTCTGTCACTTTCCGCATGGTGCGATAACGAAATTGACGTAGCGCTAGCATCTGCGCGCTATGATACAATTGATGCGATTTGTAAAACGGTCATTGACAAGCCTCGTGAATTAAATGTTCGCTTTTCAGATATGCTTGACAAAATTACTTTAGGACGCATTACAGGTATTCCATTGTTTTTGTTAACAATGTATATCATGTTCATGTTGTCGATTAATTTTGGAACAGTATTTGTTGATTTTTTTGATGGATTATGTGGCACGTTGTTTGTGGATGGTACAGCACATGTACTGCAAACCATACAGGCTCCTAACTGGCTTATCGCCATTTTGGCCAATGGTATCGGACGCGGTATTCAAACTGTTTCAACTTTTATACCTGTAATTGGGGCAATGTTTTTCTGTATGTCATTTTTAGAAGATTCGGGTTATTTGGCAAGGGCAGCAGTTGTTGTCGATCGTGGTATGCGCTGTATCGGTTTGCCGGGTAAGGCATTTGTACCTATGTTAGTCGGTTTTGGTTGTGGCGTACCAGCTATTATGGGAACGCGTACATTAGAAAGCACGCGCGATCGCATTATGTCAATCTGTATGATTCCATTTATGTCATGCGGAGCAAGATTGCCAGTATATGCGTTGTTTGCGGTTATCTTCGCACCTAGACATGCTTCATTTATCGTTTTTAGTTTGTATATGTTAGGTGTCGCAGTGGCAATTATCACAGGATTTGTGCTTAAATTTACTTTATTAAAAGGTTCGATTACGCCGTTTATTATGGAAATGCCCGTATATCGAATTCCTACTTTAAGCAGTTTGCTCAGTTTAACTTGGCAACGTTTGAAAAATTTCATTTTCAAAGCAGGAAAAGCCATTATAATCATGGTGACTGTTTTGAGTTTGCTTAACTCATGGGGACGGGATGGAACGTTTGGACATGAAGATTCACAAGATTCCATGCTATCTGCAGTTAGCCAAAAGATTACACCAGCATTTGCCCCAATGGGTATTAATCAACAGAATTGGCCTGCTACCGTTGGTATTTTTACGGGTATTTTCGCCAAAGAATCGGTTATTGCCACCTTAAATTCGCTTTATTCTATGGATGAAATGGATACCACACAACAGGCTGAATCATTTAATTTGTCGCAAGGGATTTTTGATGCACTTAAAACGATTCCTAAAAATCTAGTTGATTTGTCTGATGCTGTTTTAGATCCTTTAGGGTTATCTACTGTTAATGATGATATTGACTCATTACAATCCGAGTTAGCTGTGGATTCGTCAGCAGTATCTCAAATAAAAAATTCCTTTATGACGCCATCGGTCGCCATAGCTTATTTGATTTTTATATTACTTTATACTCCTTGTGCTGCGGCTTTAGGGGCGGTATATCGTGAAGCGGGTATAAGATGGATGATATTTGTTGGCATTTGGACTTTTATCATTGGTTGGTTATCTGCAACAATTTACTATCAAACAACTTTGATTGGACATTCACAATCGGCAGTTTGGTGGCTTTTGGGATGTGGGGCATTTATGCTAATTATGATTATCACTTTGCGGATATTAGGGCGATATTCCATTTTTAATCAAACAGCTGTCAGTTCATCTAACTCTAAAAATTCATCCTGCTGTTATTAAATAGCAGATCCTTAAAACATCTTATTTATTAACCATTCAATCATAAATTAAGGAGAAGATGCAGGACATAACCCTGCATCTTTTATTATTATGCTAGTAACTTCAATTCGAGATTATGTGCAATTAAAAAATCGTGCCGAGTTGCAAGACATTGCCCGACATTTTCGTATACCTAACAGTGCCACAGCACAAATGTTGGATTTTTGGATTAAAAAAGGAAGCATTCAGCGAATTATCATGGGGGATAATCAAACCGCATGCACACCTAATCAATGCAAAACGTGTGCAGGTTGTAATGTCACTCAGCAAATAGTTTATGTTTGGTTAAATAAATAAATCATATCTTTTTAAAATGATTCTGTTCAAATGTCTTTACAATCAACCTTTGATTAAATAATGTAAAAATTTTTACTATAGATACTGTGTTTAGGTAGTGATTTTTGTAATTAATAGTATAAGTTATTGCTATATTTTCTTAAAAAATATTTTATTTTCGAGACTTTCATCACATAATTGAATTAATTTATATTTAAAAATCATCAAATGATATTAATATGAACCTATGTTCATTTTTTGAATTAAATTGAGGTAAAATAATATGAAACCAATAGCCATTGGTGTTGATGATGCCGCTTTTGAATTTAGAAATAACATAGTTGATTATTTGACTAAATAAAGGATTGAAATTGTTGATTATAGTAGTGACAAATAAATAAAAAACGCTTTTTTGTTCTGATATTGTAAACGACGTAGTCTGTTCTATCAAAGCAAGTATGCAGAACAAGGTATCTTGATTTGTGGGACAGGTATCGGTGTTGCCATTGCTGCCAATAAAATAAGTTACCTAGTATTCGTGCAGCTTAATGTCATGATATATTTTCGGCTGATCGTGCCAGAAAGAGTAATAATGCTCAAATTATGACAATGGGTGCTAGAGTAATTGGCGTTGAGCTAAAAAATTTGTGCAATCATGGTCAAATTCTGAATTTGAAGGTGGTGGATTGACGACTAAAGTTGAGCGTATCAACCATTATGATCAGCTCTATAGTAAATAATCATTATTTGTTAGAATTTTTGGGTTAAGCAGATTAAATTTGCGAACAATGAGAACTTTTCAAACTTTAATTTTACCTCATATTTGTTTGTTTTTTAATCTATTATATATGCGAAATAGCAATAGGGTACTGTCGTTTTATTTTTGAATAAATGCTATTATATTTTTATTAAACTAAAAGCTGTAGAGGATAAAGAAGTATGAGTCAATTAGATGAATTTAAAAAATTAACTGTCGTTGTTGCCGATACTGGAGACATCGATTCAATTAAACAATTTTCTCCTGAAGATGCTACAACTAACCCATCCCTTGTACTAAAAGCTGCTCAACTTCCTCAATATCGATATCTAATTGATTCTGCTGTAGAAACCGCTAAAAAATTGGGTGGTAGTAAAGAACAACAATTAGTTAATGCATGTGATCAAGTTGCTGTTAATATTGGTGCTGAAATTTTAAAATTTGTTCCTGGTCGTATCTCGACAGAAGTGGATGCCCGTTTATCATTTGATACACAAGGTTGTATAGACAAAGCACGTCGTATCATTGAACTTTACCATGCAAAAGGTATTGATAAATCACGTATCTTAATTAAAATCGCTTCTACGTGGGAAGGGATTAAAGCAGCAGAAATTCTTGAAAAAGAGGGGATTAACTGTAATTTGACATTACTTTTCTCATTTGCACAAGCAAGAGCATGTGCTGAAGTAAATGCCTTTTTAATTTCTCCGTTTGTTGGCCGTATCTATGATTGGTATCAAGCTAAAAAACCAATCGATCCTTATGTTGCAGACGAAGATCCTGGTGTAGTTTCGGTTCGTAATATCTTCAATTATTACAAACAACATGGTTATAAAACGATTGTGATGGGCGCAAGTTTCCGTAAAGTTGACCAAATTTTAGCACTAGCGGGTTGTGACCGTCTAACCATTGCACCGAGTTTGCTTGCTGAAATGCAACAATCAACAGCCCCTGTAACACAAAAAATTAATCCAAATCAACAGGTAGTCGATCGCCCAGCACCGATGACTGAGGCTGAATTTAGATGGCAACACAATAGTGATGCCATGGCAGTTGAAAAACTTGCTGAAGGTATCCGTGCTTTTGCTGTTGACCAAGGCAAATTAGAAGATATGATTAGTGCATTACTTTAAGCATATAGAATACAAAGGGGGAGCTAGCTCCCCATTTTTACATTATTTAATTCGATTTGATTAACAAATTTGGCAGGCGACAGCATTTGTTGCTAAGAATAGTAACTTGCTAGATTAGGAATTTTTAATTAAAAATATTTTGGAGATTACAACATGAATGCAACGACTTTATCTCACCGCGAACTAGCGAATGCGATAAGAGCATTAAGTATGGACGGTGTGCAAAAAGCTAAATCTGGTCATCCAGGTGCACCTATGGGTATGGCCGATATGGCGGAAGTGCTTTGGCGTGGATTTTTAAAACATAATCCTACTAACCCTAATTGGGCGGATCGCGATCGTTTTGTATTATCAAATGGCCATGCATCTATGTTGATTTATAGCTTGCTGCATTTAACTGGCTACAATGTCACGATTGATGATCTTAAAAACTTTCGTCAATTGCATTCAAAAACCGCAGGTCACCCTGAATATGGTTATGTTCCGGGGGTTGAAACAACAACAGGCCCATTAGGACAAGGTATTGCTAATGCGGTAGGTATGGCTATTGCTGAAAGAACATTAGCTGCGCAATTTAATAAATCAGGCCATACCATTGTTGACCATCATACTTATGTATTTATGGGTGATGGTTGTATGATGGAAGGTATTTCACACGAAGTATGTTCATTAGCAGGTACTCTTAAATTAGGCAAACTTATTGCATTTTATGATGAAAATGGTATTTCAATTGATGGTGAAATTGATGGTTGGTTTACTGATGATACGGCAAAACGCTTTGAAGCTTATGGTTGGCATGTAATTCGTGGCATTGATGGTCATGATGCTAAAGCTTTAAAAGAAGCCATTGAACAAGCACAAGCAGTAACCGATAAACCGTCATTGTTAATGTGTAAAACAATTATTGGTTTTGGTTCACCAAATAAAGCGGGTAGCCACGAAAGTCATGGTGCACCTTTAGGTGATGCTGAAATCGAAGCAACACGTAAAGAACTTGGTTGGAATTATCCTGCTTTTGAAATTCCAAAAGAATATTACGATGCTTGGGATGCAAAAGCCAAAGGTAAACAAGTTGAAGATGAGTGGAATGCACGTTTTGACGCATATGCTAAAGCTTATCCTGATTTAGCTCAGGAGTTCAAACGTCGAGTTAGTGGCGATCTACCTGCTAATTGGCAACAAGTAGCAAAAGATTTTGTGAATAAACTGCAAGCAAATCCAGCAACAATTGCAACACGTAAAGCATCACAAAATGCGATTGAAGCGTTTGCTCCTACTTTAACTGAATTTTTGGGTGGCTCTGCCGACTTAGCACCAAGTAATTTAACCATGTGGTCAGGTTCAAAAGAGATTTTAGCCAACCCAAATGGAAATTATATCCACTATGGTGTACGTGAATTTGGTATGTCAGCGATCATGAATGGTATTGCATTACATGGTGGCTTTATTCCTTATGGCGCAACTTTCCTAATGTTCATGGAATACGCACGTAATGCTATCCGTATGGCTGCGTTAATGAAAATTCGTTCATTATTCGTTTATACTCATGATTCTATTGGTTTAGGTGAAGATGGACCAACACACCAACCTGTTGAACAAATGGCAAGTTTACGTGTTACTCCAAATGTCAGTACTTGGCGCCCATGTGACCAAGTTGAATCAGCTATCGCTTGGCAATATGCGATAGAACGCAAAGATGGTCCAACAGCGCTAATCTTCTCAAGACAAAATCTTAAACAACAAGAACGTAGTGCTGAGCAATTAGCTAATGTTTATCGTGGTGGTTATATTCTTAATGATTGTACTGGCACACCAGAACTAATTATCATTGCTACTGGATCGGAAGTTGAACTTGCTGTTGAGGCATATCATAAACTTACCGAAGCTGGTAAAAAAGTAAGAGTTGTCTCAATGCCATCGACAGATGCATTTGATAAACAAGATGCAACTTATAAAGAATCTGTATTACCATCTTCAGTGACGGCTCGCTTAGCGATCGAAGCAGGTATCAGCGATTATTGGTATAAATATGTTGGTCTTAACGGTAAAGTTGTTGGTATGACAACATTCGGTGAATCAGGCCCAGCCGATCAACTATTTAAAGAATTTGGTTTTACTATTGATAATGTCTTAAATCAGGCGAAAAGTTTATTGAAATAAATTATAGTCTGATTAACAGAATAAAACTTCGCTAATAACTTTAGCGAAGTTTTTTTATGCTTATTTTATGTTCTTTAGAAAATTCAATCCTATTCCTGAAAATCCATTTATATATTAACTAGAAGTTGAACCAGATGTTTTTCCAAAATTAAATATTAGAGATAACATTTGTTTTGATTTAGATTGATTGGTTATTTATTGTTTTTTCATGATTTTGTTATTTTCAATTAAATTTAAAAACCATAACTAGTAATTTAGTGATGGTATGATGTTCTTAGTCAAAAAATTAAATCTTTTAATATGGATTAGGATCTTTTTTCAAATCATTAAATGGAACTAACTTATTATTCGAAGCTTTAATTTGAATATCTTTTTGTTCAGATATATCAATTAAATCCATTTTAATGCAATTAATTGATAAAATGCATGATTATATTAATAATTTGATTTTAATCAACTTATATTTATTTTAAATGAACATAAATATATTTGATTATTTGTTATGCTATGCATTAGAATTATTGCACTAAGCAGTTAAAAATCATCAATGTGCAAAAAGAGGTTAAGCTGTAAGTAATACCGTTTAAATAACAAACAAACCATATAGCTAGAAACAATGTACCTTAATAATTTATAGTACCAATAAAATGCCTTAAATATTTTTAGGTATGAATTTTGTAACATATATAAAGAATAACTCATATGGACCAACTGTCGTATGGGATTGTGAGCGTGTTAAATAACAGATATTCATGAAGAAAAACAATGAAATTCCAGTTTCGTGTAATTTACTATCATGGGTTAATGTTCCCACTTTTGATGGAATAGTAGGGCGTCCATAATGATTAAAGGATTAACATATTTTGTATAATTGAAACAAAAACTATATTAATCCTTTTCATGTTATATATTATCTTGAAGATTTATTTAAAATTACTTCTTTGGGTTGTTTTTGAATGTAGATCATTCTAGCAATAAGTAAAAATGCAGCAACCGCCAATCCTAATATAATTCCAATCCAAAAACCTGCAGCACCTATTGGCTGCATAATTAAATCAGTTAATCCTAAAATGTATCCAACTGGTAGACCAACGCCCCAATAAGAGATAAGCGTGATGTAAAAAATACTTTTCGTATCTTTGTAACCACGTAATACGTTACTTGCTACAACTTGAAGATAATCAGAGGCTTGATAGATAGCGAGTAAAATGATCAGTTGCAAGCAAATAGTAATAACATCTACTTCTTCTGTGAATATATGAATAATTGGCGTTCTAAAAATAACCAGAACTAATGCCACTATCACGGCAATCATTAACGATATCGCCAAACTAATATAAGCTGTTTGTTTTGCTAATGATGTTTTTTTATTACCGAGTAAAAAACCTACACGGATACTTGATGCTACACCTAACGATAATGGTATTGCAAACGTTAAACTACTGATAGTAAAGATAATTTGATGTGCAGCAACAGTGACTTGACCAAGTGGAGCAATCAGTAAAGCTATCACAGCAAACAAGCTCATTTCGAAAAAATAGGCTAGTGCCAGAGGCATACCTAGGACAACGATATTTTTGATTACACTAAAATCAACCCATTTGGTCAATTGTGTTTCACGAATATCACGTTGACTTGCAGTAGTTAAGGTATAAAAGCGGATTAATCCAAACATTAGCCAAAAAATGATGGCAGCAGTAATACCACAACCAACACCACCAAATGCAGGTAATCCTAACTTGCCATAAATTAAAACATAGTTAATTGGAATATTAGCAAGTAACGCTATAAATATGATTACCATAGCTGGTTTAGTATTGGATAACCCCTCACATTGATTGCGATAAACTAAAAACAGCAAGAATGCAGGTACTCCCCACATGATTGCTCGTAAAAATTTTACGGCCACGTCCATCATTTCGGGATCAATAGGGTGATCTACGGAACTTCTTAGACCGATTATTTGGTCTGAATGATATAAAATCAACATTATCAACACAGATAAAAATAGGGCGATCACTACACCTTGACGTGTGTGATTCGCAACTTGGTCTCGTTTAGCTGCACCATTTAAGTTGGCAATGATGGGGGTTAAAACGGTTAATAGTCCTTGACCAAACAAAACTGTTGGTAACCAAATTGATACGGCGATTGCAACACCAGATAATGCCGTTTTACTGTAGTGTCCTGCCATAATGGTGTCAACAAAAGTGATGGCTGTTTGTGATACTTGTGCAATAAGTACTGGTACAGCCAATTTACCAAGATTTTTTATTTCATGTTTATAATGTTGTTTCATGATTTATTACCGTTTAACCGTTCCCCATAAGTCATATTCATCAGAATGCTCAATAATGACTTGAACAATATCCCCGACGTTGACATCTTTTTCTTCATTTAAATATACAACACCATCAATTTCAGGCGCATCAGCCATACTACGACCTATTGCACCATCTTCATCAACTTCATCAATAATAACCGCTAAGGTTTTCCCTATTTTAGCTTGTAATTTTTGCATTGATATCTTTTGCTGCAACTGCATAAACCTATCAAATCGTTGTTGTTTGATTTCGTCTGGAACTTGGTTAGCTAATTCATTCGCTGCTGCACCTTCAACAGGGCTATAAGGAAAGCAACCAACGCGATCTAATTGCGCTTTTTCTAAAAAGTCGAGTAATAATTCAAAATCTTGTTCAGTTTCGCCGGGATAACCAACAATAAACGTTGAACGCAGAGTGATTTCCGGGCAAATTTCACGCCAATGATGAATTCGTTCAAGTGTTTTTTCAATTGTCCCAGGACGTTTCATTGATTTTAAAACCGTTGGGCTGGCATGCTGTAATGGGACATCTAAATAAGGTAAGATTTTTCCTTCCGCCATCAATGGAATTAAATCATCAACACTCGGATATGGGTACATATAATGTAATCTCACCCAAATACCAAGACTAGATAATTGTTCACAGAGTGTTTGGATATTGGTTTTTAAAGGCATACCATTCCAAAAGTTGGTGCGGTTTTTGATGTCAATACCATAAGCTGAAGTATCTTGAGCAATGACTAAAAGTTCTTTTACTCCACTGTCAACTAATCGTTTTGCTTCATCAAGTACATTACCAATAGGACGACTGACCATCTCACCACGTAAAGAAGGGATGATGCAAAATGTACAGCTATGATTACAACCTTCTGAAATCTTTAAGTATGCATAATGTTTAGGTGTTAACTTTACCCCTTGCTCGGGTACTAAGCTGGTAAATGGGTTATATGCAGGTTTTGGAGCATATTTATTTACATGACTTAGCACCGCTTCGTAACTATGGGGGCCAGAAATTTCAAGTACTTTTGGGTGTACACTTCGGATCTGATCTTCTTTAGCGCCAAGACAACCGGTAACAATCACTTTACCATTTTCATCAAGTGCTTCACCAATGGCTTCAAGCGATTCTTGTACCGCACTGTCAATAAATCCACAAGTGTTAACAATTACCAAATCAGCATTTTCATAAGTAGGTACCACTTGATAACCTTGGGTACGCAGTTCAGTTAATATTCGCTCTGAGTCAACCAAATTTTTAGGACAACCGAGGCTCACAAATCCAATTGTTGGGGATGATATATTCATAGTATTTTTAATAATTTTAAAATTTATAGAGGTATTTATCGAGAATTTAAAAGTTTGTCAATTTAGATTTAGACAATAGGCGAGCATTCTAACATATTTAAATTGATGCTAATAAAAATTTTTAGGTTGTTATGATTTATATAAAATAAAATTATAAAAGCCCTATATCTAACATGACTGTTGATTATAGAAGGTAAATTATAATTTATCTTTAATAGGAACTGATGGATCAGTCTCGTTAATTGTTGTTTAGGTATATAATCTACGTCAAATAAATTCGATACACTATTTTATAACGGTTTATAATATTGTAATTAGAGAGCACTATAAACTTGTTCTTTTTGAACTACATTTATTAAATGTGTCATCTTAAAAATTTAAAAGTAGCATATTGGAATCGTATTTTTAAGATTTTAAAAAAGAACTACTTAAAAGTTGAAGTATTGATAAGAGCAAAAGGATTATTCCTAAATAATAAATTTATTCATGTTAAATAGATAGATTATTTTCATACATTAATTATTGGTTCAATAATAAAATCTAAATTTTTGGCATGCCATCATTTAAGTATCAAATAATCCATCATTATACAGCAATTTTTGGTACTGTTTTCAGTAAACCCAAAGTTGAGCAGCATGGATAGCTTTACAATGTATTTTAAAACTCTAGAATACTAAGAACAGTGATAAAAACAATTAAGATACCTATATAATAAAAAAACCCTTACTAACAGCATAAGGGCAAATAGGAAGTTAAACAATTAACAATAACAATATTATTTTAGACCATTAATTACTTCATCAATTTGACGATCTAAACTTTCTGCACCACCACCAGATAAGTACCAAAGATCTGGTGTTAGATAAACCACTTGAGTATTGCTTGCAGCTAATATTTTTGCATCAAAAAAGTCTTCTTTCATAGCCGTTTGACCAATTGCTTTACTACGATCAACGACATAAATAATGTCAGGTTTAACATCACTGACGTAATTATTGTCAATAAAAGTTGGTTTTGGTCTTTCACCATTATTTATTGGTTGAATAAAAAATGGAACGGCACGTTTTACTTTTAAAACATCATGGATTAACGCTGCACTTGAACTTGCATTAATTAAAATCATTTTACCATCATTATGGATTGCAACAATTGCTTTTTTAGGACTCGATTGAGCAACAGATTGGGCATTATTTATTTTTACATCAAGGGTTTGAATTAATGTACTTGCGGTTTTTTCAGTGCCAGTGATATCTGCTAATAGATTGATATGCTTCTTAGTTGATTCAAGGTAGTTTTTTGCATCAACGCTTAAATTAATTACAGGTGCAATTTTAGATAGCTCTTGAGTTCTACTGGCTTGACGACCATCAATAATAATCAGTTGTGGTTTAGCTTGTTTGATTGCATCTATACTCGGTTCTTTCATATTACCGGTGTCAGCAATGTTTGCATTTTTATACTGCTCAAGATAAGAAGGTAGAACAGAAAGAGGCGCCCCTATAACAATTGAACCTTTACCTAAAGCATCTAAAGTATCTAGTGCACCATAGTTCATCACGACAACTTTACTTGGTGATTTAGGTACTACAACTGATTGATTATTGTCTGTAGTTACCGTCATTGAAGATTGACAACCTGCTAATCCTAAGACAAGTGCAGCTAATGTGCTTAATAGTAATTTTTTTTTGATTTTCATATAGGTTCCTTTGTTTACAACGCAAATGATAACTATTATTGTTTAAAGTGTATAAATTGTCTAGTAATAAATAATTTTTAGAAAAGATATTGATAACTATTCTCATATGGTATATTGTACGTCCGGATTGAGGTTGAAAATATCAATATAAATAATAGGGTTATACAAATGAATACTAAGTTTAAATTGGCAACACATGTCATTAACACTAGTCTTTTATTATCATTGTCTAGCATAGCTATGGCTGCAAGCGATAAAGACACTGATACCATGGTGGTGACAGCATCAGGATTTTCACAACAAATTAAAGAAGCTCCGGCAACAATTTCAGTGATCACACCAGAAGAAATTAGCAAAAAATCTTATCGTGATGTAACTGACGCACTCAAAGATATACCTGGTGTTACTATAACTGGTGGTGGAGATTCGACCGATATTAGTATTCGTGGTATGGATGCCAAATACACTTTATTATTAATTGATGGTAAAAAAGTCAGCACCCGTGAAACCAGACCTAATAGTGATAATTCAGGTTTTGAGCAAGGGTGGTTACCACCGTTAACGGTTATCGAACGAATTGAGGTTGTCCGTGGACCTATGTCTTCTTTATATGGTTCAGATGCCATGGGTGGGGTCGTTAATATTATCACTAAAAAAGTGTCTAACGAATGGCACGGAGGTTTACGTATTGAGTCAGTTATTCCTTACCGTTCGGATGAAAAAAATACCTATATTGGTAGTTTTTCCACAATGGGACCCATTATTGATGATATTTTAGGAATTCAATTATATGGTCAATATACCAAACGTCATGAAGATGAATTCTTAAATGGTCATTCCGCACAAAAATTACGTAGCCTAAATGGTAAAATATCGCTTAATGCAACTGAAACCCAAACATTTGATCTCGACTTTGGGCGATCTTTACAAAATAGTAATGCTACAGGAGGAAAAACAAGACCAGTTAATCGTGGCGATTTCAACCGAGATAACCGTCGCAATTCTTTTGCCTTGACTCATAATGGTTTGTTTGGTGATGTATCGACGACATCTTTTATTGCTCATGAAAGCAATAATAATCCAGAAAGAAAAATGAAAATTCGCAATACTAATGTTGACTCTCGTGTGACCATTCCTTTCTCAATTAATATGTTAACCGCTGGTGGAGAATATACTTATCAAGAACTTCATGATGGTGGTAATCAGTTAAATACAAACTTAACAAAAATTGATCGTTGGAGTTATGCGTTGTTTGCAGATAACGAGATGAGAATCGTTGATAATTGGAGTATTACTGCTGGCGTACGTTATAATAGAGATGAAAATTATGGACATAACTGGAATCCAAAAATTTATAGTGTTTGGAATATTGATGATAACTTTACTTTAAAAGGTGGCTATTCAACTGGATTTGCAACACCACAACTACGCCAAGTTGTCTCTGACTGGGGACAAGTTACAGGTGGATCAGGAACAGGTAATAGAGGGATGATAATGGGAAATCCAAATTTAAAACCTGAAAAAACGAATTCATTTGAAATTGGTGTTGGTTATACCAATGAATATGGTGTTGATGCATCTGTAACAGCTTTTTATACCAAATATAAAGATAAAATCCAATCTTATTATATTTGCCGAGGTGAAGCTGGATCTAGAAATTGCCAGATCAATGGATATCGTGAAAAATTTGATTTTGTTCAGGGGCGTGAGAATGTGGATAAAGCAGATCTTAAAGGCTTAGAGCTATCATTCAAAACGCCATTATTTACTGACTTCTTGTTAAGTTCTAACTACTCTTGGAATAAATCAGAACAAAAAACAGGAAATAATAAGGGGAGACCTTTAAACCGTACACCAAAGCAAAAATTCAATACTCAACTTGATTGGTATGTTGCTCAAGACTGGGATTTATGGACTAAAGTTGCTTATTATGGTGTTGAAAGTACAACAGATCGTAGTGGTAAGAAAATTGAATATCCAGGCTATACTTTCTGGGATGTGGGGGCATCTTTCCAAATAAATAAAAATGCTAAGATTTATGGTGGGGTTTATAACTTATTTGACAAAGATGTTTCAAACGCTGACTTTGGTAAAACTTTAGAAGGTCGACGTTACTTTGTGGGTACCGAGATTAACTTCTAAATAAATTGAACTAATAAATATTTTTCTGTGAAAAAAGATGGCTGTTTTAACAGCCATCTTTTATTTATAGTAATCTAACTATTTACACCCTAAATATAAAAGTCACTTGTTGAACCTGCCATAACGTAACCTAGTGCAATATCACATAGCATTTTTTTGCTATTTCAAAAATCACAATTCTATATTTCATTGCTTACAATTTTTTTAATCATATGAAAAATATAAACTTATCGGTAGAATCCCGTAGAATCTAATTTTAATTTCCATCAATTTTAATTAATCAAATAAAAACATAGTGTTATAGATTGTGATTTTAATGAAAAATAACCTAAAAAATCGGTAGAAATTTGACGGTCAATATTTTAAATATAAAACAGTATGTTATAATTGGGGCGTTCCCTGTATACACAGGGATAAACCGTGCATTAGGATCTCGCTCAGTTGCTTTTTGAACGCGTTCCCTGTATACACAGGGATAAACCGCAGCCGTAAAAATCCACAACTGGGTAAAATCAGCGTTCCCTGTATACACAGGGATAAACCGTGACGCGGAGATTAATTTTTGCACTTGCCAAAGCGTTCCCTGTATACACAGGGATAAACCGTTCGAGTCGATCGCCTTTCCAAAATTTATTCAGCGTTCCCTGTATACACAGGGATAAACCGTTTGCAGCGGTAAAAACTACCTGATCGAATCAGAGTTCCCTGTATGCACAGGGATAAAATACAAAACTACTACAAACCGCTCGCATGGAGGTTTCTCATTGCCAAAGTCTATTAAATAACATACCATTGCAAAAAAACATAAAGAATAAGGAAATGGTATGGAAAAGATTATTTATTGTTTGTTGTTATTCCCATTTTTTGTATTTGCTGATGATTTCTATAATTGTAAATATGCAATGGGTATTGAAACAGAAGAAAATCTAAACTATTTGGCGAATGGAACTGTTCGGGTAACCAATGATAGATTTGTTGCTCAAGATTTAACACACAAGGAGCATAAATCGCCTAAATTTACAGAGTTTACAGAATTTGCAGATAATTTATCTATTGCAGAGGACTCAGAGAAAGTATATGTTCTTGCAAATGATAGAACAAAGTATGTGATTACGACTAAAATAAGTAATCTTGTTTTTAAATGGGGTAATTGTACTCTTGATTTATCTATTGACTTCGAGAATGAAAAATTTGGTAACAAACCAGTAAATTTTTTTCCTAAGATAAAATCGTATTTTCGGGACGTATTGAAAGATCCTGATTCTGCAAAATATTCTAACATTTCTAAACCTCAGAAAGATTTCATAATTGAATATGGGGAGGTTGTCACCGGATATTCGGTCTGCCTCTATGTCAATGCTAAAAATTCATTTGGCAGTTACACAGGAAAAAAATTATATTGGGCTTTCTTAAAAGACAATAAATTATTAAGAGTAAATGATGCGCAAGATTCAATAGTAATAACCCGATGGCATAATATTAGTTGTAGCTATTAAAAATATTGTTTTTTAGCATAAAGTATCAAATCAATTCAACCCTTTAATGAGGGTTTTTTATTGCCAAAATCTATTAAATAAAATAATATTGTAAATAAATGTAAAGATTAAGAAAATGGTGTGAAGAAAATTTTGTTTTGCTTGTTGTTTGTCCCCTTTTTTGTTTTTTGCGGCTCAGTAAAAACCGGTAACTGGATAGTTGATATCAATGAAGACCCTATTACTGATGAAAAAATAGTCAGAATCTTCACGATTGATAAAACAAAATAGAATAATGAAACTGCTACGTTTTTATTTACTTGTAATTCAGTTAGCCTCTTATCATTTGATATAAATGATTTACCAAAAATAAACGAGAGAGGAAATTCAACAAAAGTCGTATTAAGAGTGGACAAAAAAACTCCATTTGAAATGGATTGGACTAAAAAAGAGATAGGATATGAATTTTCTGATATTAATGAAATTAATAATTTGATAAAAAAAGGGAAAAAGTTAGTGGTTAGAGCCGAATATTCAAAAACTAAAGATTTTGAGTTCTCTCTAGCTGGCTTTGCAAAAGCATTTAAAAAATTGCAAAAAAATTGTTCTACTAACTAATCAATGTTCCCTGTTCGCGCAGGGATAAACTGAATTTGACGTAATACGTAGTGGTTTATCTCCTATGTTTCCTATACACAGGGATAAACCGCGCAAGTTTCAATGGGCATTCCGCCCACTACGATGTTCCCTGTGCACACAGGGATAAATCAGCAGGGCGTCAATATTACATAGCATTTTTTGCTATTCAAAAAAATCACAATTCTACATTTTATTGTTTTCTATTTTTTTAATTGTATGAAAAATATAAATTTATCGGTAGAATCCCGTAGAATCTAATTTTAACTTACATTAATTTTAATTAATCAAATAAAAACATAGTGTTATAGAATGTGATTTTAATGAAAAATATCCAAAAAAATCGGTAGAAATTTGACGGTCAATATTTTAATTATAAAACAGTATGTTATAATTGGAGTGTTCCCTGTATACACAGGGATAAACCGATCACCCCCTATTTTTGACCAACAACGTCGATGTGTTCCCTGTATACACAGGGATAAACCGTTGAATTACGGAAATACGGCGAGATAAAAATTGTGTTCCCTGTATACACAGGGATAAACCGACAGCGCAGGAATAACACGCGGTCTAGCAAGCGTGTTCCCTGTATACACAGGGATAAACCTGATAACGGATTGACAATTTCGGCTGGGTGGGTGTGTTCCCTGTATACACAGGGATAAACCGTAATGAAAATTTAACGACATTCAAATAATGGAAAATGAAGCGTTAAGAATTAGGCATAAATCAAAGTGATCAATTAATTATATTGTGTATAATTTAATTACTTTATTTATTTCAGTTGTAACTATTTGGAACTTCAGTGTTAAAAGATGAAAAGAGATTGGGAATTAATTAGAAAAATAATGCTAGCTATAGAAGACTCTCCATGTGATATGAAAATATCGTCATTTTCGATTAAAGGCTATGATCCTGAGATTGTTGGTTATCATATAAAACTACTTAATGATGCACGTTTAGTTGAAGCCATTAATTCAAGTAGTGATCGAATGATGTATGAATATTATGCTCAAGACTTAACGTTAGCAGGACATGAATTTTTAGATAATATTAGAAGTGATACAAATTGGAACAAAATAAAGAATCTTATTAAAGGTAAAGGTGGTGAGTTAACCTTTGAAACCATAAAAGCGGCAGCTTCTTATATGATTGTAAATTTGTTTTCGTAAATGTTCCCTGTACACAGGGATAAACCGTATACTAAATTATTTATAATAGGATTTTATAAAGCTCTCATTTGAGGGCTTTTTGTTTTAGGATACTTATCCGATTTATTATAAGTTTCGTTGAATTTGCTCTCCTGTTATTCATCCTTTTTGTTGCTAATTCAGTTTAAAATTTTAACAACGCTAATACCCAGTTGGTCCATATTTACTCATCAGACCTTGAACTAACCACGTTTTATTACGGTTATGAATTCCTATTTGATGGTAAAAAGGGTAATGTAGATTTTATTAGGTGCGGTTATATACTCAGAAAAATCAGGTACGGACATCTTGTATAGAATGGGAGTATGTCATGTTTGCTGAAAATTTTTGGATGTCATTTGCAGTGTTAGCGCAATGGCGGACGTAAAGAGTGCAAAAAGTATGTGAAGTTTGATGGGAGAGAGCGATTTGCATAATCTATGGCCGTCTATCGGTGAGTTTAATGGCGGCCATTCTAATTTCCGTTACTCTCAATTTACTAAAACAACGAACCAATATGGTTAATACCATTGATTTTTGCTTAACAGATCGACAATGCCTTTTCATATTGTATTTCAACTTGTCACAATATTGCTTAATTGGCTAAAAATGATTTAACAATGATAATTATTTAGTAACTAAAAAGCAGTAATAGAAGTTGCCAGTTAAAATCAAAACACTTTCCAAAAATAATAGAACATGAATATGTAAGGAGATAAATCATGTCAGTCATTAAGCAACAAACCGGTGAAAGTATACAGCGGATATTAGATGCTTTACCCGAAGACTACAATAAGCTACATCTAATAATGGCAAAAATGGCGGCCGGGGAAGATGTTAAAATTGCATGTTATGGTGATTCGACCACCGATGGTATCAATACAACAAACCATATAAAAAATATTACAGGAACAAATCATAACCTCAATGCCCCTAATGCGTGGCCAGCTCAGCTACAATTGTTGCTTAGAGAAATGTATCATAATAATAATATAAACGTTTTTAATGCAGGATTTAGCGGGAAACGAATAGAAAACGGTTGGGCAACAGATAATTATGAGGCCAATATCACAAAAAATCCGTACTACGGAGTATGTGATATGGTTATCATCAACTTTGGACTAAATGACGCCGCTAGAACTAATCGGCTATATCGATATATTAATCAAACAGAGCTATTAATTAAAAAAGTTATAAAAGATGGTTCAACCCCTGTGTTGCTATCATGTAATCTAACATACCTATCAAAAAAGGACGGAAGCGAAAGGGATAAAATAGATGTTACTCAACAATATAATCAAACTAAAGAATATTTAGCCCAAAAATATAATATCCCATTTTTTGATTTATCCAATGCAATGATTAGTTGGTTACAAAATAACAATCAATATAAATGGGGTGAATTGCAACCCGACGGATTACATTTTGGTGATTTGGGGCATAAATATCAAGCAATGTGGCTAGCGAGTCGTTTATATTCAAATACCGTTATTATTAATGATTCCACACCGTATCAATCAATTAATTTTATGGATAGTAAATCTAATTCTCCATTTGGCTATGCCAGCCAATACACTGGCACAGGTACAAAATATTTATCAATTGTACTCGCGAAAGATGTTAAGAAATTCATTAACCAGCCAACCATGGAAGTTTATATTTGGTGTGAAACTAACAACGTTGCGTGCGTTTATCGCCAAGCTTCATATGAAAATGCTACGGGCAGCTATGTTATGCACAAAGACATTATGAGTGATGTAGTTAACTCGTATAGGATCTTACCTAGATTTGATATGACAAACGGAAAAACCAGTTATGGAGGGGTTGATGTTCCCCGGTATCTGTGCGATTTAAAATATGGGTTAAATAAATTGTCATATATTTATGGTAAAGATAAACAAATTGACACAACTGATTTTTATTTTGGTTTTTTTGATTTCGTTAAAAATTACGAATCTAATTTCAATCCCCGTAATTTATTATATAAATCCGGCCCTATTCGGTGTATCGCAACGGTCCCGGCGCGCAAGAATATAGTCAATTATATTAGAAGAGATCTGTATGATCAGATTGGACAGGATTCACTGCAATTATTTGTTGATGGCAAAAAAACATATTTATATTTAGAATTTGAAGGACCAGAGCTAAATGGAATTGTGCTAACACAAACCAGAGGTATGCGTAAAATGTATAACGATGGCTTTATGCTGTTTAAATTGGATGACTCTAAATTATCGGCGCATATCATTAGGTCATCGGTTAAGACAAATGAAACAACATATTCAACCGCTGCAGAGGGTATTACCCCAATTTTTATGGATAAAACAAATTGTAAATTATTATTAGAATTCTATATTGATAAATCTAACAATATTATTATGAATTCATTAAATGAACAGTATGGCTTATTAAGTCATCATGTTATTTCGCCACTGTTTGCATTTCCATTTTCAAGTATTTTTGGAAATATTTTTAGTAAAAATGTATCGCGAGATGAGGATATTTCAACACAATTTAATATAACAAGGGCGGAGGTATGGTATAAAGATAATATAAATTAATTAACGGTATTTTTTACCGTATTGAATTTATTATTTAATGCTTAATTAATTGTTATGATGAAATCCTAAAGAAAACATCTTAAGAAAGGATAAATGTGAATGTGCAGCCTGCAATGAAGTTATATATGTTTGCCCGAATCTTGCCAAAGGGAGTGAGATTTATGATGATGAGCTTAGTCCTAAGTGTGCATAAGGAATTAAACACACAATAGGTGGTTTGGGGGAAACATATTGAATGCTGCGGGTTTGGTCTGAGAGGTAATTATAATCAAAGACACATTAAAAAAATAATAAAGCGTTATCATTAATCTTGATAAGCAAAATTTCACTTTTTACTTCAAAAGTTTCATTTTTTCTAAACCATTTAATGTGGTTTTTTATTGTCTAAACTAAAATAACCAAATTTCTAGCCAAATGCCATTCTAATTTTGTCTTCAATTTCGAGAGAATCATCATTATTCATGTTCTCATATAATTATTTTATTAATGATTCTATTCACTCTTTTTTTCGTCCTGTTCCTCTATTTGGATTATCATATTTTGGATAGCTTATTCAATGTCTGAATCCAAAAACTTGATTTAACTGTCATAACCATTCCTTATACCTAATTCAAATTCAAGCTCACTGATTACTCACTGAATGGGCTTTGATTTGAATGCTGTATAAACAGCAATTAGCAATCTTTACTTCAGAACTTGATGGCTAGTCGGTCTCTCTCGAGGCTAGGAGTGATTGCGTTGTTCACCCGATGCGTACTCTTGTGATTGCTACTTTCCAAAGCCGCAGTATGTTCATATTCCCCTGCTAGCTACTTAAATCTTGATACCTAATTAGTAACTCGTGGTATTGCTAATTGCTCGGTAGGTTGATTTGTTTTGATGTGATTAGTTTAGTAAGAAGTTAACTAAAGTAAATAATTTAACAAAAACTAAACTGTATAAGCATAAAAAAGCAAATTGTTTAGTTAACAATGAGTTAAGTAATTAAAATAATTATTTGATTGGTTGTTTTTTAAACAAAGATATGTGTATAAGTAGGATTTAATGAATTTTAGGCATAAAAAAACCGCCGAATGGCGGATTAAATAGAGGTTTAGAGAATTATTTCGTTTCATTAATTTTATCTAAAATATCATCATTCAATTCCTGTATTAAAAGAAAATTATGAATATAATAAATAATAGAATGTAATAAGGTTATTGCCACAAAAACTCTGAAATTAAAGAATAAAAAAGAAAACCTTAAATCATCCAGACACTGGATAATTACAAATAAAATGGTCAAACAGATAAAATAACAAATAAAAGCATCTCTTACTCTCTTGATATTTTTCCTTATTTTACTTAAATAAATCGGATTTTTAACTTCAGTTAGATTAAACGAAACAATAAGACCCAGCCCAATCGAAAACATGATCCCTGAGACAGTGTATAATGTCATCATAACAGCTTCATTAACAGTAATTTTTAGACCAGATAATGAAATCAAGACCGAAATTATTGCTATAACTATTATATTAATAACCCATTTATACATTTTTCTCACTGAGTTCCTTTAGATATTTACCCATCTCAATACTTAAATCGGGCTCTGATATTCTACCTAATCCGATATCTTCAACATCAACAATTTTTGTTTCAATAATATCTTTACCTTTAATAAACTTATCTCCTGTTTTTGTCTTATATACGACACTATCTAAATCAGCTATTGGTTTAATATTTGCGCTCAATTTTTGTTTATAATCATAATCGGACATTCCTTTGGGCTGTTTAAATTTAAGTTTTAGTTCTATAGATACAAGTTGTTCCAACTCTGTATCATTGAGTTTAACACTTTCACTTTGAAGATTGCTGATGAAATCTTTAAGCCCAATATATAGATGTTATATTTTTGATTCGCTTTTAGATTCTAAATTAGTTGTCGATATGTTATTAATTGCCGTAATTGGGTCTTTGTATTCTACTATATCAATTTCATTTAATTTTATACTATCTGGTTTTTTTATTACAGGATTAAGCTCAATTATTGTATCAGATATATAATAATTTAAATATGTTTGTATTGGCTTTATTATGCGATTAGAATGAAGATTAGTTATTAAATATTTATTATTCATTGCACAATAAAAATGATTTTTGTATAACGCCTTTAATGCTTCTGTGTCATTACCAATAGTTGAACTTAATTCGCTGAGAGAGAATTGTGCTTTTTCTAGTAGTTCTTTAGGTATACCCGCATCTGTATTATCGGATATTCTCATTATTGTAAAGAATAAGTACTCAGGATATTTATCAGAATAATTTGAAATAAAATCTCGCTCCTTGAAAGGATCATCTTCATTTAAAATCATTTCTCGGTCTTCGCATGATTTAGAACCTTTTAAACGCTCTTTTAATTTATCACAAGCATCGATTGTTTTTTTATCTATATCATTATTTTTTATTTCAAAAGCTCTTAATTTTATGCTTTTTAATATTTTTTCTTGGGTATTACTCATCATATTCCTCACTGAAATTACTTCTTACTCTAACGATTACTGAATATTTTATTCGTGCTATCTTAACATCATCAATTTACCTGTACCCAAAATATACGCTATTCCAGTTATCGGTTTGAATTTATTAAAAAACTCGAAAACATTTATTTATGCTTAATCTTACCTATCCATGTTTTCTTAAAAGCATAGACTGACTCAACATTACTTTGCCATGTATATAAAGCTGATCAATTCCTTCTTCACTAATATCCCAATCTTGGTATTTCTTATTATCAGATATAACAATCAGCTTATTTTTGATTAATTGTAAACGTTTTACATACAATCCACGACCAAAGGTAAAAACATAGATACCATCACTTTGGAATTGATTAACCGTAATATCTATGTATATAGCATCACCGCTTTCAAACGTTCCTTGCATTGAATCGCCAGAAACATTAATTATTTTCAAGTTTTCGGACGGTATCCCATTAAATAATGTTGTTGCGTGTTCATTGTCAAACTCAATACATTTTATAACTTCTACAATATCGTTATTCAAAAATCCGTTTCCTGCGCTGGCGTTTATATTTAAAACCTCAATTACATAGTTATTATTATCAAGTTGATATTGATTATTACAGTTCAATTCTTCTAATTGGATATTATTTTTATCTAAATAGAATTGAGGCATACCATAATCGTACTCTAAACGACGAGCCGATTTTTCCCCAAAAGAAGCCTTACCATTAATCAATTGAGAAATATAGCTCTTTTCTTTTGGGGGAACTGTTTTATTTGTAAACCATTGTTTTAAATTTTTAGCTCTAAGTTCTTTTAATTCAGTTTTATTCATAGAAGCTCCTATTTTTTATATTTTATTTAGTATTTACTAAATAAGCAAAAAGTAAACTTTACTTTGTTTTCGGTCTGGTTTTAAATAAACTATATTAAACTTTTAACTAAACCTAAGGCGAAGATAAAATTATCAGAGTATCTGTTTCATCTTTCAAGAGGCGGTAAAAGCCAATTTGCTAAAAATGTTCCCTGTACACACAGGGATAAACCGCTAGTTCGTATTGAATCGAATTCAACCGAATATAATGGTGACTATAAAATAATATCAATAGAGCATAACGGGGATTTATATGGTTTTAATTGGCATAGTAAATTAGTTTGTATTGGTGGAAAATTTGGAATGGTTTGATATAATGAGCACTTTCAAAACATTAAGGAATTTGAGATGGCCGTAAAGTATTGCACCCTTTGTCAACGAAATGTTACTCCAAAACGAAAAATCGGGGTGGGCACACTAATTGGCGTTTTTTTTACAGGATTTATTTGGGTTTTATTTATTCCTTTTTATAAAAAACGATGTCCTTTATGCTTGGGCGACAAATTAACAATAATCCCAGCAGTGTCACCAAATAAAAAAGATAATAATATTAAATTAAATCATAATTCTAATTTATCTGTTTCTGATGAACTAAAAAAATTACATGATCTAAAAGAAAGTGGTGTTTTAACACAAGAAGAATTTGATTTTCAAAAAAGTAAACTATTAAATCACTAATTATAAGATAAATGTGTTCCCTGTATGTACAGGGATCAATCCAATTCCAATGCCTCGTCGAATGCAGCTAATTTAATGCTCCCTGTGTATATTGCCATTACAGAATTACAGGGTGCACAAATGTGGTTAGTCAAATCTCTTACTTTTCAGATAACCGCTCATAGCCAAATATCTATTTACACTTATTAACACGAAATATCAGACTAACACAGCTATATTGTATAAACTATATACATGTTCACAGTGGATATAAAGACAATGTGAGGATGTAGTATGAACAAGCACGTAGCTGTTTTGGGTGATGAAGTGACCCCATAAAGTTGGACACTTTTATTAAGCGGTTTTTTATGTCTGAAAACCATATACATTTAAATTAAACTTAAGGTGAATTTAATTTCACCAGAAGAGTAAATTATGATAATCATGACCATACAATTACTAAAAAAGTTGATATTTGTATTGGTTGCCGAGAAAGTCAGGTATTTCCTCTATATAGGGGTAAAATGTGTCAAAAAGTTTCAGGTTAACCATACGTTTCAGTATAAATATCAATAAACAATTTAGCTTAACCTTATGTTCCCTGTACACACAAGGATAAATCGGCGGGCATCAATATTACATAGCATTTTTTGCTATTCAAAAATCGCAATTATATATTTCATTGTTTACCATTTTTTTAATTATATGAAAAATATAAATTTATCGGTAGAATCCCGTAGAATGTAATTTTAATTTCTATTAATTTTAATTAATTAAATAAAAACATAGTGTTATAAAATGTGATTTTAATGAAAAATATCCCAAAAAATCGGTAGAAATTTGACAGTCAATATTTTAATTATAAAACAGTATGTTATAATTAGAGTGTTCCCTGTATACACAGGGATAAACCGATTAATGCGCGACAGTGCTTTCGCTCACCCTAGTGTTCCCTGTATACACAGGGATAAACCGTGGCTAAAATTGTTAGCCAATGTTACCGCTTTGTGTTCCCTGTATACACAGGGATAAACCGGGGCGTCTGTATTTGACCGAGCATTCATTTCTGTGTTCCCTGTATACACAGGGATAAACCAATATATTCTATAGATAAAACTCGTTATTATTAATAAGAACAATATTGTTAATTTAGGGATAATTTTTCAGGTAAGCGTTTGAGAATGATAACTTAAAAAAATTATAAAAAATCTTTTAAAAAAGGGATTTAATTATCATAAACCAAATGATATGGTTGATTTCTTGAATTTTCGGACTTTTCCCAAATCTTATTGGTCTCACGATAATTTTTTGTGTATCAAACAATTTATTTTGTTAGAAATGGTACTCAAATATGATTTATTGCCAATTTCGAAATTAACCAAGAAAAAAATTATAATGATAAAACATTTATAAGTTACATCAAATTATTTGCTAAATCTAAAACGTCGAAATTGAGATAATGATTTTTAGTTGAATTAGTTAATGAAGTAAACAATTTAATTAGTTCTGTTAACCAAATAATTACTGCAATAATAATTCATGATGATAATAAATTACTTTTAGCAGAGAAAATAAGAGATTTGCTTAATAAAATTAAGGCAAATGGAGTTTATCTTGACAAAGATAATAACTCGGGTTCAATCATAGCCAGTGCTAAATGGTTAAAAAAGATTGGTAATATTCGACCTACAGATCTATTTTGATATCTTTGGGAAGATCTTAATGTGATAAGGTAGTGGTGATTTACCATGATTATTGATAACAAATGTTGATATTGCCCATATTTAACAATTAGTTTTGGTTTGATTTTTCTTGTTTTTATTAAAATAATTTAAACATGATTATATTAATTTTTTATTTATGACGATGCTTTCCTTTCGTTTTTTGGTACATAGTGTTACCAGTCTTTATAACAGGAATATTGTCGATGTAGTTTAATAGAAATCAACGAGAAAAGCCGAATAATAGAACTTACTATCTATAAATTAGGATAGTTTACTGTTATTTTAATTGATTTTATTATATCACTGCTTGCTATTTTAGCTGTATTCGATTAGTGAAAATTTTATAGGAAACAGACTTAAGATCAAAATAGCTATAAATTCTTAAGAAGAATGGTACGCCCGGGTGGACTCGAACCACTGACCCCCACCATGTCAAGGTGATGCTCTAACCAACTGAGCTACGGGCGTATATCGGAAACACGCAAATATTAACGGGCAATTCGATTTGTATCAAGTAAAAAATTTAAAAATAGCCGTTTTTTTAATCTGTCGAAACATAACGTTGATAAAATAATCAATAAATGGTATTTAATTGTTAAGTTAAAAATGATTGTTAGATGAATGTTTTCTCATTGTTTCTGTTAACCGAAAAATTTTATGCATTATATAAACAGCAAATAAATGTAAGTCGGTAGTGGTTTGTTGAAATTATTTTAGCTATACTCCCTAAATTGATAAAGGGGGTTATTTGTTTTGGTTAATATGTCGATAAAAGATCAGATTGAAGATGTTTTACACAATGTATTTGGTTATAAATCATTTAGAAATCAACAAAAAGAAATTATTGAATCAATTATCGATGGACGAGATACATTAACAATTATTCCAACTGGTGGGGGAAAATCGTTATGCTATCAAATTCCAGCGGTATTATTGCCAAGCACTGCGTTAATCATTTCCCCATTAATTTCATTAATGAAAGATCAGGTTGATCAATTGCTTGCTAACGGTATTCCGGCGGCGCTTCTCAATGCTACCCAGTCTTTGGCAGAACAGCAAGAGGTAGTTGAAAAATATTTAAATCACTCGATAAAATTATTATATATCTCTCCTGAAAGGCTTGCCGTAGGTTCATTTATATCAATGATTCAAAGCCACCCTCCTTCACTCATTGCGATTGATGAAGCTCACTGCATATCACAATGGGGGCATGATTTCAGACCTGATTATCGACAATTAGGGCAGTTGTCCTCTCGATTTCCGAACGTTCCGATTGTTGCGTTAACCGCCACCGCCGATAAAATGACACAAACGGATATCATTCATCAACTTCAATTGGTCGATCCTTTGGTTGTTGTTCGTAGTTTTGATCGCCCCAACATCCGATATACCGTTGTTGAAAAATTTAACTTAACAGAACAAGTGGTTTCTTTTATTGAAACGCAAAAAGGAAATAGTGGGATAATTTATTGTTCTAGTCGTTCCAAAGTTGAAGATATGACGACTCGACTTGCCAGTCGGGGATTTTCTGTTATGGCTTATCATGCAGGGCTTTCTTACAGTGAGCGTCAAATAGCTCAGGAAGCTTTTTTAAAAGATAATGTGCAAATCATTGTCGCTACCGTTGCTTTTGGAATGGGAATTAATAAACCTAATGTTAGATTTGTCGTGCATGCTGATTGCCCTAGAACTATCGAAGCCTATTATCAAGAAACGGGCAGAGCAGGGCGAGATGGCGTCCCAGCAGAAGCAATTTTATTGTTTAATAAAAATGATTTGAATTGGTATTATCAACAAATCGCCGAAAAAGCAGATGGGGTACATAAAGAGATTGAACAACATAAAATTGAGGCTATGGAGTCATTTGCACAAAGTTTAACTTGTCGACGAATTGTATTGCTTAACTATTTTGGCGAAAAACGAACGGAGTCTTGTAATAATTGTGATATCTGTCTTTATCCACCTGAACAATACGATGGCTTAGTTGATGCACAAAAAGTTTTATCTTGCATTTATCGAGTAGAACAACGTTATGGTGCACAATACATTGTTAATGTTTTACGAGGTTCTGCTCGTTCTCAAATTAAAGAAAATGGTCATGATAAATTGTCCGTTTATGGTATTGGTAAAAATCAATCTAGTAATTATTGGCTAAGTGTGATTCGACAGCTAGTTCACTTAGGTTATTTGATTCAAAATATTTCAACGTCTTCAAGTTTACCAACCTTACAATTAACTCAAGAAGCTAGAAAAATACTTAGAGGTGAAATTCCATTATCGTTAGCCAAACCTCGCCTTGAAATTGTTAAGAAAAGCCGCCTAAATCGTTATGCTCGATCAATAAATATGACAGCGATGTTATCCTTTGAAGAGCGTATGTTATTCAATAATCTTAAACGATTACGCAAAGATATTGCTGATAGTGAAGATGTGCCACCTTATATTATTTTCAGCGATGCAACATTATTAGAAATGGTACAAACAACGCCAGCAAGTAAAAAAGAGCTAATTAATGTTACGGGAGTTGGAAAAATCAAATTGGAAAAATATGGCAATCTATTTTTAGAGGAAATTAAAGATTTTATAGTAAAAAATATATAACTTGATGAATAATTCCGTCATAATAACGATTATCGAAAAAATATAGTATTTCAAAATAGTAAATAAAAATAGTAAAAATGGAGTTTTTATGTCACCAATGAATGACATGCCACAAATGTTGGCATTAGTGCTGTTACTGGTTATTCTTTATCTTGGCGATATCGTTTCGATCCGCACCAAAGCATGGGTTCCGTCTGTATTTATCTGCGCTGTTCTTTTTTTATTAGGATATTGGACATTCTTTCCGGCCGATATTGTGGCACGTGCTGGAGTACCAACCGTCGTTGCTGTTATGTTTATGTATTTACTCATTGTTAACATGGGTACTCTTTTATCAGTTAAAGAATTATTATTGCAATGGAAAACCATCTTAATTTCTCTTGCAGGAATTGTTGGTATTATTATTATTGCTATCATAGTTGGGTATCTGTTCTTCGATTTTAATACGGTAGTGGTTGCTATACCTCCTTTAGTGGGTGGTATTGTTTCGGCAATTATTATGGCTAATGGGGCAAAAGATGCAGGATTGCCTGATTTGGCTGTTTTTGCCATCATTATTTATGTGATGCAAGGATTTGTTGGTTATCCACTTACTTCTATTATGCTAAAGCGCGAAGGACGAAAAGTTTTAAAGCAATATCATGCAGGCACTTGGCATGTAAATGATAACTCTAAATCCTCCATTGATAAACAACAAGCAATATCGTCTGATGAAAATCCAATGCCAAGTTTGTTTGCAAAAATTCCCTCAAGCTATAATTCATCGTATTTCATTTTTTTACGTATTGCGGTCATCGGTTTTTTAGCTTACTTTGTTTCAGAAGTTTTAAAACCGATAGTTAGTGTAAGTCCATTTGTATTATGTTTGTTATTTGGTGTAATAGCTGCGTCATTTGGTTTTTTAGAACGCCATCCATTAAAAAAAGCAGGTGGATTTGGAATAACTGTGATGGGGTTAATGTTATTTATTTTTGATACATTAAGTCGAGCAACACCCGAAATGCTTATGCGTTTGCTAACGCCCCTAGTCATCTTTATTTTATCTGCAGTTGTCGGTATGTTTATTTTTTCAGTTATTGTAGGCAAAATATTAAAAGTGAGTAAAGAACTGGCTTTTTCAATTGCGCTTACAGCGTTGTATGGTTTTCCTGCCGATTACATAATCACTAATGAAGTCATTAATAATTTAACTAAAGATCCAAAAGAGAAAGAAATACTAACTAGTCATATGTTAGCACCAATGTTGATTGGAGGATTTATATCGGTGACTATCGTTTCAGTTGTATTAGCAGGAATAATGGTGAATATGATAGTAGGCCCGGCATCAGCAGTGCAATAATTAATTATAAAATCCAAAAAAATGTGATAATCACATTTATTAGCATTATCAATAGCAATTAATGGAAATTAACAGTATTTATTTAATGATAGCTCAACAATGGCTAGTGTTATAAAAGTAGAACAAATTGAAATATTAAAGGTAGTAAAATGACGAATCCAAACATAAAAAAATTAATACAACAAAATATTGATGAGATGGTCGCTTTTCGTCGCGATCTTCATCGTCATCCTGAATTACCGTGGGAAGAGTTTAGAACCACAGATAGAATTGCTCAGGAGCTTGATAAAATAGGAATTGCCTATCGACGTACGGAACCTACAGGGATTATAGCTGAAATTCAAGGAGGTAAACCAGGTAAAAGAATTTTATTAAGAGCAGATATTGATGCGTTACCAGTACAAGAACTGAGTGAAAACATTGATTATAAATCAGCGATTGATGGTAAAATGCACGCTTGCGGCCACGATACCCATGCTTCTATGTTACTGACAGCGGCAAAAGCGCTTTATGAGATTCGCGATCAACTAAAAGGTAATGTAAGACTTGTTTTTCAACCCGCTGAAGAGGTTGCTCAAGGTGCCAAAGGCATGATTAAACAAGGTGTGCTTGATGGAGTAGATAGTGCATTTGGTATGCATATTTGGTCACAAATGCCAGTTGGAAAAATATCTTGTGTAGTTGGATCGAGTTTTGCTTCTGCTGATTTATTGACTGTGCGTTTTAAAGGAAGAGGTGGGCATGGTTCTATGCCACATGATACCGTTGATGCAGTAATGGTTGCTTCTGCATTTGTTATGAATGTCCAATCCATTGTGTCGCGCGAAGTGTCGCCACTTGATCCCGCTGTTGTGACAATTGGTCGTATGGATGTTGGTACACGCTTTAATGTTATTGCCGAAAATGCGGTATTAGATGGAACAGTACGTTGTTTTAACGTTGCCGTGCGTGACAAAATTGAATCAGCAATTCGGCGTTATGCTAATCAAGTTGCTGCAATGTACCGCGCAACAGCCGAAGTTGAGTACATCTATGGCACTTTGCCAGTAATCAATGATAAAGAAAGCGCATTACTAGCACAAAAAGTAATTGTCGAATCATTTGGTGAAGAAGCACTATACTTTGAAGCACCGACAACAGGTGGTGAGGATTTTAGTTACTATACAGAAAATATACCGGGTGCTTTTGCTTTAGTTGGTTCGGGTAATCCTGATAAAGATACCCAATGGCCACATCATCATGGTTGTTTTAATGTGGATGAAGATGGTATGGCATTAGGCGCTGAATTCTATGCGCAATATGCTTGGGCTTATTTAAATCAAAATTAAATTTTGTAAAAAAGTTTCAGGGTAGCTATACATTTATGTAAAAATTCTGTTTTTAGTATAGCTTTCCTTGGGCTATTTGGTGTTGTGAGTTATTGCTTTTTTTAGATTATAGCTAAATTTGAAAATTCAATATATCATCATTCTGTACCTACGACTTCTATTATCAACAACACATATTTTTGGGTCATCTTTTTTGTTTAAATACGTTGCCTAGAACCTACAGATTAGTCATTGTTGTTACTTAACTTCCTCATTAAATTTAATTAATAATAAAGTATTTATTAATTAAATAAAGGTTCATCAATACTTGGAAAAAAAGGTTTAATTGTGTTATATAAGTGATCAGCTTGTTCTGTATTTCCTGCACATTTAGCTGCAAGTCGAGCGTAACAACCACATGGCCAGTTTTTTCTTTTACTTTTTTCAAAGCAATCGTATAACGTATCATATATTTCAATAAGTGTTATGTCTATATCACCAATTTTTACCACATCAACATTTTGTTGCTTAAAATACTCAAGTAAAATAGCTCTGGCTAAGTAGTAAATAATATAATAATCTGATCCAGTAATCTCTTTTCTCTTGCTCCAAAGTAGCATGCCAATTGATATCACTTCATCATGTTTAAATTGCATAGCAAGTGAACAAAACTTACTGAGGGGAAAATCAGGATGAATAAGTTCAGGAGGTGTTTCGTAAGCGTTGCGTGTCCACATTATTCCTGTTTTTATTGTTTTGGCTGGAGAGCCAGCAATCATTGAAAAATCTGAAAATGATCTATTAACAATAGTTCTTGCACCAACAACGCAGCCTTTATTGATTTTTGCACCTTTTAATACAATCGTATCGCGGGCTAACCAGACTTTATCTTCAATGATAACATCTTTAGGAGGATTTATTCTTTTGCGTGTTTGCATATCATAAACACCATGCATGTCTGAGTTATAAATCCTACAGTTGGCAAATAAACAATCATCACCGATATGAATTGCTCCATTTTCAGCCACATGTATAAAAATCATATCATTACAAATTAATCCATTGCCTATAAATAATTTGCAATTTGGTTCAATGATAATTCGACCTCTTAATTCGCATAGATCGCCGATTTCTAACTCTCCACCTTTTCGAACGGTTATCGATGCGGAATTGAGTTTAGTTCCATAACCTATTTTTATTTTTGGGTTGGTATCTAAAAATTCAATATATGATGAATTCATCTCAATTCCTTTTGAAATTTCAAACGGTATATCTGTTTTATTATTTAGAGTTTTTAATATATTCAAAATTTTTCTCCATTAATAAGAAAATGTTTTAAAAATATCATATCATAAAGAGACTGTACATGATTGGATACTCGCTCTTAATTATTAGTTAATATTGATTGCTTATTTTTTATTAAATAAGGATTTTTTAACGAAAGGAATATACTTTTTCAATTTTATTAAGTCTAATATTAAATTAATTAGTTTATCACTACTTTGTAAAAAAGTTTCAGGTTAAGTATACGTTTATGTAAAAAGATGCTGTCTAATATTAGGTCGGTTATTGTCTTGTTGCAGACTAACTTAGCACTTTATGCTATGATAAAAACCAATTTCATTAGTAATAAGCAATGGTGATTATGAGTTATCAAGTTCTAGCACGTAAATGGCGGCCTAAATCATTTTCTGAAGTGGTTGGTCAACAGCATGTTTTAAAAATTTTATCTAACGCGCTATCTTTAGGACGAGTTCATCATGCTTATCTATTTTCAGGTACTCGAGGCGTTGGAAAAACATCTATCGCTCGTCTATTAGCAAAAGGCTTAAACTGCGAAACAGGTATAACCGCCACACCTTGCGGTGAATGTGATAATTGTCGTGATATTGAGTTAGGGCGCTTTGTTGATCTGCTTGAAATTGATGCTGCTTCTAGAACTAAAGTAGAGGATACTAGGGAGATCTTGGATAACATTCAATATCTTCCTACTAAGGGGCGTTTTAAAGTCTATCTAATTGACGAAGTGCATATGCTATCACGCAGTAGTTTTAACGCACTACTTAAAACATTAGAAGAGCCACCAGAACACGTCAAATTTTTGTTAGCTACGACTGATCCTCAAAAATTACCTATTACTATATTGTCGCGCTGCTTGCATTTACACTTAAATGTTCTTGATACGTCGCTCATTGGTGAGCAACTTACTCATATTTTAAAATTGGAGCAGATTAAAAACGATCCCAAAGCGATATCGTTATTGGCTAAAGCGGCTAATGGCAGTATGCGTGATGCATTAAGTTTAACTGACCAAGCCATCGCACTTGGTAATGGCGAAGTTGATACAGCATCAGTGACGTTGATGTTAGGTACTCTTGATAAATCCATCCCTTTTTCACTGATCGAAGCACTGTACCATAATGAGGGTAATGCCTTAATGCAGCAAATTGATATGGCAGCAGCACAAGGTGCAGATTGGGATAATTTATTAGCAGAAAGTATTGCACTTTTACATCAAATTGCTTTGTTGCAAGTTGTACCAACCGCATTAGGCGATTATACCGATCAAGAAGAACGAATTCGTTTTCTAGCAAAATATATGGCGCCAAATGACGTGCAGTTATATTATCAAATCCTATTGATGGGTAGAAAAGATTTGGCGTATGCTCCAGATAAAAAAATAGGTACTGAAATGAGTTTTTTACGTGCTTTAGCTTTCATGCCTAAAAATAATGATACAACTATAGCACCTAAACCAAGTATTAAACCACAGGTTGAGCCATCAATTGTTGCTGAACCTAAGTCACACATACAATCAACACAGTTTTTATCAAAAAAAAAGAGCAATCCAGAATCGGAATCTAACTTAACTTCAAATCAAAATAGCAACATACCTGTTGACTCTCAACCTGTACCGATTGCTCAATCAAATGTTCAAGATCTATCTATTCCTGATGATGCATCCTCTGTTACAAAAAACATATTAGAAATGCGCATGCAGTTAATCAAAGGAGAACAAAAAGCAAAAAAGTCTGAACCCAAAGTCGAGCCTTTGCAGCCAAAATCAGAGGTAATTCATTCATCATTAACTCATGCTAAAAATATCACTCAACTCGCTGATAATAAACAAGTCGATATTAAAGATAATGATGAAGATGAGCATGACAACGAGACAGAAGAAGTCATTACGGCTGAAAATTATCAGTGGCAAGCTTGTGGTTATGTTGAGACTAAAGATGATTTAATTATTGACACTAAAACTTTTCGGGAATCGCTCAACGGTGATAAAACACCTGAAATGACAAAAAAATTAATTGAGGAAATGGCAGAGAAAGATGCGTGGTGTTTTGAAATAGAACAGTTAGATTTATCGCCACTTATCAAACAAATTGTCAGTAATTCGTTCATTGAACAGATGGATGAAAATAATATCATTTTACATATGCGATCTGCGGTAAAACATCTGATCAACTCATCAAGTAATGTGGCTAAAGTTCAAAAAGCGATAGCTAATCATCGTCAACGAGCATTAAATGTTAAGATCATTCTTGATGATAATAAGGATAATAAAACGCCTTTAGAAATGCGTGAAGATCTTTATCAACAAAAGCTTGCACAAGCTAAGGTAACCATAAATGAAGATCCAAAAGTATCGATGATCTGTCAATATTTTGAAGCGAAGATTGATGAGGCGAGCATTCGTCCTGTATAATTATGGACTAAATTTTTTAATGAGGAATAAATATGTTTTCAGGTGGAAAAGGTGGTTTGGGCAATTTAATGAAGCAAGCTCAACAAATGCAAGCAAAAATGCAACAAGCACAAGAAGAGATTGCCAAATTAGAGGTGACAGGTGAATCAGGCGCTGGCTTAGTTAAAGTAACAATAAATGGTTCACATAACTGTAAACGTGTTGAAATTGATCCCTCTTTAGTTACGGAAGATGATAAAGAGATGTTGGAAGATCTGATTGCTGCTGCCTACAATGATGCGACTCGTCGTTTAGATGATGCACAAAAAGAGCGAATGGCACAAGTAACTGGCGGTATGCAGTTACCACCAGGCTTTAAAATGCCGTTTTAATTGATTTTATTATATTAATTTAATCTAACTTTTTTGCCGATTATTAAACAGTAATCGGCAAATTCTTTTCAGCCATTGCCTGTCTATTTATACAGTTTTTCTTTATTAATCTTTTTCTATCAGGTAAACTAACAACCGCTTACTTATAAATTAATTGCTACTCTTGTTCGTCAAATAAAAATTAATGATTAAATAATGAATATGTTATTTTCAAGAGCCGTCAATTATTTCAACCAACAGTAAATTACTAAGGATAAATTGTGATAGGCCGTCTACGTGGAACCATTATTGAAAAGCAACCACCTAAAGTTCTGATTGAAGTGGGTGGCGTCGGCTATGAGGTTTTTATGCCGATGACCTGTTTTTATGAACTTCCTGACAATGGGCAAGAAGTGATTGTATTAACCCATTTTGCGGTGCGGGAAGATGCACAAATATTATATGGTTTTAATCAAGAACAAGAACGAGAGTTGTTTCGTGAACTGATTAAAGTCAATGGTGTAGGCCCTAAATTAGCGTTGGCAATTTTGTCTGGAATGTCTGCACAACAATTTATTAGTGCCGTTGAGCAGGGTGAAATTAAAACTTTAGTTAAATTACCAGGTGTTGGCACTAAAACAGCAGAACGTTTGATTGTGGAAATGAAAGATCGCCTTAAACGTTTTGCTGAGCAGCTTTCACCGATAAGTACAGTTATAGAAGCCAGCAGCGTTAAAAAATCATCTAACCAAATAGAAAGTGAAGCTGTATCAGCACTCATCGCATTAGGTTATAAACCACAAGAAGCCAGTCGAATTATCAATAAAGTTATATTACCTGATATGGATTGTGAAACGCTTATTCGCGAAGCATTAAAATCAGCATTATAAATAGGGATTTACTATGATTGAAGCGGATCGCTTGATTGCACCTCAAGCCAAAAAGGAAGAAGAATCACTGGATCGTGCTATTCGTCCTAAAAGCTTGGACGAATATATTGGGCAAGCACAAGTACGTGAACAGATGAAAATTTTTATTCAAGCTGCCAAGCAACGTAGCGATGCACTTGATCACGTGTTAATTTTTGGTCCGCCAGGACTAGGTAAAACAACTTTAGCTAATATTGTTGCTAACGAAATGAACGTTAATTTACGTACTACTTCTGGCCCTGTATTAGAAAAAGCAGGTGATTTAGCTGCAATGTTAACCAATTTAGAGCCCAACGATGTGTTATTTATTGATGAAATCCATCGCCTTTCACCTGTAGTAGAAGAGATTTTATATCCAGCTATGGAAGACTATCAGCTTGATATTATGATAGGGGAAGGTCCCGCAGCACGTTCAATTAAAATCGATTTACCTCCTTTTACACTTATTGGTGCAACAACGCGAGCGGGTTCGTTAACCTCGCCTTTACGTGATCGTTTTGGTATTGTGCAACGTCTTGAGTTTTATCGGGTTGAGGATTTGGAATATATTGTTAGTCGTAGTGCTAAATTTTTAGGTATGGACTTATCTGATGAAGGTGCACATTTAATTGCCAAACGTTCACGTGGAACGCCTCGAATTGCTAATCGTTTATTGCGTCGCGTGCGTGATTATGCTGATGTAAAATCAAAAGGTGTGATTGATCAAAAAATTGCGTCCCAAGCACTTGATATGTTAGATGTGGATAACGAAGGTTTTGATTATATGGACCGTAAATTATTACTCACCATTATTGAAAAGTTTATGGGTGGGCCTGTAGGTCTTGATAACATTGCAGCTGCCATAGGTGAGGAGCGTGAAACCATCGAAGATGTGCTCGAACCGTTTTTGATTCAACAAGGTTATATTCAAAGAACGCCAAGGGGTCGAATTGCAACACCACATGCTTATCGACATTTTGGTATTATTCAAGATGAGTGATTACTTTTTTAAAAAAGTAAAAAAGATATACAAAAGCGCGACTCAAACTTGGTCGCGCTTTTCGTTTCGAGGTTTGGTTTAACCAAGTTCTTTTTCAGTAAAAATACCACTAAATAAATCCGTACTAAGATAACGCTCACCAGATGACGGTAAAATTACCACAATGGTTTTATTGGCATTTTCAGGTAATTTTGCTAAACGATCAGCTGCATAAACGGCTGCACCGGATGATATACCTGCTAAGATACCTTCTTTTTCCATTAATTCTCTCGCAGTTTCAATGGATTGTTCATTTGTGACCTTTTCAACTATATCAATCAAGCTTAAGTCTAAATTTTCTGGAATAAACCCAGCGCCAATACCTTGAATTTTGTGTGGTCCTGGTTTAATTGGCTCACCCGCTAGGGCTTGGCTAATAACTGGAGATGTAGCCGGTTCAACAGCTACGGCTGTTATGTTTTTGCCTTGAGTCTTTTTAATATACCGAACTGTACCTGTAAAAGTGCCTCCAGTACCTACACCAGCAATAAAAATATCTACTTGGCCATCCGTATCGTTCCAAATTTCTGGTCCAGTGGTTTTTTCGTGAATTTCTGGGTTGGCTGGATTACTAAATTGTTGCAGCATGATGTTTTTTTGAGGATTACTTGCAACAATCTCTTCGGCTTTTTCAATTGCGCCTTTCATGCCTTTTGCAGCTTCAGTCAAAATTAGATTAGCACCTAAAGCTTTAAGTAATTTTCGACGTTCTATACTCATGCTTTCTGGCATGGTTAAGGTTAGTTTATAACCTCGTGCTGCAGCGACTGCTGCAAGAGCAATACCTGTATTACCACTAGTAGGTTCGATTAATTCAACATCCGATGTTAATAACCCGCGTTTTTCTGCATCCCAAATCATATTTGATGCAATACGACATTTAACACTAAAACTAGGATTGCGAGATTCCACTTTGGCTAAAATATTACCATTACCAAAATGTTTTAAACGAACTAGAGGCGTGTGACCGATGGTTTGTGAATTATCATCAAATATTTTACTCATTAAATAATCCTTATAAATAACTTTAAAGGGAATAGCGTTTAAATAAACGCTGACGATAACAATATTATAAAGGTAACTTAAAAAGATGATACTAAATAATAATTATAACAATATTCGTTTTTGATATAAGAAAGATGTAATTTTATTGATAACTAATAATGTGTTCATAAAATAGTACACAATTGAAGTTAATATAATTTGATATCATCCCAGTATAAAAATTCAGAATTATTTGATAAATTAATGACTTTTAATGAAGCAAAACGATAAAACAAGTACTGTTAGGTTGGTAGTAAATAAGTTTTTATTTATGGATGTTATTTAAGGAAATCGAATGTTTGAATCAAAATATTCTGTGCCAAGAAATATTGATAAGCTTATTTCTAAATTAAAAATTACAACAGATTCTCATAATTCTTATATTAAATTTTTAAAGAAATATAATGTCATTGCTTTTGATGAGGATGTGTTTGATTATTCCATTGACTGTCAAGGTGAATCACTTCCGCTTGAAGTAATGTTCGGATTCTCTAAGAAACGAGATCGGGAAGATGTAATTGCTAATAACTGGATGTATTTAAATAGAATCCCTAAACGGTCCATTGCTATAGCATCTTTAAATTTCGGAGATTTACTTTGTTTGTATCCAAATGGCAAAGTTTATCATTGGGATCATGAAATTAATGATTTATATTTTGATATGACAGTCAGAAATGGTTATTTAGAGCAGAATCTAGATTTAAAGCTTGTCGCTAATTCCTTTGATGAATTTCTAACAAAAATTATTAAAACCGAAATCGAAGATTATGATCCTAATGTTCCTTATTCTGATGATTATATAGATTTTTTGATGAACGATTCTAAATACTTTTTTATGTCTTCGAAAAAAATAATTCAGGTGCGTTTAAAAAAATTAGAACTTTCTGAAAAAGGACGTGAGTTGATAGCGAAATTTAAAAGAGAAGGGCTTATAAGATAAAAAAGGATAATTTCATTAAAAAGGATCATCCAAATGATAGATTTTAATGAAGATATAATAAGCTATAAAACTTTGGGTAATATTGAGATTGGTCGTGATGTGGAATTTTATGCAGACGAATTATATGAAAATTTTGATGTTGAAGAAAGCACGTGGGAAAAACCATGTTCTTCAAATGAAGTTGGATACGAACTAAAATATTTGTATTTCTTGAATAATAGAACGATAACTATTTCTACAAATTGTAATGGTCGAATTGAAGAGTTATGGTGTAATCAAAATTATAAAGGAAAATATAGAAATAAATATAAAAATGAATTATATGCTGGCATTACAATGGGAGAACTGCTTAATTTAACAAAAAAACAGCTTATTTTTTTGGGTGAACTTATTCTTGATGACGACTATGGAATGTCTATTACGCCTCCCTCTCCATGGGATGAACTAGATGACTATTTTAAAGATATTCCATCAGATTTAACGCTAAATGAGATTTATTTTGGTAATCGTGATTGTTATCGGACAGTATATAAAAAAAAGAGAAGAAAAAAATCAAAAATGTGGAAAGCAAGACGAGGTAGATAATAAAGCCGATATAATAAGCCCTAAATTTATATGAAATATTTATGTTTTATATAAATTTAAGTTTTATTAAATTTATATAAATATTATTGTAATCAAATAAACTCGTTAAGTACCCAGATTTCCATCAAGACAGATGTTGAAAGCTGTATTATAAAGAGCAGATATAAGCAAATAACTTAATTCAATCTAGGCTATCGTTTTCCATTTCTAATTCAATTTTTTTTATTGCTTGTTCACAGCGATAGATTCGATTATCTAATGTCGCAACTTTAATATGATCAATTGAATCAGATGAAAGTTCAAATTCATATTTCATATCTTGTAATCGCCTTAGATAATCCAAATGTCTTGAGTGTTTTTCTGCAAGTGTTTCCAGAATAACATAGTCTGTTGGCTGCTTACGTAAATGTCCAGTAGCAAGCTCGCGGGTAAGGGCGGAGATTTGATCAATAAGCTTTTCTGAAAAAAATTCAATTTGCATCAATTTTTGAGAGAGTACCGCATCGCAAAGGGCTTGATAAGTCTGCTTTATTTTATCAAGATAGAATTGGTTATTGGATTCGATTTTGCTAGTGTTAAACAAATGTTCATCGAAATAATGTTCTTGAAAAGATTGTTGATCTGTTAAATTGATCTCTTGTTCAAGTACATTTATTTGATTTTTTAATTTTTCCAAAAAATTTTGCATGAGTTAATCTTCATTATTGGTTAGATGCATCATCATCTTGTCCAAAATAATTACCTAAATGAATTTTAGATAAGTTTATAAGTTGCATTAATGATTCAAACGTTAATTTTTCATTTGGGTTTGCGTTAACATTTAATACTTTTTTCTCGATGAGTTGTAATTTGATTCGGTTATAGCAATCCACTAAATTAAGGGGTAAAGGTGATTGTGAACGTCGACCCAACCAATATATACCTTGTAATGGTAAGCTTAAAGCAAACAAAATAGTTAAGATTGTTACTGCAAGCTGGGCTGGCATATAATATTGCCAAACAATTAGCCCTACAATGCAGGGTGGCAAATATTTTGTTATGGTTTTTATGTGGTTAATGATTTTTAATTCAGGAAACGAATGCATCAATTGCTGATCAGTCGGACAAAGCTTCATATACCTTTGTCCTGCCTTAAATGTATTAACTAAATTCATCTTGTTGGGATACCTCGACATTCACTTATTATTGTCTTAAAATAATGTCATTCAAATTGGAGACTCTCTCTATTTTATCTCAAAAAGCAAGATATCAGAAGTCACCTTAACAGTCACATCGATTTTTAAATCATGTGTTGAGTTACCAATTTTGATTGGTATATATCTTTTTATTCAATTTATAGGAATTACTATGTCATCAAGTAATAACGCTCTTGTTCTTAATTGCGGAAGTTCTTCATTAAAATTTGCCATTATTAACCCTGAAAATGGTGATGAGTTTTTATCGGGGTTAGCTGAATGTTTTAATCTTCCTGATGCACGTATTAAGTGGAAACTTGATGGTGTTAAGAACGAAGCTTCTTTAGGTGCTGGCGCTGCTCATAGTGAAGCAATCAGATTTATTGTTAATAGCATCTTCCCTCAAAAACCAGAATTATTAGATAGTATTAAATCTATTGGACACCGTATCGTTCACGGTGGTGAAAAGTATACTCAATCTGTCGTAATCGATGATTCAGTATTAAAAGGTATTGAAGAAGCTGCAGCATTTGCACCTTTACACAATCCTGCGCATTTAATCGGTATTCGTGAAGCTTTTGCAGAATTCCCTCATCTAAAAACTAAAAATGTTGCCGTATTTGATACTGCATTCCATACAACTATGCCGAAAGAAGCTTATTTGTATGCTATTCCAAACGAACTTTATACAAAACACGGTATTCGTCGTTATGGTGCACACGGTACTAGTCACTATTATGTTAGCCGTGAAGCTGCAAGATTATTAAATAAACCAGTTGAAGAAACAAACGTAATCACTTGTCATTTAGGTAATGGTGCATCAATTACTGCTGTTAAAAACGGTAAATGCGTTGAGACTTCAATGGGCTTAACTCCACTTGAAGGTTTAGTAATGGGTACACGTAGTGGAGATATCGATCCTGCTATCATGTTCTTCTTACACGATAATTTAAATATGTCAGTCGCTGATATTAATAATCTTTTAAATAAAAAATCTGGTTTATTAGGTTTAACAGGTGTAAGTAGCGATTGCCGTTATGTAACTGACAACTATGGCAAAGATGAAAATGCAACAAATGCTTTAGATGTCTTTGTTCACCGTTTAGTTAAATACATTGGTGGTTATGCAATGCTTTTAGACGGTCGTTTAGATGCAATCGTATTTACTGGTGGTATTGGTGAAAATTCTGAAGAAGTTCGTCGTATGGCATTACAAAAATTAAGTATTCTTGGTTTTGAACTTGATCAAGAACGTAACCTTGCTGCACGTTTTGGTAAAGGTGGTACAATCACTAAAGACGGCTCTGCGGTTGCAATGGTGATTCCAACTAATGAGGAACTTGTTATTGCTCAGGATGCTGCGCGTCTAACTGCTTAATAAACGATTAAAACCGCCGAAATGGCGGTTTGTTTTTACATAAAAGAATTAAGAGGAAAATAATTATGTCTCGTACTATTATGCTAATTCCAACCGGAACCAATGTAGGGTTAACAGGTGTGAGTCTTGGTGTTATTCGAGCTATGGAGCGTCAAGGTATTAACTTAAACGTTTTTAAACCAGTTGCGCAGCCAAGAGCAGGTGGTGATGCCCCTGACAACACCACTACATTAATTAGTAATAACACATCAATTCCTGCTTTAAAACCACTTAAAATGAGTCATGTTGAAAACCTATTAGGTTTAAATCAACAAGATGTGTTAATGGAAGAAATCGTTGCCCTTTATGCTGAAAATACTAAAGGTGCTGATGTCGTATTAGTTGAAGGTATTGTTCCAACTGCTGATTATCCTTTTGCCAATGAATTAAATAATAACATCGCTAAAACGCTTGGTGCTGAAATAATCTTTGTTGTTAATATGGGTAAAGATACACCGGAACAATTAAAAGATCGTATTGAAATTGCCCGTTCTAATTTTGGTGGCGTTAAAAATGAAAAAATCGTGGGTGTCATTGTTAATAAAGTAAATGCACCTGTAGAAGAGCAATCTCTTGCTCGTCCAGATGTTGCAGAAATTTACCATACTCATAAATTTGATGGTGAAAAAATCACAATTGAAGATTTAAATCGTCATAGCCCAATTCCTGTGCTTGGTTGTATTCCTTGGAATATTGATTTAAGTGCTTGCCGTGCAATTGATATCGCTAAACATTTTGATGCCAAAATCATTAATGAAGGTTCAATTCAAAGCCGTCGTATTAAACATATCTCATTCTGCTCACGCAGTGTGCAAAACATCATCAGCCATTTGCAACCAAATGCATTACTTGTGACTTCAGCTGACCGTTCTGATGTATTAGTAACAATCAGTTTAGCTGCTATGAATGGTGTGGCAATTGGTGGTGTATTGTTAACTGGCGGTTATGAAATTGATGAAAAAATCTATAAATTATGCCAACCAGCTTTTGATACAGGCTTACCTGTATTTACTGTTAAAACAAATACATTCCAAACTTCAATTAATTTACAACAATTCAATTTAGAAATTCCGGTTGATGACAAAGAACGTATGGATAATACACAAAACTTTGTTGCTGACCATATTGATGCAAATTGGATCAAATCATTAAATGAAGTGGTAAGTTCAACTCGTCGTTTATCTCCTCCTGCTTTCCGTTATCAGCTAACTGAACTTGCACGTAATGCGAAAAAAGTGGTAGTTTTACCAGAAGGTGATGAACCAAGAACAATTAAAGCTGCAGCAATTTGTGCAGAGCGTAATATTGCAAAATGTGTACTTATTGGTAATCCTGATGAAGTTCGCAAAGTAGCAGCGTCTCAAGGCGTTACATTAGGTGCTGGCGTTGAAATTGTTGATCCAGAAAATATCCGTGAAAAATATGTGCCGCGCTTAGTTGAATTACGTAAAAATAAAGGTATGACAGAAGTTATTGCGCGTGAGCAATTAGCTGACAATGTTGTGCTTGGTACAATGATGCTTGAAGCTAACGAGGTTGATGGTCTAGTATCAGGTGCGGTTCATACCACTGCGAATACCATTCGCCCACCGTTACAATTAATTAAAACTGCCCCAGGTAGTTCACTTGTATCATCTGTCTTCTTTATGTTAATGCCAGACCAAGTTTATATCTATGGTGACTGTGCAATCAATCCAGATCCGAACGCACAAGAACTTGCTGAAATTGCTATTCAATCAGCAGATACCGCAATTGCCTTTGGTATTGAACCACGTGTTGCGATGATCTCCTATTCAACAGGTAGTTCTGGTCAAGGTGCTGATGTTGAAAAAGTGAAAGAAGCGACTCGTATTGCTCAAGAAAAACGCCCAGATCTAATGATTGATGGCCCATTACAATATGATGCAGCAGTTATGCCTGATGTGGCTAAATCTAAAGCACCAAATTCACAAGTAGCGGGTAAAGCAACAGTGTTTATCTTCCCTGATTTAAATACTGGTAATACCACATATAAAGCTGTACAACGTTCTGCTGATCTTGTATCAATTGGTCCAATGTTACAAGGTATGCGTAAACCTGTTAATGACTTGTCTCGTGGTGCATTAGTTGACGATATCGTTTATACTATTGCATTAACAGCTATTCAATCGGCGCAAGAGCAAAATGCTGGTAAATAGTTTATATTGATGTTTCAATTTGTGAGAGGTTATTCAATAACCTCTCATTTCAACCAATCTATAACGTTTTGTCCTTTATAAAAACAAAAATGGTTAAAAATAATGTTTGTTATATATTGTTTATAGCTGTTATTGCGTTCAAATTCATTACATTTAAGAATAATTTATTTAGTTTAATTTATTTTTAATTCTAAGCTAATCCTATTTTTAGTGATCTAATTAAATAGTTATTTTTTGTATTTGCTCATTTCATTCATTTTTAAATGACTAAACAAGTAATGTTTATGTCAGTAATTCTAATTTACTACATAAAAATAACTCTTATCTTTTAATAAATTGGTTTTAAATTAATGTTATTAGAGGTAAAACGAAATGAACCGTTCTAATCAAAACTTAATTCAAGTCATTGCACCAAATATATATCAAGATACTGCGTGGAATGAATCCGAAGTATTAGGCTATACCATGTGGTTATGGAATAGAAACCCTAGTTATCGAAATGCGGCGATAAGTTCAGCATTAGAAGCATTACTTCCTATCATCCAGTCTAAAAACTTTATTTTATTGATTAAAAATAATAGACCATTAGGGTACCTCAATTGGGCTTATTTGAATAAGGAAGAAGAATGGCAATATTTAAATAAAATGAAAAGTTATCTCAATTTTGTCCAATGCAACGAAAAGGATGAAACAAAACGACTATGGCTTTTATCTTTTTTTTGCCCATTTGGATTGAATGAAGTTTTACTCATGAAATCAATATGTAAAAAAGTATTAAAAAATAATCTTTGCTTTTTTGGTTATCACAAGTCAAAAGCAAAACCTGTTATTAAAACAGTTCAATGTTAGGGTATATTCACCAAGAATTTTGAATCAAATATCTAAAAAAATTAATATTATTATTGGTGCTAGCTTTGTTTGTCCTGAATTAGTAAGAGGTATTACTCAATAAATCATAACAGTTTTAATTTTGTCGATTTAACCTTTTACTTATATTGCACAAAAGTGTTTATGGATTCTGTTGAGTATGACAAAATAGAATGGTAATAACAATACTGCTTGCTACAGTAACTCAAAGTCTCATGCAAGTTTTTATATCTTAACTCAAAGCAAATTGCATGAGTAATTTATCATAATTAGGATAAATCATGACAAAGGGCTATGATTTATACCATCGCCAATGTTTGGATTAATTTTATAAAATCTAGTCACGTAGATATAAGTAAATACCAATTTGAAAAATATAATAATACTGGGGGGATTGGTAGGTGCAAACAGCCATAATTAAAGATACTTATTTGTAGATTGATGCACGTTTTGAACATGATCTTGGCAATACTATCCCCGAAAATATCGAAATAATATTGGTGTTGAAAAAATGGTAATTGTTGTTCAAATAAAAAGCAAACAATAAACTAACATCCTAATTAATATATACCTAGTGAAATTATATTTACTGTGTATATTTTTCTATTATTCAGATATTTTCCTTTAAATATTGATCAGTGAGTAAGCCTGCAAATCCCTCAGCCATGCTTCACCTTAATTGCAAATTTTATTTCCCTAATATGCTAAATATCTTTTTTATGAATATTTATTACATAAAAAATGCTGATACGCTATTTAAGCATAATGATTAGATGATACAATACCAAGCAATTTTTATATTGGCTTATATTTTAGGAATTAAAATTGATGAATAAAGACATCCACCAACAGCGTATATTGATTTTGGATTTTGGTTCACAAGTAACGCAATTAATTGCTCGAAGAGTTCGTGAAATCGGTGTGTATTGTGAACTTTGGCCATGGGATGTTTCGGAAGAAAAAATTAAACAATTTAATCCTAAAGGCATCATTTTATCAGGTGGCCCTGAAAGTACGACCGAACAAAATAGCCCAAGAGCGCCTGAATATGTATTTAACGCTGGTGTGCCTGTGTTAGGTATCTGCTACGGTATGCAAACTATGGCAATCCAAGTCGGTCAGGGCGGACAAGTTACAGCATCTAATCAACGTGAGTTTGGTTATGCTAAAGTTGATATTGTTGCAAAATCCAAATTAACCGAAGGTATTTTAGATAGCACAAGTGATGCGGGACTTGAGCAACTCGATGTTTGGATGAGTCATGGCGATAAAGTCACTTCATTACCCGACACGTTTACTTTAATCGGGCAAACAGAAACATGCCCATTTGCCATTATGGCTAACGATGAAAAACAGTTTTATGGCGTGCAGTTCCATCCGGAGGTAACGCATACTGTTAAAGGATTAGAGTTACTGCAACGTTTTGTTATTGATATCTGCCAATGTGAAAAATTATGGACACCTTCTTCTATTATCACTGATGCAGTTGCTCGTATTAAAGAAAAAGTTGGCAAAGATAAAGTATTATTAGGTCTTTCTGGTGGCGTTGATTCATCAGTTACCGCATTATTATTACATCAAGCTATTGGGGATCAGTTAACTTGTGTCTTTGTTGATCATGGTTTGCTGCGTTTAAATGAAGCAAAGCAAGTAATGGAGATGTTTGGTGATAAATTTGGTTTAAATATTATTGCTGTTAATGCAGAAGACCGTTTTATGGCTGCATTAAAAGGCGAAACCGATCCAGAAGCTAAACGTAAAATTATTGGTCGTGAATTTATTGCCGTTTTTGATGAAGAAGCAGCAAAATTAAAAGATGTCAAATGGCTTGCTCAAGGAACTATTTATCCTGATGTTATTGAATCCGCTGCTGCTGACACAGGTAAAGCTCATGTCATCAAATCTCACCATAATGTGGGTGGTTTACCTGAAGATATGAAAATGGGCTTAGTTGAACCATTACGTGAATTATTCAAAGACGAGGTACGTAAAGTCGGTCTGGAACTTGGTTTACCTTACGATATGCTTTATCGCCATCCATTCCCGGGACCGGGTTTAGGTGTTCGGGTATTGGGTGAGGTAAAAAAAGAGTATTGTGATTTATTAAGACAAGCCGATGCGATTTTTATCGAAGAACTTTACAAAGCCGATTTATATCATAAAGTTAGCCAAGCATTTACCGTATTTTTACCAGTACGCTCGGTTGGCGTCATGGGCGATGGACGCCGATATGATTGGGTTGTCTCACTGCGTGCCGTTGAAACCATCGACTTCATGACCGCCCATTGGGCTCATCTTCCATACGACTTCTTAGGAAGAGTATCGAATCGCATTATCAATGAAGTAAATGGCATATCACGAGTTGTATACGACATAAGCGGAAAACCACCTGCTACTATAGAGTGGGAGTAAAGATTTTACAGTTATTAATTTCTGTTAATCTATATAAAAGCCATTCATTTCAGAATGGCTTTTTACTTAGAATAAAATTATTAGAATTTAAAATGATAACAACGAATTATAGCAAAGCATGTGCATTTAAATAATCGTTCGTTCCGTTGCGTACCAGATTAACGATTGTGAATGATCGACAAACTGGTTTTCATCATCCAATAATAGTTGTATAGCTTTTTTTGCTTCAGGCGAAGTTCTGATATTTAGCATCTTTTCTTTACTTTGCCACCAAATTTCTGCCATTCCATCATAATCAAAGAAAGGAGCACCTCTGCTGTTACGCATAGCATTTCCTGGTTTTTTATCTTGTAATGGTACGCTTTGTACATAGCGATAAATTCCTAAAGCTTCTTTTTGTGAATTAACTAAAGTTGCATGATGTTCATGCCAATAATCATCAAATTCTTGATAACTTAATGTCTTTTTGCGTTTAACTAGCGTTATTAATTTAATCATTTAATACCTCCGTTTAAAAATAATCTAATCATATGATAAAGTATGACATTGCTGTAAGAGTCAATAGGAAGTGATATGAAAATTGGTGAATTATCAAAATTAAGTCAGATCAGTGTTAGAATGCTTAGATATTTGAAGAAGAAGGACTTCTTTCACCAAAACGCACAGTTTCAGGTTATCGTCAGTTTGAAATAGAGGACATTGAAAGAGTTAAACTAATTCATAAGTTAAATAATGCAGGATTAACATTAAAAGTGATTCGTAAGATCCTCCCTTGTTGGCAAAATCAGAGAAAAAAATTTTCTCCCTGTGAAGAATTCAAAATGGGGTTGAATGAAACTTTGTTAAAACTAGATGCACAAATTCAACTTTTACAGCAAAGCCGCAATCTTTTATTAACCTTGTTAGATGAAAATTAAGATTTATTTTTTACCGTCTGAATAGGTTCTTAATAGCAAAATGCTAAAATAAAGTAGATAATTACATTATTGATATTTTTAACAAAAGAAAATATTACATCTACAAAAAATCTAACTAATTTTTTAGTTTCAAATGAGATTATATGGATCAATGATCATTCTCAACATCAATATTAAAAGGTAAGTAGTATTTTTTTGAAAAGTCTTATTCAATAAGGTTTTTGGATGTAATTGGTTCATACATTTGAAGACTTAAAAGTAAAATTATTTAGCTTTTAGATCTATCTTTGATATCATTAAATTTAATAACTAGTTAATTATGAAGGCAATATAATGTTTAATCTCAAAAAATATTTAATCGGTTTATTGGTGCTGTTTAGTGCTTCTTGTTTTTCGCTTGATCGTGTTGTCATGTTTGTTTGCACCGGTAATACTGGACGTAGCCCCATGGCAGAAGCTTTAGCTAAAGATTATGTGAAAAAACATAATTTAAATATCTCAGTTCAATCACGTGGTGTGAATGTTGATCCTAATGAAATCAATCCCGAAGAAGGCACGGTTAAAGTATTAAAAGATAGAAACATTGATATCTCTTCGCACAAAGCGACTCAATTAGTCAAAGAAGATATTGATTCATCAGATTATTTATTAACAATGACACAAAACCATAAAGATCGTATTTTAAGCAAATACCCAGAAGCTGAAGGAAAAGTATATACATTGGCTGAATTTGCAACAGGTAAAAATGAAGATCTTTCTGATCCTTATAAAATGCCAATATCTGCTTATATCAAAGTTGAAAATCAATTAGATAAATTTTTACCATTAGCGCTTGATAAAATTGCAAAAGAGGAATAATTCATAAATTTAGTTTAGTCAGTTTATAAATAACCAGAGATTTTTTACTTAATAATTATGGAAATTAAATCTTTGGGTGTTATTAAAACAACTTAATAGAACTAAGAAAAATTAGTTTACGTGACTTTGTTAATTTAAAAAATTATAGACCAATAATACAAAAAATTTGTTTTAATCTAATTTTTGCTATTTATCAAAAAAAAGTAAAAAATATGGTTAATTAAAATAACTAACATGGTAATTATTATACATGACCTTTTAGGATAGATTAAAGTTTCATCAAAGTCACCAATATTTGTCTATCAAATAATTATTGTAAAGAAATTTTAAGATTTGTAAATTTTAATAATGTTTTGCAAACTTTTAATTTTTTTAAAAATATTTTATTTTGTCAAAAATACTCCATTTTTGGAGCCTACTAAAAAAATCCCTCTACATATAACTAAATGAATAAAATGTGATTAATATCATAAAGTTAATTTAAATTTTACTTAAACAGTTTACATGAACAAATAATCTATATAATATTGTCAATTGTAAAGAATGAATAAATTAAAAGCATTATTTACTAAGCTTTTATAAAAAACATGAAAGCTTGTTTTATAGAATAAAAAAAGTAGAAATACATAATGATTATAAATTAATAAAGTTAATACAATTTTACAGGCAAAAAAATGAAAGAAATAAAACTTACTCCTTATCAATCAATATTTTATTATGAATGGCTAGCAAACCCATCAAGGAGCGATTACAACATTGTTTCTGATAATATAATCTCAGGAGTGCTTAATAGAGAAAAACTTTTTGAAAGTTTCAAGAATATTATTAGTGAGCATTTTGTTTTTCGCAGTTTCATTGTAAATCAGGATGATGGTATTTTTTGGAAAAAAAGAGAATCAATTACCGAAGATGATTTAAAAACTCTCTTAGTTTATCATGATCAACCCTTAAGTAACGAAGATATCAGTAAAATAGTTTCGGAGCCTTTTGATTTAGAGAAAGATATTCCTGCACGATTCCATATTATAAAAGTCGGTCATGAACAATATCGAAGTATTTTAGTATTCCATCATATTTTAGTTGATGGAGTAAGTACTCAGGAGTTTTGGGATAAACTAAGTCAATACTATAACGATATACCTTATGAGCTACCATCTTATGAAGTACAAGCTCAAATGCATGAAAAACTTAATGATTCGTATCATGAAATTCTAACAACGCAAAAACAGCAGATGGAAGATTTCTGGAAAGAAGAGTTACAAGATGTTAAAAATATCGATTTTACTTTCTTAAAGTTATCAACCGAAAAACCAAAGCAATTAAACCAATTTAAGCCTTATATTAGTGAATTTACTTTTAGCTATGACGAAAATATTTATAATCAAGTTAAAGCAATACGACGTAAACATAAGATAACACCTTATTTATTCGGTCAATTGGTAATGGCTTTGTTATTAAACAAAATGACATCTCAAAGCGCCATTCCTCTTGTTTATCCCATTGCTTTTAATGAAGGTAAAGAATTAATCTACGGCGCTCATATTAATACATTACCTGTTGTTTACCATTTTGAAGAAAATTCAACCTTAGAATCTGTTATTCAAAATATTCTGGCTCATTATAAAAAGGTTAAACAAACGGGTGCTAAATACTTACCAGTTTACGATATTATGCAATTTGCTGAAAATCCTAATATTCTGGATGTAGCGTTTGTGCAAACCTTTGTTCGAGACCATAAAATGAATCTCAATGGGATGATTGATGAAGCAGTTAATCATGAATTTCAAATAGATTTATCTAATAAATTGGTGTTTGAACAAGAAGAACATAATAACCGTATTAACTATCGTGTTAAATTTAGTGAACAGCAATTAGATAAACAACTAGTTGAACAACTTGTGATGTTCTATCAAAAACTGTTTATAAAATTACTTAACTATTTAAGCAATGATCAAGCCGATATTTTAGTAAATGATATTGAGTTACTGAATCAAGATGATTTAAAATTTTTAATTCATGATATAAATCAGACTCAACAACCTTATAAGAGTAATAAAATAATTGCTCAGTTATTTGAAGAACAATGTCAAAAAACACCAAACAATACCGCTGTGCTTTTTGAACAAATTGAGATGTCTTACTCTGAATTGAACAACAAAGCTAACCAATTTGCTCATTATCTTCAAGATCATTTTTCTATCAAGCCAAATGATTTAGTTGGTCTTTATTTAGATCGTACCGAGCAAATTATTGTTGCTATTTTAGCTGTACTTAAATCTGGAGCCGCTTATGTTCCGATCGATCCTACAGCACCTGACGAGCGCAATAAATATATTTTAGAGGATGCCAATATTCGTGCAGTTATTACACATTCTCATTATGTCGATAAATTGAATGTGCTAATGCCAGCCGTTGAAAGTATTCCGGTTGATGATCCATCTTTTACTGCAACCTTACAAAATTATTCAACCGATAATACGATTATCGAAACTAAACCTAATGATTTAGCTTATGTTATTTATACTAGTGGAACAACAGGCAATCCGAAAGGAACATTAATTGAACAACACAGTGTTAATCGCTTAATTATTGATGCTAATTATGTCGAGGTTGATGAGTCAGATCGCATAGTATGTATTGCAGGGTATCATTTTGATGCATCGATTTATGAAATATTCAGTGCTTTACTCAATGGTGCTGGAGTTGTTATTACTGCTAAAGAAAATCTTTTAGATTTGGATAAATTTAATCAGTTGATTGAGCAATATCATATTACCAACTTCCTTGCTATATCAACATTTTTCAATACGTTAGTTGATGCTCAGTTGCCTAATTTAGCAAAATTGCGCTATATTCTAGCTGGAGGGGAAGCCTTATCAGCCGTTCACGTAAATAAATTCCTTAAATTATACCCGAATGTTAACCTCGTAAATGCTTATGGTCCGACAGAAACAACAACGCTTGCTACGACTTATTTAACAAATCAAAGTCAAACCTCTTTTGGTAACAATGTTCCTATTGGTGTACCATTACCTAATACATCGGTATATGTATTGAATCCACAACGACGCCCATTGCCTATTGGCTGTATTGGTGAGCTTTATATCGGTGGTGCTGGGGTAGCTCGTGGTTATCTGAATAATGTTGAGATGACCGATAAAGTATTCATTAAAAATCCATTTCAAACAGAAGATGAACGAAAGCAAAATTACAATGATCGTATTTATAAAACAGGTGATTTAGTCCGTTTGTTGCCTGATGGTAATGTTGAATATATCGGTCGTAATGATTTCCAAGTAAAAATCCGTGGTTTCCGTATAGAGCTTGGTGAGATCGAAGCACAATTAATGATGCACCCACAGATTAAACAAGCTACAGTATTAGCACTCAATAATCAAAGTGGTTATAAATATTTAGCTGCATATTATGTCGCGGATAATGAACTTGATTCAGCAGAATTGGCTGCGTATTTAATCAATCTGTTACCAGATTATATGGTTCCTTCAACATTTGTTCATTTATTCGTTATGCCTGTGACGATTAATGGTAAAATTGATCAAAGAGCACTACCAAAACCAGTCTTACTGACCCAAACTAGCTATGTGGCACCTAGCTCAACTTCTGAGCATAAAATCGTAGAGGCAATAGCCACTTTATTAGGATTTGAAGCGAATGCTATCAGTGTTACTGATGATTTCTTCCGTTTAGGTGGTAATAGTATTTTAGCTATCAAATTATCAAGTAAGCTGACTCGAGAATTTGACCGTTCTATTCGAGTGGCTGATATTTTCACTTTCCGTACTGCACAAAAAATAGCTCAATTTATTGATAAGAATCAGGAAAAAAGACAGTCAATTAGTGTAATGCCTGTTGATCATATTGAACAACAATTATTGTCCTTTGCACAAGAGCGTCTATGGTTTATCGATTCTTATGAAGGTGGTAGTAATGCTTATAATGTTCCATTGGTATTTAAACTAACAAGCACTACAGATATTAATCTACTTGAAAAAGCAATATACGCAATTATTGAACGACATGAAGTTTTACGTTCATTAATTAAAACCAATGCACAAGGAATTGGTTATCAACAAGTTATTGATTTACAACAATTCCCATGGAAGGTTAATAAACAAAAATGTTCAAGCAAAGCAGAACTTGAAGCTGCAATTTATGAGGATCTGCATAGAACATTTATTTTATCCGAAGAATTACCGATTTATGTTTGCTGTTATCAATTTGCTGGTGACAGTTACTTAAGCATTGTCATTCATCATATTGCATTTGATGGTTGGTCAACAGATATCTTTTTGGACGAGTTAGTCAATCTTTATCATTATGTTACAGCTCTATCTCAAGGAGATAACCAATATGCTGAAACATTACGTTTACCAGCAGTCGAAGTTCAATATAAAGATTTTGCTTTATGGCAACGTAATCTTTTAAAAGGTGATTTTTTAAATAATCAATTAAATTTCTGGAAAGGGCAGTTAGAAGATTTTGAACAACTTAATTTGCCTACAGATTATCCGCGTCCAAGGGAAATTGATTATACAGGTCATGATATTCCTTTTGAAATTAATGAACAAATAAGTCAACAAATCCGTTCATTAGCTAATGAACTCAATGTGAGTGTCTATTCAGTATTATTGAGTGGTTTCTATTTATTATTAGGTACTTTTAGCAATCAAAAAGATGTGGTTGTTGGTTCTCCAATTGCGGGTAGAAATTATTCAGGTATTGAAAATACTATAGGATTTTTTGTTAATACTATCGCATTACGTAAATGTATTGATCCGAAAGATAGTTTAAAATCATTCATTTTACAAACCAGTGAATTAGTTACTCAAGCTCAACAATATCAAGATTTGCCATTTGAGCGATTAGTTGATGCATTAGCGATTGAGAAAGATTCTTCACGGCACCCAATATTCCAAGTAATGTTTGGCGTACAATCATTTGGGTCAGCAATACATAATGGTAAAACTGAAGAGCTATTATCTTTATATCAAAGTGAAACTGTCAATTATCAATCTGCTAAGTTTGATATGACGGTAATGCTTGATGACTCTAAATCAGCTATTACTGGTTTATTTAATTATGCTTGCAAACTGTACCGACAAGAAACCATTGAGCACTACATCACTATTTATCAAACTATTTTAGAACAGTTTGCTCAAATGTGTGAGTCAGAACAATCGTTAACTGAAATGCGTTTAGTCGATGCGGCTACTTTCAATAAACTGATCTTTGATAAAAATAAACCGTTTCAATCTTATGCAAGAGACAAGTCTATTGCAGAACTGTTTGAAGAAAAAGTCCAGCAAGTACCTGATCATATTGCAGTCATTTTCCAAAATACTGAACTAACTTATCAACAAATTAATGAGCAGGCCAATCAGTTAGCGCGTTACTTGAAAGAACACTTTGATATAAAACCTAACGATTTGATTGGTCTTTATCTTGATCGTTCACAATATATCTTGATCTGCTACTTAGCTATTTTGAAAGCTGGTGGAGCTTATGTTCCAATGGATCCTAATGCTCCAGATACACGTAACGAATTCATAATGCAAGATGCTCAAGTTAAAGCCGTTCTTACAACCGAAAATCATTGTGAGAAGGTAACTAATTTAGCCCCTAATGTATCCATACTCGCTGTTGATCAAGCTGATTTTGTCGATAATCTAAAACATTATGCGAAAGATAATCTTTTAATTAAAGTGAAACCACATGATTTAGTTTATGTTATCTATACGAGTGGAACAACGGGCAATCCAAAAGGAACGCTGATTGAACATCAAAATCTTAATAACTTTATTGTTAATGCTAATTATGTCAAAATCAACTCTAACGATCGTTTACTAAGCATCTCTGGTTATCAATTTGACGGTTCTGTTTACGATCTCTACACCCCTTTACTTAATGGTGTGACACTGGTTATTGTTGAAAAAGAGACATTTTTAGATTTAGAGCAGTTTAACAAGTTAATTGGTGATAAAAAAATCACTAATTTCTGTTGTACAACCACCTTCTTCAATGCATTAGTCGATAATGAAGTTGCTAATTTAAAATTATTAAATTACATATTCGTTGGTGGTGAAGCTTTATCCGCATATCATGTTAATAAGTGCCATCAACTTTATCCGCATGTCAATGTGGTTAATGCTTATGGCCCAACTGAAACCACTGTATTTACTGTTTCTTATTTAACTAACTTAGCACAAGAACCATTTACTTACAGTGTACCAATCGGTAAAGCATTGACAAATGTATCGCTGTATATTTTAGATGAACAACGTCGTCCTGTACCTGAGGGGGCAATTGGTGAACTTTATGTAGGTGGTGATGGTGTTGGTCGTGGTTATTTACATAAACCTGAACTGACAGATAAAGTATTTATCCAAAATCCATTCCAAACTGTTGTCGAAAAGGCGCAAAATTATAATGCGCGAATCTATAAAACTGGCGATTTAGTGCGTTATTTAGCGGATGGCAATATTGATTATATTGGTCGTAATGATTTCCAAGTTAAAATTCGAGGATTTAGAATTGAACTTGCAGAAATTGAAACTTGTTTAGTCAACCATCCTGATATTCAGCAAGCTGCAGTACTAGCTTTGAAAAATAGTGCTGGTGCTAAATATATTGCTGCTTATTATGTGGCTAAACAATCATTGAGCCAAGAACAACTCGTTGGTTATTTACAACAATCTCTTCCTGAATATATGATTCCGGCTGCCTTTGTTCATCTTGACGCTATGCCAATGAACATGAATGGTAAATTGGATCGTAAAGCGTTGCCAACACCACAACTTCTTGATGAGCAAAACTATGTCGGTCCAACAAATGAAACAGAGGCTATTTTCTGTCAAACCTTTGCAAATATACTTGGTTTACAAGCCAATGAAATCAGTATTCATGATGATTTCTTCAAACTCGGTGGGGACAGTATTAGCAGTATTCAACTTACCAACCGAATTAAACAGGCTCTTAATTATTATCTATCAATTAAAGATATTTTTAATTTAAGAACGGTAGAAGCTTTAAGCGATCATGTGATTAATAATCGTCATGAAGCAAAAATCAGTGTGGAAACCGAACAAGGTATTTTAACAGGAACTCTTGAAATTTCTCCTATTCAACAGTGGTTCTTTAAAGAAGTTGCAGTTGACCGATTCCCAGACTATCACCATTGGAATCAAGCATTCTTGCTTAAAGTTCCAATGCTTGACGTTGATTTACTCAAACTAAGTGTACAAAAATTGCTTGAATATCATGATATGTTACGAGTTAATTATCATGATTCAGTGGCAACTTATCAATCACTGCCTGAGAGATTGCCATTTTCTACTCAAAATATCTCTGGTTGGTCACAAGATAAGATTCACCAATTATTGACCAATTGGCAAAGTCATTTTACCTTTAATCAAGGGGCATTATGTCATTTTGGTTATTTAACTGGTTTTGATGATAATTTTGCTCGTATCCATGTTGCTGCGCATCATTTAAATATTGATGCAGTAAGTTGGCGTATCATTAAAGATGATCTAGAAGCGATTTATCAGTATTTAAGCCAACAATCATCTGTTGATGCCAATATCAATGTGAAAGATATTCTAGGTGAAAAAGGTAGTAGTTATCGTCAATGGGTCAATAAACAACAGCAATATCCAACGCTCATTGCTAATGAGCAAGAACCTGCTTATTGGCAAACTATATTGGCTGATATTAATCAGTATCATAATCATCTTGATCAACATCGTGTTGATACGCTATATCAAGCCAAAATGCAGCTGTCTAAGACGCAAACATCTCGTTTACTTAGTCAGGTTAATAAGGTATATGGAACTGAAATTAACGATATTTTATTAACAGCACTCGCACAAGCGTTAAAATTGGTATTCAGTGGTAATGATCATTATATTTTATTAGAAGGTCATGGACGAGAAGATCTTTACACTGAAATGGATATTAATAACACGGTTGGTTGGTTTACCAGTATGTATCCAGTTAAACTAATGGTGAATAACCATAATGTTATTAATAATGTTGCCATGATTAAAGATACCTTAAGACAAATACCTAACCATGGTGTAGGTTATGGCTATTTGGTAGGTTATATTACACAAGCTTTACCAGCGATTAGCTTCAACTATTTAGGTCAATTTGATAGTACTGAAAAAGCTAATAAATGGCGATTTAGTGATGAAGATAGCGGTTTAGCAATGTCTTCTAATAATCGCATGACTGACTTTTTATCCGTTAATGGTGGTATTTTGGATGATCAATTACAATTTGCTATTACAGGATACGTCAATAATGTACACGGTGAAGCTTTAGTTACGTCCTTTACTCAACAGCTTAATGAGCTCATTGATCAATTAGTACTGATTGAACGTAGTTATTTGACACAATCTGATATTAATAACGTGATCTCTCCAATACTGCTTAATTCATTACAGAGTGATAAAGAAATAGAAGCAATTTATCCTGCAAATAGTTTACAGCAAGGGTTTATATATCATGCTGTTTCGCAGGGAGATTCAGATAATGCTTATCGAATTCAGATGATTTGGGATTATCACAATTCACTGAATATTGATTTGCTTGAACAAGCATGGCATCTTACACAGCAAAAATTCCCATCATTACGATTACGTTTCTCATGGGAGGAAGAACTGGTACAGATTATTGATAAACAATCTGATTTTGCTTGGCAATTTGTTGATCTTAGCAATCAAACTCAAGATCAACAACAAGTCAGTATGAATAAATTGATTAAACAAGATGAACAAATCGGTTATGATTTAATGAAAGGCCAACTATTTAGAGTGACCTTAATTAAATGTTCTGATGAGAATTACCGATGTTTATTTAATAATCATCATGCTATTTTAGATGGTTGGAGTTTACCTGTCTTACTAAATGATGTGCATCAAAATTATTTAGCTCTATTACATCAAAAAGAGATTACTATCCAAGAAGATAGCAGTTATTTAGCTGCACAATCTTACTTACAAAGTAAAACCAATGAGACAGCATCATTCTGGAAACAATACCTTAATGTTGAACTTGAACCTGAAAATCTAGAGAGCTTACTTAAAGCGGATTTAAGACATATTAACTTAGCTGACCAAAAATACGTTGAAGATCCACAAGAAATTTCGATAGAGATTGGTTCCCAACAATGTGAACAATTAAAATCATTATGTAAAAACAATGAGTTTACATTGAATGCTTTGGTTCAATATTGTTGGCATCAACAATTAAGCATTTTTGGTAATAGCAAAACTACCGTTGTTGGTATGACGGTATCGGGTCGTAATTTACCAATTGACGGTATAGAAAATTCTATCGGGCTTTATATTAACACATTACCTGTAATTTTAGAGCATAGTGATGGTAGCGTCATTGAAACCATCAAAATGTTACAATCACACATTAATAATGTGAATAATAACAGTAATATTAATCTGATTGAATTACAAAAATCGGGTACACGTCTATTTAATTCATTATTTGTATTTGAAAATTACCCATTATCAGAAAGCGAAGAAGATGAATTAAAAATTGTGTTCCAAGGCGGTCATGAAAAACTTGACTATCCTCTCGGAATTGTGGTCTTCGAGGCTGCTGGTAAGCTATCGATTAAAATCAAATATGCTGGAGAACTCTTTAATGACTTAGCTATTAAACGTGTATTGAAAGGAATAGAATTAACCTTAACACATTTAGCTAAAAATCCAGCTATAGAGGCATCTAAGCTTAACTTATTAACTGAGCAAGAGTATGACCAATTAATTGTTAACCAACAAAAGAACATTGTTTCATTTGAACATCATAAACTCGCGAGCCAATTGTTTGAAGAGCAAGTTCAGAAAACACCTGACTCTATTGCAGTTGTTTATGAGGGAATAAATTTAACTTATCAAAGTTTGAATGAACAAGCGAATCAACTGGCAAATTATTTACGATCACAATTATCAATTCAACCTGATGATTTAATTGCGTTATATTTAGATAAATCGCAATATATGATAGTAAGTATTTTAGCTGTGCTCAAAGCTGGGGCTGCTTATGTGCCAATTAGTCCAAGCACACCAGCAGAACGAGTAGAGTTAATTCTTAATGATACTAAAGCGAAAGGTGTGATAACTCATGCTCATTATGCTAAAGAATTAACTCAATTAAAAACTCAATTGCAACCAGAAGTTATTGCTGTTGATGATCCATCAATGGGTAACAAACTTTCACAGTTTGATAAACACAATGTGGTTACTTCAACACAAGCCCATCATTTGGCGTATGTTATTTATACGAGTGGTACCACTGGACTACCAAAAGGTGTGATGATTGAACACCATGGAATAGCTAATTTAGCAACAGTTCAGCAAGACGTTCTAGATCTACAACCATGTCATCATGAACAAGATCAGAAAAAAGTTCTGTGGTATTCAAATTATATTTTTGATGCGCATGCTTTCGAAATATATAACGCCTTACTTAATGGTCATCAGTTGCACATTCTGTCAGAAGATAAACGATTAGACTTTATAGCATTATCAAAATATACCCAAGATCAACACATTGATTTTGCCTTTATCCCACCAGCTTTACTTGATCAAGATGAGCTGCTTTCAGTCCCTGTTTTAACAGTGGGTGGGGAAGCTGTTAATGCTAAATTAGTGAATCGTTATTGTCAGCAGGGTATCAAGTTAATTAATGTTTATGGACCAAGTGAAACGACTGTCTGGGCTATGGCTCATCGTTATAGTAAAGATGACCTAAATACAGATTTGGGACAAGCCATTAAAAACGTTACTTTGTATGTTCTTGATGAATATTTGCGTCCTGTGCCTCCAGGTGTTATTGGTGAATTATATATCGGTGGTGCGGGTGTCGGTCGTGGTTATCTAAATAACCCTGAATTGACAAATCAGTCATTTATCGCAAATCCATTCCAAACCAGTGAAGAAAAAGCGCAAAATTATAATGCTCGAATTTATAAAACGGGCGATCTGGTTCGTTATTTACCAAACGGTCATATTGAATATATTGGTCGTAATGATTTTCAGGTTAAAATACGCGGTTTCAGAATTGAATTAGGTGAGATTGAAACAAGATTAATCAGTCATCCTCAAATTAAGCAGGTACTTGTTGTGGCGCTGACTAATAATCAAGGTAATAAATATCTTGCTGCTTATTATGTATCTGATACAGCCATTGATCAGAATGAATTAACCGGCTATTTAGAACAAACATTACCTGAGTATATGGTTCCAGCAGCCTTTGTTCATCTAATGGTTATGCCTGTTAATGTGAATGGCAAAATTGATCGTAAAGCATTGCCAATGCCTAATTTTGTTATGCAAGAAAGTTATGTTGCTCCTAGTACAGAGACTGAACAACAGTTAGTTGCAGATATTGCTGAACTATTAGGGATGGATATCGACTCAATTAGTGTGGCCGATGACTTCTTTAGATTAGGTGGTAACAGTATTTTAGCTATTAAATTGTCAAGTAAAATAGCTAAAACTTTCGAACGTGATGTGCGTGTGGGTGATATTTTTACCTATCGTACCATTCAGGATATTGCGAAATTTATTGACAGTAATCACCAAAAACGTCAATCAATTACCAAACAACAGGTGGCTAATGAACAAGAACAGAGATTATCCTTTGCGCAGGAACGTTTATGGTTTATTGATTGTTATGAAGGAGGTAGCAACGCCTACAATATACCATTAGTATTTAAACTTCTGCCAGAGACTAATATCTCGTTTGTTGAGCAAGCGTTACAAGAAATTGTTCAGCGCCATGAAGTATTGCGTTCATTAATTAAAAATACCACAGATGGTGTTGCCTACCAACAAGTGATAAGTTTGCAACAACAACCGTTAGCAATCGAAAATCATTATTGTGATAGCCAAGCTGAATTAGATAAAGCGATTCATAATCATGTATACAAAGTATTCATGTTATCTCATGAGTTACCGATCTCGATTTGTCGCTATCAATTAGCTCAAGAGAATTATATGAGTATTGTGATCCACCATATTGCATTTGATGGTTGGTCAATTGATCTGTTCATTAATGAGTTCAGACAGTTATATCAATACTATGAAGCTTTATCTTTAGGTGATAGTAATCAAGCGGTTGCACTTAACTTACCACCTGTTGAAGTGCAATATAAAGACTTTGCTTTATGGCAACGGCAGTATTTGCAAGGTGATATTTTGAATCAGCAATTGCGGTTCTGGCAAGATCAACTAGCTGATTTTGAACCGCTTAATTTGCCTACTGACTATGTTCGTCCGCAGCAAATTGATTATACGGGTCAAAATGTCATGTTTGAACTTGATTATGATGTCAGCCAACAAATACGTTCATTAGCAAAAGAACTCAATGTTAGTGTTTATTCAGTGCTACTCAGTGGTTTCTATTTACTACTTAGTTCATTTAGCAATCAAAAAGATATTGTCATTGGTTCACCAATTGCTGGAAGACATTATCAGGGTACAGAAAATACCATTGGCTTCTTTGTTAATACATTAGCATTAAGAAAATGTATTGAACCAAGTGACAGCCTAAAAATGTTCATTTTGCAGACCAGTGAATTAATTACGCAAGCTCAACAATATCAAGATCTACCATTTGAGCGCTTAGTTGATGCGTTATCGATTGAAAAAGATACCTCAAGGCATCCTATTTTCCAAGTAATGTTTGGCGTACAGTCATTTGGTGAAGATGGGAAAGAGGATAATTTATTGCAACGTTATTATAATGACAATGCAAGTTATCAAGCGGCTAAGTTTGATATGACTGTGATGCTTGATGATTCTAAACCAGCGATAACGGGCTTGTTCAATTATGCTACTAAACTCTATAAGTCGCAGACGATTGAACACTATATCACTATTTATGAATCAATCTTGCAGCAATTTACTAAGATGTATCAACAGCAACAAACTCTGACAGACTTACGTTTGATTGATAACTTAACTTATCAAAAAGTGATCTTTGATTGGAATAAGACGCGTTGCGATTATCCAACCGATGTGACAATGCATCAATTGTTTGAAAGACAAGTATTAAAAACACCAAATAATCTAGCTTTAGTTTATGAAAATGATCGCTTGACCTATCAAGAGCTTAATGAACAAGCTAATCAGCTAGCATATTATTTGCGTGAAAACTTTAATATTCAGCCTGATGATTTGGTAGCGATCTGTCTTGAACGTTGTAAATATATGTTGGTAAGTATCTTAGCTATCTTGAAGGCAGGAGGGGCCTATGTACCAATGGATCCTAACATGCCTGAAGATCGTCTCAGTTATATGATAGAAGATACCAAAGCTAAGGTTGTATTAACGACTAACTTAAGTTACGAAAAGATCAATTCTTTAGTTTCTAAGGATCAAGTTGCATTGAACTTGCAATCTTCACAAACGATTGATTGCTTGAGTAAATATCCAACAACTAATCCAACGCCATTAGCACAACCTAAAAACTTAGCTTACGTGATTTATACCAGTGGTACGACCGGTAAGCCAAAAGGTGTAATGTTAGAGCACCAAGGTGCGGTAAACCGTATTATTTGGATGAATAACGAATATCCGATTACTGAAAAGGATCATATTTTACAAAAAACAAACTATACCTTTGATGTGTCGGTGTGGGAGCTATTTTGGGCGAATTGGTATGGTGCTTGTATTGTGTTTGCTCATTCAGAACTTTATAAAGATAATGTCTATCTTGCAGAGTTGATTGAAGCTGAACAAATCACTGTATTACATTTTGTACCATCTATGTTAGTTGCATTTGTGGAAACATTAGAAGCGCAACCTAATTTGGTTCCAAAAGTTCAGGGATTAAAATATCTGTTCTGTAGTGGTGAAGCACTTAATCTTTATGAAGTGAAAAAATGCCAAGTGTTGATGCCAAACTGTGAGGTACATAATCTTTATGGACCAACAGAAGCAACCATTGATGTACTTTATTATGATTGTAATAATCCGAATATTTCACAAGTATTAATCGGTAAACCTATTGCTAATACTTCTGCTTATGTTCTTAATGAATTATTACAGCCAGTGCCTATTGGCGGAATAGGTGAGTTGTATGTCGGTGGTGATAATGTCGCTAGAGGTTATCTAAATAACATTCCATTATCAAATGAACGTTTTATTGCTAACCCGTTCCAAACGGAAGCAGAAAAAGCACAAGATTACAACGGTCGAATTTATAAAACTGGCGATCTTGTTCGTTCTTTAGCTGATGGTAATATTGAGTATTTAGGTCGTAATGACTTCCAAGTTAAAATTCGCGGATTCAGAATTGAACTTGGTGAAATTGAAGCTCGGTTAACCCAGTATAATGGAATCAAACATAGCATTGTTATCGCTTATGAACAGGCTTCGGGCAGTAAGTATTTGGTTGCTTATTATCTTGCTAATGAGGAGATTGATAGCCAATTATTACAAGCTCATTTAAATGAAACTTTACCGGGATATATGATTCCGTCAGCATTTATATATTTAACTGAATTACCAATTACTTCAAATGGTAAGTTAAATCGTCGAGCTCTACCAAAACCAGAGCTTACCGATAAGGTTGAATATGTCGCGCCAGAAAATGATGCTGAAAGAACATTATGTGAAGTCCTTGCTAATATCCTTAAAATTCCTGCTGAAGAAATTAGTATGCAAGATAGTTTCTTCCGATTAGGTGGTAATAGTATCTTGGCTATGATGCTTAATAACCGAATTAATGATGCGTTTAAAGTTAAAATGCGTTTAGTTGATATTTTAGGTGTCAACACAATTCGGGAATTAGCGAAAAAAATCTCAACGGCTAAACAGCAGTTTAATCCTATTGTGGAATTAAGAGTTGATCATGAAAAACCACAAATTTTTATGATTCACCCTGGATTAGGCGGTTGTGATGTTTATCAATCATTAGCGAATAAGTTATCCTCAAAATACAGCTGTTTTGGTGTAGATTCTTATAATTTATATCATGACAAACCTATTGAGGATCTCAATGTATTAGCGCAATATTATCTGGATCATATCAGTAAAGTTGCAACAAAAGATCAGCCAATCAAATTACTTGGTTGGTCTTTAGGTGGCAACATTGCGTTACAAATCGCAGTACTACTTGAGCAGCAAGGAATCGAAAAGATTGAAGTTTATCTATTGGACACTTGGCTATTAAAAGAGCAGGATTTAGAACAATATAATCATCCAGTAAACATTACTCATGCTATGGATCGATTAAATCTACCTGCCCATGTACGCGATCAGATTGAGGTTTATGCAAAAATTGATAACAAGCTCGTTATACAGCCAATATCTGCTCAATTGAAACAGACTCAAGTTGTGTTGTTTAAAGCTGAACAGATTGAACAAGGTGGAGATTTAGCTGAAAAATATGTATTAAATAATATTGATACTTATTTGCAGGATAATTCTCAATTAAAATTAGTTAAGTTAGATTGTGATCACTACACAATTTTATCTCATGAACAAGAGATCTTAGCTCAAATTTTATAACCTTAATATAAACTATCCCCTTAAAATAAAGTTTATTTTAAGGGGATGCTTTTTAGGTAAAGATAATGAACTTCATTTATTTAGCGAATATCAATAACCTATCGTGGTCTGTTTTACAAGATCAAAAAAAAATACTTAGCCACTCCGCGCAGTTAGATATCGAGAAATTCAGATTTGAGCAAGATAAATGCCGCAGTTTAGTTGGCAAAATGCTGTTGCTCTATTCTTTACAATGTCATGAACAATTTCAACAATCCCACTTACCCATCATGGATTATGGTCTTTATCGAAAGCCATTTATTCGTTCAATAAAAGGGCATTTCAATATTTCACATTCTCATGATTGGGTTGCTTGTGTATACAGTAGTAACGGTGAAGTTGGCATTGATATTGAACATGTTAAACCCATCAATATTATTGATTATCAGGATGTTATGACAGAAAATGAGTACCAAAGAGCACTTAATCATCCAAATTTTGACTTCTTTCAATTATGGACATTAAAAGAAGCAATTATGAAAGCTCAAGGGCAGGGATTCTATCTCTCACCATCTTCGTTTGAGTTACCTTTCCCCTTTTATAATGATGAGATTGTGGAAATTAACCACACACGATGGTTTGTTTATAGTCAAAGCTTTGCCAATGAATATAAGTTGTCTTTGGCTTCTTTATATCCAATCGTTGAAAATGTGCAAGTGATTCCATTGCAACTCGATCAATTTTGGCAGTAATTAATTATTGAAGTGACACTTAAATATAAAATAGATAAAATAACAAAAATTATACATTTATAAAATAACAATTAGAGTAAATCGGAATGGCAAAGCAAATTAAAGTAATAAAATGTCCAAATTGCGGCAGTATAGAAAAAACGGAAATAAAACCTGAACATTATCGTTGTGAAAATTGTAATACCGAATATTTTTTAGATAGTGATGATATAAATGTAAATGTTAAATATCATAATCAGAATAGTACACAAACAAATTATCTTGATGAAGCTAACATTAAATCAATTATTATTATTGTTGCATGTATCGTTGTTGCTATCGTTTTCGGTAGTTTGATTTCAATATTCTTCAAATCAAAATCCTATTCGAATAATTCATATTCAAATCCTCCTGTAACTCAAACAACAAAATCAACAAATAGTGATACAACCTTACCTGCTGAGACAAAAAATAGTGTCAAAGAAGTTAATTATCATTATTGTTCATTAACGGCAGTTGAGAACAAACCTTTCATTATTAGCATTGCTCAACGCAAATACAGCCAATCAAGCCAAAGTAAATACTTTTTTGTTGTTCATGATTTGCTTGCTAATAAAATTATTCAAGAAAGTGAAATTGCAGATTTAAAATTGGATAATTTTGGGAACGTAAAATGGGATTCCTATGATTTTACTCAAGATAAAACTTATCTAACAGCAGGAAAACGATCCGCTTTCCTACTTGATAAAAAGAAACTTACTTTGACGGAAGTAACCTCATCATTATTAGAAAATTACCCTCAATACAATACGGGTATCGCATCGATTAATATTACCACTGCTCAAAGTACAAGAGGTGCTCGTGTTTTCCATATACTTACTGATGATGGGCAAAAAATTTATTATTTTCCAATTCAGGACAAAGCTTATGTCGATAATAACGATTTTTACATGGCACTTAAGAACTTTGATCAAGTAAATGATAGCAGTGAACATACGGCTTTTAGCTTTGCTCAACGATATGATAAAGATTTTAAATTAATTAAATTCACCTATGTCAGCCCTGATGGCAAAAGTTATTATACCTTTACTTCAGCTGATGTAGGCGATGAAAGAACAGATGGTTCTGGTAAATTCACTGATGAGGCAAGTGCTTATAACATTGATAATACTTTTTATCGAAATTCTAAATATCGATTAGTTTCTCATCAAAATTTAACGCCGAACAGATTATATTTTAGCCCTGAAATTGTTTATTTTGACGATACTTCATTAATCATAAAAACTAAAGCGAGTGCGAGCCCTGATTCACATTACAATTACCAAAGACTTGATACAAACACAGGCAAAGTATTGTGGACACTATCGGAAGATAAGATTAGGATTAAAGAGGTCACTCATTTAAATGATAATTTTATTGCTAAACAAAACTGTGATAAATATGCAATTATTAGTTCCGATGGAACGATTTCAAAAGAAATAACATTAACTCAAGAAAAATAAAATATAAGGTAATCTAAATGGCTTTAGGCAATTTTTTTAAAAGACAATTAAAAACAGTCATAGAATGGACAAACCAAGAGCCGGATGTCTTATTCTATGAGTTTCCAACCCCAACAAGCGAAATAAAAAATGCCAGTAAACTCATTATTAATCCTGGGCAAGGTTGTATTTTAGTTTACAAAGGCGAAGTAATTGATGTAATTATCAAATCGGGGATTTACGAACTTTCAACATCAAACCATCCATTTATTACGAACTTGGTGAAAATATTACAGAGTTTTGAAAGTGAAAATAAACTGCATGTTTACTTTTTCCGATTAGCTAGCTTAGTTGATCAGAAATGGGGAACGGCAACACCAATTAAGTATGTTGATAGTGTATATCAATTTCCAATTGAGCTTGGTGCTTATGGTACCTATTCGATCAAAATTGAGCATGCTGGGCTGTTTTTCAAAGAAATTGTTGGAACCAACTCAATTTATACAGCAAAAGATCTTAATAAGTTGATGATGTCACGTATTATACCTACCATCTCATCACAGTTAGCGACTGAAAGTTATTCATATCAGAATATAGATTCTCAGTTAATTATGTTATCTCAACAAATTAAAGATAATCTCCAAGTTCCTTTTACTAAATTAGGTCTTGTTTTGGATGATTTTCAAGTTGAAGCAACATCGTTTAATCAAGAAACATTGGATCGAATCAATAGAATTGCCGATTCAAGAACTGACGCACTAGCGGCTAAAGAAGTTGGCTTGAATTATGTTGAACATGAAAAACTTAAAGCTCTACGTGATGCTGCACAAAATGAAGGTGGACTTGCTGGAGCTGGTTTACAAATCGGTGCGGGTGTGGAGTTAGCTAAATCGTTTGATCTAAACAATACTAATACGGCTTCGACAGCGAATAATACAGCAAATAGTAATGAAGAAATCATCAAGCAATTAAAACAATTGAAAGAGCTAGCGGATGCTAGGATTTTAACGCAAGAGGAGTTTAATGCGAAAAAAGCTCAATTGCTTGAAAAGATTTAAAAAATGATGTAACAGTAAATTTATAAGTTTGTTGATAATTGTTTATTTTACCGAAACAGATATAAGTTAAAATTAAGAATAGTTGTGATTATTCATTTAAACTTAATCAATATCAAGAAATTGCTCAATTCATCAATATGTTATTGAGCAATTTTTTTCTAGCCAATTAGTTATCTATTATATCGAAATATTCGAATTCACACTTGCCGTTGGTTGGTTGTTTTGCTTGAGTTGAGGCAAAAATACCAACTTTGGCACCCACCCATTTCCCTTTACCTGCGGCAAAATTACGCGTTATTTTTATCCATTGATTATCTTGTTTGGCATAATAAAATTGGCAAATCCCATTGAGTCCAACATCAACCTTAAATTGGCAAACAGATGAACTGAGTTGAGTAATTTCTTCCAGATATTCATCAACGATACCTGAATCTTTCATCCACCCGTAACGATAGCACAAAATATATTTGTCATGGTTAAAGTTAATGGTCAGTGCCGCATAACGTTCACCATAGATAATTAAATCTTCCCCAATTTTAAACCGCATTATTTACGAAAGTTTCTATCCTAATTATGATTTTCAATACTTTTTTGTCTAACTAGTAAATCTTTTGGGATTTTTTCCATCATTTTGTCATTTCATTTATAAAAATTAACCACCGAAGTAACAAGTAAGAAAAATTATCATCAAAAATAGTAATAAATAGAAAATAATAGATTTGTGGAACAAGAGAAGTGGGCAAAGTAGATCTATTAGCTAATTAGATTACTATCATTTGATACTAATTATTCTTAGCTAATCGAGTATTTATGTAATGATTAAATAAATAATATCTAATCATTACAGTAAATTTATCACTATTGACTATAATAAATAGGATATGCCGACAAAATAAATATCGTCATTTCTGAAATATTTGAATTATTCAATAAATTATTTTTTACCAATATGTTATGCATTGAGCTAAATTGCATTTAATTTATCATTTATACAATGATTGCTTTTACTTTGTTTAGATTATTCAACTAAATTCTTTGCTTATGACGCCATAGCCATTTGCCACTGATTAATCGTTGATAGAAGAATAAACTTCTAATAATCCAATCTAAAAACATACCAAACCAAACACCAAAAACACCAAAGCCGAGGTATACACCAAAAATATAGCCCACTACAATTCGGCACATCCACATACTGCCAATGGCTACCCACATGGTGTAGCTGGCATCTTTTGCACCTTTAAAACCATAAGGCAAGACAAAAGAAGATGCCCAAAATGGGGTGAATAAAGCATTTAACCAAAGTAAATGTTTAGATATTTGAATAACCTCTTGATTATCGGTATACATTGAGCTTAATAGACCCGCAAATGGGACGGATAGAAACGCCAAAAAACACAATAATATATTGGTCAAATGGAAGATAAATTTCAGTTGTCTGGTCGGTTGATAGGTTTGTCCCATTCCAAGTCGTTTACCGACTATAATGGTCGATGTCGATCCCAGTGTTCCTCCTGGTAAATTCAGTAATCCAGCAATCGAAAAGGCAATGAAATTAGCTGCTATGGTTGAGGTTCCCATACCGGCTACAAAAGTTTGAGTCAATAATTTGCCAATATTAAACATCACGGATTCAACACTTGCTGGGATACCAATGCTCAGAATATCAATAAGAATTTTCGCATTGAACGAGTGAAAATAGCTTCTAAATGGTATAAATAGTGCTCGACTCGGTTTGATCGTTAATACGATTAATATAAATATCATACCGCAGTAACGTGATGCCGTTAAACCAATGCCTGCACCAATAAAACCTAAACCCTCCCAATTAAATACACCATAAATCAATACGTAACTTATTGATAAATTCAATATATTCATAATGATGTTTAAATACATTGGTAGTTTAGTATTACCTGCACCTCTTAATGCACCACAACCCACTAAGATAAAAGCTAATGCAGGATAACCTAATACAGTTAATTTAAGAAAGGTTAAAGTAAGTTCTTTGACTTTTGGTTCAGCTTTTCCAGCGATGATTTCAACAATCCAATAGCCTGAAAATTCTACAAAAACAAAAAGTAAAAGTGAGATTATTATCAGTAAAGTGATGGATTGTCGTGCCGCTGAAACTGCTTTTTTTCGATTGTGACGCCCTAAACTGAAAGCAACTACAACGGACGTTCCTAGTGCGACAGCCATAAAAAAGGACATAATAATCATATTAAAGCTTTCCGCCATACCGACGGCAGCCATTTCAGCATTACCAATCCAACTTACAAGAAAAGTACTGAAAATTCCCATCAATATGACCGATAGGTTTTCAATAAAAATTGGCATGGCTAAGGGGAAAATCTCACGCCAAAGCAAAACATTGTTTGAATGTCTTTTTTGGTATAATTGTGATTTTTTTAAGCGATCAACTAATTGAACATTCAATTTAAAGCCTAAATTTGTCCATAAAATTTTGCAGATATTATAACTCTTTTATTTCATAAAAATGAACTTATGTTTCAAAAATAAACTTTATTAATATAATACTGTTAACTAAAAAATTGATCATCTAAAGTCATCGCGAAATTTGATGTATCATTAAAAAATGGACAATAAAAAGGCTATTGATAAAATAAATTGATTCAGCCCTGAAACAATAGTCAGTATTATCTTATCGTGGTTAAATTTTAGTATTAATTAAACCATATAAAAAAATTTGTCAAAAAGTTTGAGGAGAAGCATATGTTTCAGTATAAAAATTCACATACTTTTCTTGAATGGTGATTTATATAACTATATTATAGCGAGCTTTAAAGACTTTGATCACCAAAATAATAAATGAGTCCTTATGTTAATTAATGCTAAAGATATTCTCGAAAAATTAAACCCACATAATAAAATCAATTATGACTCGGTACTTAAAGAAGTCATTGCCGATTGGCAATCTGGAACTATTCGCCCTAAATTATTAATTCATAGCTGCTGTGCCCCTTGTAGCACATATGTTTTGGAGTATTTGGCACAGTATGCAGATATTACTATCTATTTTGCTAATTCAAATATTCATCCTCGTGTTGAGTATGAATACCGGAGTGTCGTACAGCAAAAATTTATTGCTGATTTTAATGAAAAGACGGGCAACAATGTTCAGTTTTTAGAAGCACCTTATCAACCCGCTGAATTTATTAAACAAGTTGAACATCTGCGTGATGCTCCGGAAGGCGGTGAACGTTGCCATCTCTGTTATAAAATGCGTTTGGATTTAGCTGCAATCAAAGCTCAAGAATTGGGATTTGATTATTTTGCCAGTGCGTTAACACTCAGTCCTAAAAAGAACAGTCAAAAAATTAATCAACTTGGTTTTGAAATTCAAGAAATTTTTTCAGTTAATTATCTACCTTCTGATTTTAAAAAAAATAATGGTTATAAGCGTTCAATAGAACTTTGCAAAGAGTATGATGTATACAGGCAGTGCTATTGTGGTTGTATTTTTGCAGCTAAAGCCCAAGGTGTCGATTTAAAAAATGTGATAGCTATTGCTAAACAAGGATTAGAAAAACAAGCTTAATTTTTCAATAACTGATATAACTATACTGAAACGTAGCCTTAACCTGAAACTTTTTGACAAAACTGACATTTTTACAGAATAAAAATACTAAACAAGCATAGTAAATAGTTAAAGTATTTAGCTATAATATTGTTACTATAAATAAAATTTATAGTGAAGCGCGGCTGTTTGATTTTACAATATGTGAGTTTATTATGACAAAAAAGTATAGATTAGGATTGGATGTTGGTTCTACAACTGCAAAATGTGTTGTGCTTGATGAGCATGATAATTTTGTTTACACCAATTATGTACGTCATAATACCCATATTGTAACAACAGTGCTTGAATTACTGAATGAAATCAAACAAAAGCTGGGTAATGATATTCATTTATCGGTAAAAGTAACGGGTTCTGCTGGAATGGGTATTTCAGAGAAAGCCGATATTGCTTTTATACAAGAGGTTGTAGCCGCTTCTGAAGTGGTGCAGCGCAAATATCCGGAAGTGCGAACTTTAATCGATATTGGCGGTGAAGATAGCAAAATGATTTTCTTCTTTCCTGATCGTTCACCTGATATTCGCATGAATGGCAGTTGTGCAGGGGGTACAGGGGCATTTATTGATCAGATGGCAACTTTGCTTAATATTCCAATTCAACAATTTGATCAACTTGCTCAAAATCATACCCAAATTTTTCCTATTGCTTCCCGCTGTGGCGTATTTGCCAAAACCGATGTTCAAAATCTAATCAGCCGCAATGTTTCCAAAGAAAATATTGCCTATTCTGTTTTACATGCTGTTTGTATTCAGCTCGTTAATACTTTAGCGCGCGGCTATGATATTGTGCCGAAAGTTATGTTAATTGGTGGGCCGTTTTCCTTTATTCCAACCTTAGGCAAGGCGACTTTAGAGACATTAAAATTAGCAGAAGATCAAATCGTTAAAACTGACCATCCGACATTATTATCCGCATGGGGAGCTGCAATTCATCTTATTGAGCGAACCGAGCTTTCACTTGATGATTTTATTAATCGATTAAATTCCTCAACTAAAATCATAGCTAATCAATCTTTTCGATTAAAACCATTATTTAATGAATCATTATCTTTTAATGATTGGAAAAAACAGCGTAAATATATTCAAATTCCACGTTTAAATTTAGCCGATTACCAAAAAGAATACGCTTTTTTAGGCATTGATAGTGGTTCAACAACGACTAAAATTACACTCATCAGTGAAGATAACGAGCTTCTTTTTACTCATTATGCTCCTAATAATGGTCACTCTATTAGTGCTTTAATTAAAGGGTTAACCCTATTAAAAGATGAAATTGTTGCATCAGGTAAACAAATTGTCATTGCTCGCACTGGCGTAACAGGATATGGCGAAGAACTTTTAAAAGCTGCTTTTGCATTTGATGATGGATTGGTTGAAACCATGGCGCATTTCGCTGCCGCTAAACATATTGATCCAAACGTAAGTTTTGTTATGGATATTGGCGGACAGGATATGAAAGCGATCTTTATCGCTAATGGAGTTGTCAATCATATTGAGCTTAATGAAGCATGTTCATCAGGTTGTGGATCTTTTATTGAAACTTTTGCTAAATCACTTAATTCCAATACGATCGATTTTGCTGACGCGGCTTGCAATTCGTCCAATCCCTGTGATTTAGGGACACGTTGCACCGTTTTTATGAACTCTAAAGTAAAACAAGCTTTGCGTGAAAATGCGACCATGGGGGACATTTCAGCCGGACTGGCCTTTTCGGTCATTAAAAATGCCATTCATAAAGTGCTTAAACTCCATGATATGCGTAAGTTAGGTAATAATATCGTGGTACAAGGTGGGACTTTTAAAAACCCAGCGGTATTTAGAGCATTAGAACAATTAACAGGAGCACAAATTACCAGTTCTAATATTCCTGAATTAATGGGCGCCTATGGAAGTGCATTAGTTGCAAAAAATCATTACCAACAAAAGCCCGTTTTATCCCAGTTCATAGGGTTAGACCAGCTTCATAAAGCTGAAGATAACAAAGCCAAACCTTCACGTTGTAAAGGGTGTGAAAATAAATGCGATATTATGATTTATCGTTTTGCAAATGGGCAACGTTATTATTCAGGAAATAAATGTGAAAGATTCTTAAGTAATAATCAATACAAAGACAACAGTTCATTTAATATGCTCGATTACAAAAACGAACTGTTATTTGAACGTGCTAACACCCCTAATCCGAATGCTGAAATCAATATTGGTATTCCACGAGTATTAGGTCAGTATGAGAATTTTCCTTTTTGGCACACATTATTAACGCAAAGTGGCATTAATGTCATACTTTCGCCTTATTCCACTCAGGCTATTTACGAAAAGGGTGCGGGTACGGTAATGTCTGATAGTATCTGCTTCCCTGCCAAATTAGTGCATGGGCATATTATGGAACTTATTGAGCAGAAAGTAGATCGTATCTTTATGCCAATGGTTATGTTTGAGTCTGCTCAATTTGATAATTCGGTTAATAATTACAATTGCCCTATTGTAAGTAGTTATGCTGAAGTTGTGCACAGTGCGATTAATCCCGAAAATAAATATAATGTGCCCCTTGATTATCCGGTTATCAACTTTACTGATATCCAATTACTGAAAAAAGGTTGTATTAATTATTTAACATCCCTAGGAATCACGAAAAAAGTGGCGGAAAATGCCTTTTCCCATGCGTTGATCGCTCAGTCAGAATATAAAAAATCGCTCTATAATAAAGCGATTGAAATAGTGAACAATGCTAAGCAAACAGGTCGTTATGTGTTTATTTTAGGGGGACGACCTTATCATAGTGACAGTTTAATTAACCATAAAACTCCTGAAATTTTAAACGCACTAGGTTGTGATGTAATTACTGAAGATTCGGTATTAGGTGCCATTAATCAATTATCTCCAGAATTGCAAATTTGTTCACAGTGGAGTTATCCAAATCGTTTATATGCTGCAGCTTCTTTTGTTGCTGAGCAACCTAATAATGTGCAATTTGTTCAACTTAACTCATTCGGGTGTGGTCCTGATGCAATTGTTACTGACGAATGTAAAGCAATATTAGAATCTAAAGGCAAAACTTGCACGGTAATTCGTGTTGATGAAATCACTGCGACAGGATCGGTCAGATTACGATTACGCTCTATTATTGAATCGATGCGCATGAATCAACAGCAACCATTAATAAAAGTGGAGCGTAAAAAAACGGCTATTTTTAGTAAACAAGATAAGAAACGTCGAACAATTTTAGCGCCGTTCATTTCTGATTTTTATTCACCTTTATTACCGCCTATTTTTGCTTTATCGGGTTATAAACTCGAAACTTTGCCTAAACCAGATAAAAGTTCAGTTGAGTGGGGACTAAAATATTGTAATAACGAAATTTGTTATCCTGCGACCATTATTGTGGGTGATATTGTTAAGGCATTACGTTCTGGAAAATACAATCGTGAAGAGGTCGCAGTAGGCATTACGCAAACAGGTGGGCAGTGCAGGGCAAGTAGCTATTTATCATTAATTAAAAAAGCGATGATCAGTAATGGTTTTGATGATATTCCAATTATTTCACTTAGTACGGGTAATATGAGTCAAGATGAACAACCTGGATTTAAAATTAATTGGCTCAAAACATTACCTATTAGCTTTTTTTCTATATTGTTTGCTGATTCACTATCCAAAATGTACTATGCCATAGCGCCAAGGGCAAAAGTAAAACAACAAGCGAATCAACTTAAAGAACTCTATACTCGAAAATTACAACAACTGATTAATCAAAAGAAAGGGGCGCGCTCAATATTTGCGCTATTAGCCGATGCAGTTAAACATTTTAATCAAATTGAAGTTATAAATAATAAAGATTGTCCTCAAATCGGTATTGTTGGAGAAATCTACGTCAAGTATAACAACTTTGGTAATCAACATAGTGTTGAATGGTTAATAGATCAGGGTATCGAGCCAGTTATTCCACCTATGATTGAATTTTTTGCACAATGTTTTGTCAACCATGATAGTAATGTGGATAATCATTTAGTATCAAAAACCTATCATTCTTATTTAATGTATTTTTTTGAAAAAATAGCACAACGTTATATCGATAAAACTAATAAAATTTTATCGACTTTCAAATATTATCAACCGTTCCATAATATTCGCGATATTTCTAAGAAAGCTAAGCAGATCCTTAATTTATCCAATCAATTTGGTGAGGGATGGTTGATACCAGCTGGCATCATGACTTTTGCTGAATATGGAATTAACAATGTTATTAGCTTGCAACCATTTGGTTGTATTGCTAATCATGTGGTATCAAAAGGTGTTGAAAAGCGTATGCGTGATCTTAATCCTAAACTCAATTTATTGTATTTAGATTTTGACGATGGCGCAGGTGAAGTAAATGTGCTTAACCGTTTGCACTTTATGGTAAGTTCATTAAAGTATTCACAGCTACAACGAATTGTGTAATAAAAACTATAGGGTTAGTTTATTTTACTTTATTAAATTAACTAAACTGTAGGTTAATTTTTTAGGATCGATTGTGATATCAATTTACCAATTAAAACCCAAATTCCAATCACTACTGCGCCCGTATGTGAATAGGCTCTACAATGCCAATATAACGGCTAATCAAGTGACAGTTTCAGCTTGCTTGGGATCAATTTTTGTATCTTTTATTGTCGGTTTGCTTTCATCTTATCAATGGATTTTTTGCGTCATTCCCATTTGGATGTTGATTCGTATGGCTCTTAATGCCATTGATGGTATGTTGGCACGTGAATTTAATCAAAAAACGCATTTAGGAGCTTATTTAAATGAAATTGGAGATGTTATTTCCGATAGTGCGTTATTATTGGTTTTTACACAACTCGATAATGTTAGTAACTATTTAGTTATATTGGTTATTTTGCTCTCTTTTTTAACGGAATATACGGGTGTTTTAGGTGTGATGATTGGCGCGTCAAGGCGCTATGATGGCCCTATGGGCAAAAGTGATCGTGCTTTTGTCTTTGGGATAATTAGTTTAGGCATTGGAATTTATCAATTACCGTTAGATTGGATTGATCCATTGTTATGGATCGTTAATTTTTTACTAATATACACTGTGATTAATCGGATTCGAAAAGGTCTGCAAGAAACACAAAAATGAAAAAAGGAAATAATATGCGTGATCAACAACAAAAAACTTTTATAAGTCACGATGGCTGTCAATTATTTTATCGTTATTGGCCAGCAGTTGATAGCAGTGATGGACTTTCTTCAAAAGCGATTGTGCTTTTTCATCGCGGTCATGAACATTCAGGTCGTGTTGCTCATCTTGCTGATGAATTGAATCTACCCGATTATCAGATCTTTGCTTGGGATGCGAGAGGTAATGGTCAATCAGAAGGTGAGCGAGGTGATGCGCCTAATTTTGCAACGTTAATTAAAGATGCTAACTGCTTTATTGAACATATTTTGCAAGAATACCATTTAAAACATCAAGATATTGCCGTTATTGCCCAAAGTGTTGGGGCAGTGATTGCTTCTGCATGGGTACACGACTATGTGCCTAATATTCGTGCGTTGGTGTTGGGGTCTCCTGCATTTAATGTCAAGCTTTATGTACCATTCGCTGTACCTGGATTGAAATTACTATACAACTTAAAAGGTAATTTTTTTGTTAATAGTTACGTTAAATCTAATTTATTAACTCATGATGCTGAGCGAGCGAATTCATTTACCCAAGATCCGTTAATTACTAGACCAATATCAGTTAGATTACTTTTAGATCTTTATACCGTATCTGACCGAATTGTTAAAGATGCTAATGCCATTACCGTTCCGACCCAATTACTTGTTTCGGGATCAGATTATGTGGTAAAACGTAAACCACAAAAAAGATTCTATGAAAATTTGGGTACCCAGCAAAAAGAATTTCATATTTTACCAAAATTTTATCATGATACTTTTGGTGAAAAAGATCGCCAAATCGCTATCGACAGGGCAAGACGATTTATTATTGGCTGTTTTGAAAACACTCCTAGTGTGCCATCACTCGTTAATGCTGATCTTGTTGGTTATACAAGGCAAGAGAAAGACACTTTAGTAATGCCGCCAACAGGCTTGATTAAACCTTTATATTGGCGGTTTGTTAAAGCCATTTTAAAATATGCAAGTAGAGTTTCAAATGGTATTAAACTCGGTTTCGATACTGGTTTTGATTCAGGGAGTACCTTAGATTATATCTATCGTAATGAACCGACAGGAAATTCTAAGCTCGGGCAGTTTTTGGATTATATTTATTTACAATCCATTGGTTGGCGGGGCATTCGTCAACGCAAAATCCATCTTGAAGCGATCTTAAAACAAGCGGTTAACCAACTACAACAACAAAATAAAGCTGTTAACATCGTTGATATTGCGGCGGGACATGGTCGTTATATTCTTGAAACCGTTAATCAAATAGCTCATAAACCTGATTCGGTACTATTGCGAGATTATAGTGATATTAATATTCGTGATGGGCAAAAATTAATTGATGAACTTGGTTTAACAAACTTTGTTCGTTTTGAAAAAGGAGATGCATTTAATCGGCAACAATTAGCTGAATTAACACCTCAACCAACATTAGCAGTAGTTTCAGGGTTATATGAATTATTCGATGATAATGCTTTATTACGTGAATCTCTATCTGGTTTAGCGGATGTTATACCTGAAGGGGGATATTTAATCTATACCAATCAACCTTGGCATCCTCAATTAGAGTTTATAGCCCGTGCTTTGACCTCGCATCGTGATGGGCAACCGTGGGTTATGCGCAGACGCACTCAATTGGAAATGGATCAATTGGTTGCTGCTGCTGGATTCAAAAAAATAGATATGTGTATCGATCAATGGGGTATTTTTACAGTATCACTGGCGCAAAGAATTAAATAGTCGTTGGTCCATATGCAAAAACTAAAATTTGGAGCGTTAATCTATTATAAATTTGCTTTATTAGCTGGATTATCAATATTCTTTTTTACCAGTTATAACTTAACTAACTGGTTTACTGCAAACCGTTCCGATGTGGGGAGTTTGGTATTCAGTTGGGAATCCTCAACTCCATTATGGGCTTGGACAATTGTGCCTTATTGGTCCATTGATTTCATGTATGGTTTAGCCATTTTATTGGCCAGTTCGAAGCAATCACTTAAAATTTTATGTTTAAGGCTTTTTTCGGCGCAAATTATTTGTATTACTTGTTTTTTGATTTTCCCTCTAAAATTTAGTTTCGAACGCCCCCATCTTGATGGTTTTTTAGGTTTATGGTTTGATGTTTTAATGGGTTTTGACAAACCCTTCAATCAGGCTCCTTCCTTACACATTACTTTACTGGTGATCTTGTGGCAGTTTTATAAGAGTTATTTAAAATCAAAATTTACTCAATTGCTTCTACATGGTTGGTGTTTATTAATTGCCTTATCTGTTTTAACAACGTGGCAACATCATTTTTTTGATGTTCCAACAGGATTATGGGCAGGTTGTTTTTGTATTTGGTTATGGCCAGAAAATGGAATAGCTCCTTTAAAAAGTAAATCATACCCTAAGCAATATACTTGGAGCGGCATTTACTTCCTACTATTTTTATTATCATTAAGTTTAGCTATATATATTGGTGGGGTTGGACTTTGGCTATTGTGGGTCGCGGGGGCTTTTGGATTAGTATCAGCCAATTACTTGGTATTTGGAGCAACAGGTTTTCAAAAACAAGCTAATGGACATTTTACGCTCGCGGTAGCAATTTTATATTTACCTTATTTTGCAATTATGTGGCTTAATTCCCGTTTATGGACTTTAAAAAACAAACCAGCAGATTTTATTATGGACAATGTCTATTTAGGGCGGATTGCTTCGCAAAACACTTTGCAAATTAAACCTATTAATTCAGTTGTTGATCTCTGTGCAGAATTACCAATTGGACAATTTAATGGTTATTACAGTTTGATTCCAGTACTTGATATGACACCTTTGTCCATTGAGCAGTGTCAACGAGTAGCCGAAAAAATCGATCAATTTCAAAAGCAAGGTTCTGTCTTGGTCTGTTGTGCATTAGGTTATTCGCGTAGTGCAACAGCCGTAATCGCATGGTTATTATTGACCAAAAGAGCGACTAATGTCGAAGAAGCAATAACCAAAGTGAAAACGGGTCGTAGTTCGGTCGTTATTTCCTCCAAGCAACAAGCCGTGTTAATCAATTGGTTTAATAGGATTCAAAAAGGAAGCCGCAGTGGTAAATTCGAATAAAGCTAAAATAACTGAAAATATCAATCAAACAGTTTTAGTAACATTTAATCATTTTCTTATTATAAGTCATCAATTAGAGGTTTTTTCGCGATTACTGACATTGATAGCCTTGTTTTTTGGGTTAATGGCTAGTTGGGTCTTAAATTCTGTTTTATTGACAAGTTACAGTTTAGTCAGCTTTTTGGTTGGATTAATCAGTCAATATTATGCACTACGTATAGCCTTTGATAAAAAACTATTTGATTATCTAGCCACCAAATACGATCAGTTTCCTGATGTTTTAGATGAATTAGATAATGCCTTATTGCAATTGAATTTAAAAAAATCGAAACAACAACCATTGCGCTCAATCGAAGATCGTCAAAAAGGGACATTGAAATTATTCAAAAAACAGATTTTCCTAATTAGTATGCAGCTAATTTTAGCAATAGTGACAGTTATTTTGGGTATTTCGAATTAACTTTCTGATTAAATTAAAAATTATCACACATATAATAACAAACAATATGGAGGAAAACATGTCTAGTTATCAACGCGATGGTTTATTATTGTTTGTTGGTATAGGTGTATTGTTGATTGTAGCGTCTACGATTGGTTGGTTGTTGAAACGACGTATGAAAAGCCCAAATAGTGTTATTGATAATTTAAACAAACGCATTAATGCTTGGTGGGTGATGGTTGCTATTTTTGCCATCGCAATTTTTTTGGGAAAATTTACCGTAATTATTCTCTTTTTTATTGCATCAGGTATAGCTCTGCGTGAGTTTCTAACATTAACGCCCATAACCCGTTATGATTATTGGCCTTTACTTTTTGCTTATTTCATTGTGTTACCATTGCAATATATCTTAGTTGCCGTGTCGTGGTATGAGTTATTTTGTATCTTTATTCCTATTTATGGGTTTCTATTTTTAGCTATTTTGGCGGCAATTACTGGATCGGCTCATAATTTCTTAGCAAGAATAGCTGAAGTGCAATGGGGATTGATGATTACCGTCTACAGCATATCTTTCATACCTGCATTGATTATTTTACCCATCGATCACTATCAAGACCGCAATTTATTGTTGATTGCTTTTCTTGTATTTGTTGTTGAACTATCAGATGTCTTACAGTATGTATTTGGTAAGCTATTTGGTAAACATTCGATTAGCCCTAATTTATCACCATCCAAGACTGTTGAGGGCTTTATTGGCGGTATTTTTTCGGCTAGTTTGATAGGTGCATGTTTATGGTGGGTAACGCCTTTTAGCTTTATTCAAGCTGGTTTAATTTCACTCATGATTACCTTGCTTGGATTTTTAGGTGGATTGGTTATGTCGGCAATTAAACGCGATAGAGGTGTAAAGGATTGGGGGAAGCTTATTAGCGGTCATGGTGGTGTGCTGGATCGTTTAGATTCTATCTGTTTTGCGGCACCTATATTTTTTCATGTTGTGCGATATTATTGGGTATGATTATAAATCCGATTAAGAAAAGCAGAAAGATAATATAAATTGCAAAAAAATTTGCATATAAAAAAGAGCAAAAAAATTCAATTTATGATATAAATACTGAAATGTATTAACTTAAGATATATAGAAGGACAATAATATGTTAAAAGAACAAATGGTAGTAAAAAATTCAACTGGATTACACGCCCGCCCAGTAACAACACTTGTAAAACTAGCAGGTCGTTATAAATCAACAATCGAACTCGTTTACAATGACAAAGCGATTAAAATGAAAAGTATGATGGGTTTATTAGGCGCTGGCGTTAAAGGTGGCTCTACTGTTGAAATCATTTGTGATGGTGAAGACGAACAAGCTGCAATGGATGAAATCCGTGAATTATTTGCTACAGGTTTTGGTGAGTAATTAATTGATAAATTAATTCAATTAACATCAAAAAATTATTATTCCGTCGACGTAAGTCGACGGAATTGTTTTAAAAGGGCAGTAACTAAATACTTTCAAGTAGACCTATTTTAAAAGATTACTTTAATCTTTAATGATTGAATTCAATTCATGATGATCAATCGATGGCAATAACTTAGTAAAACCTTTGGTCAAATAGACTAAATAACAAAATCCAATCGCTAACCAAACTAAGCCAACAATCATCGCAGTCTCATCAAGGCTGGTCCATAGCCATAACGAAAGTAAAACACCAATTGCTGGTAATACACCATATTTAAATAACACTTTTGCTGTTTTCGTTTTGATATCCCATAGATAACTTTTAATGACACATAAATTAACAAATGTGAAAGCAACTAAAGCACCAAAGCTAATCATTGAAACAACCAAACTAAGATCTAATACCAATGATAACAATGAAAAACAAGCCACAAATAATATTGATAAATAAGGTGTTCTAAAACGAGGGTGGATTTTAAAGAAAATCTGTTTAGGCAATACACCCTCGCGACCCATCGCATAAAATATTCTTGATACACTGGTTTGTGCTGTCATTGCTGATGCAAAAACACCGGTTAGGTAAGCAGATTGGAAAAAGTTATACATAAAATCATTTCCATACTTACCAAGTATCTCTTTTAAATTACTTATAGAATCTACTTTACGCATTACATCCAAGCTAGCGATATCTTTATTAGAAGCAAAATCTGTCCAGTTAGGATAGGCTAAATGAGCACTATACGAAACAACTAAAAATATACTTCCCGCAATAAGAACCGTCCATATAATGGCTCTTGGTAATGATTTTTGTGCATCATTTGATTCTTCTGCCAGTGTCGCGATAGCATCAAAACCCAAAAAGGCAAGACATAATATTGCTGCGCCAGACATTAATCCGCTAAAATCACCTGCATTAACAGCCAAAGGTTTTATCATTGCTTCTGGTGTTAAACTTACATTGGTTAAAGTTAAGAAAATAAATAATCCAATAAAAAACATTTGAATAATAATCAAAGTAAAGTTCACTGAATTAATTAATTTAATCCCTAAGTAATTTAACAAGCTGACACTACATAATGAACCAAGCACAAATACATAAGCAGGTATGCTTGGGAAAGCTTCATTAAGATAGATGCCCAAAACCAAATAATTTAATATTGGTAAAAATAGATAATCAAGAATTTGCGCCCATCCCACTAAAAAACCAATTCTTCCACCAAATGTATGTTGTACATACGAATAGGCAGAACCAGCAATAGGTAGTTTATTTGCCATACGACAATAACTTAATGCTGTAAAAAAGATCATTGCTAGAGTGATAACATAGGCTATAGGTAAGTGTCCATTACTGGCAACGGTAACTTCCCCATAAGTGGTAAAGATCCCTAAAGGAACCATATAAGCTAAACCAAATGCAATTAATGCAGGTGTGGTTAAAACTCGTTTCATTTTTATTGCGGACATGACTAATTTTGCTCCTCTGTCCCAAAAAACAATAAAAAACTACTAAGTATAGTTTTGCCTTTTTTACCCGCTGAAAGCGGCAGGGAATTCTCCCACATTATTATAATTATGCAAGCTAATTTTTAGCTTATTAACATACAAGTGTGTAATTTTTGAGCTTGCTATTTTATAGGGAATTATTTTTCGTCATATCAACAAAAATCACACTTTGATAAAGTCAATTTAAGAGATACAGATTTTGTGATCTATATCTAATTATTTCTTTGTTTCAGGAGATGTCAGTATAAGGAAAACACGTTATATTTATTATAAATTGCAGATAATTTAATCTGTAAATACTTATCAATAGAAGGATATATTTATGACCTCAATTCCCGTTGTACCTGTTGAATTAACTAATGATGTAATAAAACAAAAATCATCAATCATTCAATTAATGGCTCAAAAAAGTCAAAATTATTTAACTGATGTTGAAAAATTTGTTGAGGATGTTATGGCACATGAACAAGAAATGGAAACGGATGTGTTACCCGATATTGCATTACCTCATGCTAAAAGTGGTGGCGTAAGTACCCCATTTATTGCAGTTGGCAAATATAGTGATGGTATTGTTTGGAACAATAATAATAAAGTTAAATTAATTGTAATGATTGGAGCTCAAGAACATGCCAATAAAGAACATTTAGCCATTATCGCTAAATTAGCAGCTAGCCTTGCTGATGATGATTTTATTGCTGAATTGTTAAATAGTGATATTCAAACCATTGCTCATAGGGTGAGAGGTATTTATGAATAATAAGAAAATTGTAGCCATTTGCGCCTGTACCGCAGGTATGGCGCATACCTATATTGCAAGACAAAAAATAACAAATGAAGCTAAAAAACGCGGTTGGGATTGCAAGGTTGAAACACAAGGTGCAGCAGGTGTTGAAAATGTTTTAACTGAACATGATCTTAAAAGTGCTGATGTCATTATATTGGCAACGGATATATCAATCGAAAATGCCGAGCGACTTGAGCCTTTTAAAAATATTATCAAAGTCAGTACGGGTGAAGCCGTTAAAAATACTGCCAACATTTTCAATAATGCAGAGCAAATGTCGACAAAAATTGTCAAAGATAATATTGGTACAGAAATTTTTAGAGCTTTAAATACGGGAATTAGCAAATTTTTACCAGTCATTATTGCATCAGGGATTCTCTTTTCAATTGTGTTAATGACGGGTGATGTTACTAACAATACCATTTTACCAAGCAATCAATTCTTTGCTGACCTTCAACAAGTTGCATTCTATGGATTTGCAATGATGGTACCGGTTTTAGCTGCATATATGGCCTATTCAATTGGTGGTAACGCGGCTCTTGCTCCAGCATTCATTATGGGGTATGTCGTTAATAATCCAATTGGTGTCAATAATGTTAGTACTGGATTTATCGGAGCCATGATTTTTGGGATTTTAATTGGTTATTTTGTTAAATGGTTTAAAACAATCAAAGTGCATCCCGTTATTGCGTCAGTAATGCCTGTTATGATTATTCCAACGGTAACACTATTGGTAATGGCGCCAATCTATATTTATGGCTTATCTTACCCACTGGATTGGTTTGTAAAAGCCATGGTTGCAACCTTAAAAGGGATGTCACAAGTCAATGCGGCATTTTTAGGGATTGGTATTGGGATATTGGCTGCTTTAGATATGGGGGGGCCATGCAGTAAAGCTGCAACAGCGTTTACTTTAGCCGCAATGGCTGAGGGTGTTTATGGGCCTAATGGGGTTTTCCGTATGTGCTGTGCGATCCCACCTTTAGGACTGGCTATTTCTTCATTAATTGTTTCACGATCCAAATACAGTAAAGAAGAAAAAGAGTTTGGTATTACGGCATTTTTCTTATCATTAGCCGGTATTACTGAAGGTGCCATTCCATTTGCAGCCAAAGATCCAAAACGGGTAATCATTGCTATAGTTGTGGGTACTGCTATTGCAGGGATGTTGGGGATGATCAGTGGTATAGACTCATTAGTTGCTTTTGGAGGACTTGTTGCTTTAGGTGGGGTAACAAAAGGCGCAATGTGGTATGTTATTGATATGTTTATTGGCGCATTGATTATCGCTGCGATCTTGCACTTCACTAAGAAAGCTCCAGTAGAAACGGAGCAAGTCATTGAGAGTGAATCATAAAATAAGTTACACCGTCAATTATGGCGGTGTAACAGTTTATCAATCCATTTATAATGATTTATCTTGTTGATAGACTACTTTACCACCGACAATCGTTGTCAAAACTTTTACATTTTGCATATCCGTTGCGGCAATGGTAAACGGATTGCGATCTAAAATGATAAGATCTGCAAATTTACCTTTTTCAATCGAACCAATATATTCATCTTGTTTCAATATATAAGCCGCACCAATGGTGGCACAACGTAATACCTCTTTAGCGGTTAAATTACGGTCGCTATTTAATCGTGGATGATCGGCATCGATTTGTCTGGTCATAGCAATTTGAAAATCATACCATTCATTTAATGGATCAATCGGCCAATCACTACCAAAAGCACAATGAACGCCTGCATCGATATACTGTCCATGAGCTTCTAAACCATGATAGCGATCTTCACCAAAAAGAGTTTGATATTGTTCAACCATGGCTGAGCTGCATCCTGCCCATTGGAATGAAAAGACCACACCAGCATTTAACTCTTTGTATCTAGCAAATTGATGTGCAGCGCTTAACTCATTGTGCGCTGTACTTGGACGAATATCGGCATCGGGTAATACTTTTCGCATCTTCTCAATTGCATTAAGCACGACTTCAATTGCGCCTTCCCCAACAGTATGCATATGAGGGTGGAACCCCGCTTTGGACGATTCTAAAATCAAAGCATCTAACATTTCGATGGAATAATAGAGATCGCCGTAACGATCTTTTTCATCGGTTAAATTATAAGGTTTAAGTAAACGAGCGGTCATCAAAGGCTGTTGCATCACCCCATCAACGAATAACTTAACATGTGATACTTTGATACCTGGTTTTGGTTGCCAATTTTTATCATCATAACGGGCAGCAAATTGCTTCACTTTATTGATTACGTTAGGGATATCTTCAATTGATGAAACATCATCAGGTGGAAGTTCTCGAGCACCAAATAAGCGAATAGTTAATTGGTCTTGTTTTTGTAATTGTAAAAAAGCATCGGCTTGCGTTTCAGTGATACGGGCATCCATAACCGCAGTAACGCCTTGTTTGTTTAATTCGGTTTGTGATAATTTAGCAACATTAACAGCTTGCTCATCCGTTAATTTAGATATACTATCAAAGGCACGCATGGCAGGGGCATCTTCTAAGATGCCATTTAATTCGCCATCAACTGTACGGCCGATTTTGCCATCGGTAGGTTCTGGTGTATTCCTATCTAAGCCAAATTTTTCTAATGCAATGCTATTGGCAACTAAGGTATGGCAATCATTTGAAAAAAGAATTACTGGGCGAGAAGTGTTAAGACGATCAAGATCAAAACGAGTAATATCTGTACCTACTGGAAGAACTTCTTGTCTTAACCACCCGCGAACTTGCAGCCAATGGTTGTTGTGATTTGTAGAATCTTTATCTAAGTATTGTTGAATAATTGCTAAAGTATCATCAATGGTTAAACTTTGATAATTTAAATTACATGAGGATAGTTGCATTCCTCCCCAAAAAGTATGTAAATGTGAATCGATAATCCCAGGCATCATGGTTTTGCCTTTTAGATCATAAATGGTTGTTTGGTTATCAACATAGTTCTGGTTATTTATTTCTTGTGTACTACCGGTTGCAATAATATAGCCATTTTTAATGGCGATAGCTTCACAAACAGTGTCTTGTTTGTCAGCAGTGTAAATATAGCCATTAACATAAATAACATCAGCTTTAGCCATTATAAGTGATTCCTCAAAATAAAGATCGAAATGAAAGCTGAACGATAGCAGATTTATAAAAAATTTGTCAAATGCAATAATTTTCTTTATTGTGTGAGAAGATTATGCTAAAACTACCCATTTAGTTACAGCGTCACAAGGTGAGCCAATGAAATATCAACAGTTAGAAAACCTTGAATGTGGTTGGAAATGGCACTATCTTGTAAAAAGGCATTTAGAGGGTGAGTTAATTACTCGTCACATCGAAAAAAGTGCTGCACAACATGCCGTAAATGAATTATTACTATTAGAACATAATCCAAAAGGAGTTGTTAATTGGATCAACGAGCATTTGAATCCCGATTTAGATAATCGAATGAAGCAAACTATTCGGGCTAGACGAAAACGTCACTTCAATGCTGAACAACAAAATACAAGAAAAAAATCCATAGATTTGGAATTTTTAGTTTGGCAACGGCTTGCTAATTTAGCAAAACGTCGAGGCTGTACTTTGTCGCAAACCATTACACAACTTATTGAAGACGCTGAGCAAAAAGAGCAATATGCAACAAAAGTATCGACTATTAAGGATGATTTACAGTCACTTCTTGATGCGAAGCTTGATAATAACTAACTCAACTACAGGATAAATAGGCTTAATTATGGGAAAATCCCTTGTTATTGTGGAATCACCAGCCAAAGCAAAAACGATTAATAAATATCTTGGCAAAGATTTCGTGGTTAAATCAAGTGTGGGACATATTCGTGACCTTCCAGTAAGTGGTAGTAGTCAACGTGCTGAAAAAACCACAAAAGACAAAGCTGAGAAAAAAGTTAAACGTTCAGAGAAACAGGTTTTAGTCGACCGAATGAGTGTCGATCCTTATAATGGCTGGAAAGCACATTATGAAATTTTACCTGGTAAAGAACGGGTTGTTGCTGAACTAAAAAAACTTGCTAAAGATGCTGACATGATCTATCTCGCAACCGACTTGGATAGAGAGGGGGAAGCAATTGCGTGGCATCTAAAAGATGTAATAGGCGGTGAAGATAGTAAATATCGTCGTGTGGTATTTAACGAAATCACCAAGACCGCGATTAAAAACGCATTCAATGAACCCGCTATGTTAGATATGGATCGCGTCAATGCTCAGCAAGCCCGTCGATTTATGGATCGGGTTGTGGGCTTTATGCTATCACCTTTACTTTGGAAAAAAGTGGCGAGAGGATTATCAGCGGGGCGTGTACAATCCGTTGCTGTTCGATTAGTGGTTGAGCGTGAACGTGAAATTCATGCCTTTATTCCAGAAGAGTACTGGGATCTGTTTGCTGATTTGCATACAGCCAATAGTGATCTGTTAACGATGCAAGTTGTGCAGTATAAAGATGAAGCCTTTGAGCCAAAAGATAAAGTCGCTATTGATATTGCCTTAGCTGAGTTAAACAAAAATCAATATCAAGTTATCAATATTGAAGAAAAACCAACGAAAAGTAATCCAACTGCACCGTTTATTACTTCAACTTTGCAACAAGCTGCTAGCACGCGTTTAGGCTTTGGGGTTAAAAAAACCATGATGCTTGCCCAGCGTCTGTATGAAGCAGGTTACATTACTTATATGCGTACTGACTCAACCAATTTAAGTCAAGATGCATTAACAATGGTGCGTGATTACATTGGTCAGAATTTTGGTGACAAGTATTTACCTAAATCAGCAAATGTTTACAGCAGTAAAAAGAATTCCCAAGAGGCGCACGAAGCCATTCGTCCGTCTGATGTGAACGTTATTGCCGATAATATTAGTGATGTTGAAGCGGATGCATGTAAATTATATCAATTAATTTGGCGACAATTTGTTGCCTGCCAAATGACGTCGGCTGAATACAACTCCACAACGCTCACTGTAAAATCAGGCGATTTTACCTTAAAAGCTAAAGGACGTACGTTGCGTTTTGATGGTTGGACTAAAGTGCAACCTCAACTCTCGAAAAACAATGAGGATAAAATATTACCTAAAGTTGCTGTTAACGACGAATTATCGTTAATCAGCTTAAATCCAAATCAACACTTTACCAAACCACCTGCACGGTATAACGAAGCGTCATTGGTTAAAGAGCTTGAAAAACGAGAAATTGGTCGTCCATCAACCTATGCAACTATCATTTCAACTATTCAAGATCGCGGTTATGTGCGTTTGGATAATCGCCGCTTTTATGCTGAAAAAATTGGTGAAATTGTAACAGATAGATTAAACGAAAACTTCAATGATTTAATGAGTTACGATTTTACTGCACGTATGGAACATGCTTTAGATGAAATCGCCCATAAAAAACAAGAGTGGCGAGAAGTTCTTGACCAATTCTTTAGCGATTTTAGTGCTCATCTTGAAGTGGCGGAACAAGCACCAGATAAAGGCGGTATGCAACTTAATCCACTGGTATTAACACCTGAAATTAAATGTCCAAATTGTGGACGTGAAATGGGCATTAAAACTGCTGGAACAGGGGTGTTTTTAGCTTGTTCGGGTTATGCATTACCACCTAAAGAACGCTGTAAGCAAACCATTAATCTCATTCCAGAACACGAAACATTAAATATTTTGGAAGAGGCCGAAACAGCAGAGACGGATGCTTTAAGAGCGCTTAAACGTTGTCCAAAATGTCATACCGCAATGGACAGTTATTTACTCGATAACGAACGCAAATTACATATTTGCGGTAACAATCCAATTTGTGATGGTTCTATCGTTGAAAAAGGTAACTTTAAGGTTAAAAGCTACGAAGGCCCAATTATTGAATGTGAAAAATGTGGATCAGAAATGCACTTAAAATCAGGGCGTTTTGGTTTATATATGGGATGTACTAATCAAGATTGTAAAAATACACGTAAAATCTTAAAAAATGGTGATGTTGCACCACCAAAAGAAGATCCTGTTGATTTACCAGAATTACCGTGTAGTAAATCTGATGCTCATTTTGTTTTACGTGATGGTGCTTCAGGTATCTTCTTGGCTGCGCATAACTTTCCAAAATCAAGAGAAACACGTGCACCATTGATTGAAGAGCTACAACGCTTTAAAGATCGTTTGCCAGAGAAATTTATTTATTTAACTCAAGCACCGAATAAAGATCCAGATGGAAATCCATCCATTGTACGTTTTAGTCGTAAAAGCAAACAACAGTATGTCACTTCCGAAGTTAATGGAAAATCGACTGGCTGGGTAATGCAATACATAGACGGCAAATGGGTAAATAGTAAAAAGTAGGTAAGAACACCTGAAACTTTGTCAAAAAGTTTCAGGTTATGTATACGTTTTAGTATAAAATTTGTTTTTGTTTGTGCTAGAGTGTGAAAGGAATTACCTTACGTTTTCTCGCTTTTGAGTAAAGCTAAAAGCGAGAAGAGTATATAGTTAAAGGAGCCTTGTCATGAAATTGCAACAATTACGTTACATTGTTGAAGTGGTCAACAATGACCTTAATGTGTCGTTAACCTCCGAAAAACTTTATACTTCGCAACCTGGTATCAGTAAACAAATAAAATTGTTAGAAGACGAACTTGGCATTCAAATTTTTACAAGAGTCGGTAAACATCTTTCTGAAGTTACTCCTGTCGGGGAAAAAGTTATTTCCCTCGCTCGTGAAATCCTCAACAAATCAAATGATATAAAAATTATAGCTAAAGAGTTTAGTCAGCCAAATCAAGGCTCATTAACGATTACGACAACTTATACTCAAGCACGTTATAGTTTGCCAATAGTCATCCAACAATTTATGAAGCAATACCCAAATATTATTTTGCATATGGAACAGGGCTCATCACCGCAATGTATTATACAGGCACAAGCAGGGCAAGCGGACTTTGCCATTGTTACTGACCTTTCACAACTTAATGATGAAATGATTGCATTGCCATGTTATCACTGGAACCAAGCCGTGATAGTTAAAAAAGATCATCCGTTGGCTAAAAGTAGTTTAATTTCTATTGCAGAGTTATCCCAATATCCCTTAGTCAGTTATGACTTTTCTAATGATGGTTCTGACCTCAATCAAGCTTTTATTCGCGCTGGGCAATCGCCAAATATTGTGTTTAGCACAACCGATGCAGAGTTAATTAAAACTTATGTTAAATTAGGTATTGGCGTCGGAATTGTTGCTAAAATGGCAGTAAGTGATGCAATTGCTGATGATGATTTTGTTGTGCTTAATGCTGGGCATATTTTTCCTTACAGTACTACTTATATTACTTTTGCGCGTTCTTTATTTTTACGTAGTTATATGTATGATTTTATCAGTCAATTTTCACCACATTTAAATCGTCAAACTATCGACAAACTGATGTTATGTGATAATAATACTGAAGTGTTAGCAATGTTCAATGGGGTAAAATTGCCAGTTCGCTAGCTTGAAATTTTATTTTTGAATAATAAAGCTGAATAAAGTGCGAAATTATCGCACTTTTTTATTAGCACTATTTATGTCTGGCTTTCAAAATACCAATGACATCTTGCAATGACAGATTTTGGTCATGCAGTAAAACGAGTAGATGGTAAATTAAATCAGCCGATTCATTTTTCAGCTCTTCAGTATCACGTACCGTTGCTGCTAAAGCCGTTTCAACGCCTTCCTCACCCACTTTCTGAGCAATACGTTTAGTTCCATCATGATAGAGTTTAGCGGTGTAAGAAGATTTTGGATCGGCATTTTTGCGGCCAGCAATTAACTGCTCTAACTCAAATAAGAAACCCCATTGAGTTTTCGCAGAAGCGAAACAACTGTTGGTACCTGTGTGACAGGTTGGTCCAATTGGATCAACTAAAACTAATAAAGTATCATTGTCACAATCTGAAGTAATACTTACTACATTTAGAAAATTGCCAGAACTTTCGCCTTTGGTCCATAGACGTTGTTTAGTGCGTGAATAAAATGTAACTTTACCACTGGCTTGAGTTTGAGATAGGGCTTCTTGATTCATATAACCCAGCATTAATACATCGCCTGAGACATAATGTTGAATAATGACAGGCATCAAATTATCGACTTTTTGCCAATCAAGTTGCTTTGTATCGAATTGCAATGGATCGAATTTTGTGTTGGAATTTTCTGTTAGCATAATCGGATATTTACTCCATGTTGCACTAAATATTGTTTAAGTTCACCAATGTTAATGATTTGTTTATGAAATACTGACGCGGCCAATGCACCGTCGACATCTGGTTCATTAAAGGCTTGTAAAAAGTGTTCCATTGTACCCGCGCCACCTGATGCAATTAATGGTACATGGCAAACCTCACGCACGGCTTTTAATTGAGCTAAATCGTAACCATTACGTACACCGTCTTGATTCATCATATTTAAAACAATCTCACCCGCACCCCGTTTTTGTACTTCTTTTACCCAATCAAGGGTATTCCACTTGGTTGCCACTGTACGCTTTTCATCTCCGGTAAATTGATAGACATGATAATTATTTGATTCTTGGTCATACCAAGTATCAATTCCAACTACAACACACTGCACACCATAACGATCAGCCAATTGAGTAATCAAATCAGGATTAGCCAATGCGGGTGAGTTAATTGAAATTTTATCGGCACCAAAAGTTAAAATCTGTCCTGCGTCTTCGACTGTTTTAATACCACCAGCAACACAAAAGGGAATATCAATCACCTCGGCAACTTTTGCAACCCAACTTTTATCAACGACACGACCATCGGAAGATGCAGTGATATCATAAAAAACCAGTTCATCAGCCCCTTCTTGGGCATAACGTTTAGCCAAAGGTACGATATCGCCAATAATTTCGTGATTACGAAATTGCACGCCTTTCACTACTTGTCCATTACGTACATCCAAACAAGGAATTATCCTTTTTGCCAACATGAAATTGCCTCCTCAACCGTAAATTTGCCTTCAAGTAGTGCTCGTCCCACGATCACTCCCGCCACGCCACTATCCTTGAGAGCTTTAACATCATCGAGTTGACCGATTCCACCCGATGACTGAAAGGCGATCTGCGGGTATTTTTGGCTAATTTCACGATATAATCTCACATTTGAGCCGCTCAGCGTTCCATCTTTAGAAATATCTGTACAAAGCACATGTTTTAAGCCATGAGGTAAATAATCATCGATGACTTGTTCAAGTGTTTGGTTAGAATCTTCTTGCCAACCATGAATTGCAACATATTTATTACCATCAGTAGCGATGCGGACATCCAGAGCTAAAACTAACGCTTCAGGCCCATATTTGCTAAACCACTGTTTAACTAATTCTGGCTGTTTTATTGCTGTTGAACCTATCACAACTCGTGCTGCGCCAGCTGCAAGAAGCGCTTCTACATCGTCTTGGGTGCGGATACCACCACCAATTTGTACTGGTACTTGGACACCTTTAATTAACGTTTGAATTAAAGTAATTTGCCGAGCTTTAGGATCTTTTGCACCGGTTAAATCCACAAGATGTAGAAGTTTTGCGCCTTGTCGTTGATACTCTTGTAAGCGTAATAGAGGGTCACTTCCATAGTCACGTTTTTGGTCATAATCGCCCTGATGTAATCGAACGACACTACCATCAATTAAATCAAGGGCTGGAATAATAATTTGATAAACTGCCATAGTTACATCTCCAAAAAGTTTTTTAGCAATTGTGCACCGGCTGACCCAGAACGTTCGGGATGAAACTGTACACCGTAAAAGTTGTCTTTTTGCACGGCAGCGGTAAAGCTTTCGCCGTAATTGGTTTCTGCAATAGTTGCTGAGCATAGTGGCATCGCGTATCCATGAACAAAATAAAAATAAGCACCATCTGCAATATCTCTGAATAGATGATGACCTGCTTTGGGGTAAACTTGATTCCAACCCATATGAGGTAAAGGTAAACCAACATCTGGAATTTTATCGACTTTTTCATCAATGATTCCTAATGTATGTACATGCCCCTCACTACTGTATTCGGCTAGTAGTTGCATACCTAGGCAAATGCCTAAAACAGGTTGAGTACAAGCTTTTATAAGTTCAATTAGATTACGTTCCTTTAACTTTTTTATTGCCGCCGAAGCTGATCCCACACCGGGTAGAAACAGCTTATCACACTCAAGTACGACTTCGGGCTCAAGACTAATTATCGGTTTATAACCCAATCTTTCTATGGCATATTTTACCGAAGAAAGGTTTGCACAACCCGTATCTAGAATGACAACATTCATCTACAGTACTCCTTTTGAGCTCGGTAAGCTGTTACCGTCTATCTTAATTGCTTGCTTCAACGTTCGAGCAAAGGCTTTAAATAAACTTTCAATTTTATGGTGATCATTATCGCCTTGTGTCTCAATATGCAAGGTAATTGCCATTGCATAGCTGAGAGAATAGAAGAAATGTTCAACCATTTGCGTGCTCATATCGCCTACTTTTTGATGAGTAAATTGAGCATTAAATATTAAATAAGGCCGACCCGAAATATCCATTGCACATTTTGCTAAACACTCATCCATAGGAATGACTGATGCATAACGAGTAATTCCTCGTTTATCTCCTAAAGCGATTTTTAACGCTTCGCCTAATGCTAATCCAGTATCTTCAATGGTGTGATGATCATCAACATGCAAATCTCCGTCAACCTTAATATTAAGTTTAATGCCACCATGGGTTGCAATTTGATCCAACATATGATCAAAAAAACCAATACCGGTACTGATTTGACTACCACCTTGACGATCAAGCCAAACTTCAACTAAGATCTTTGTCTCTTTAGTATTACGTTCAACTTTTGCGTAGCGGTCTGCTGTGGTTAACCGTTGTGCTATTTCAGCCCAATTTAAAGTTTCTGGATGATAACGTAATCCTTTGATTTGCATATTTTCGGCGAGTTGAACATCAGTAACCCTGTCACCAATAACATAACTGTTTTCTTTATCTAAGTTACCATTGCTAAGATAAGGTAGAACTAATTGAATTTTTGGTTTACGACATTGACAATTATCTTCTGGAAAATGAGGGCAAATTAGCACCTCTTCGAAGTTAACACCCTGTGATTGAAAGATTTGCATCATCAAGTTGTGAGGACCATCAAAATCAGATTGTGGATAACTGCTAGTACCGAGACCATCTTGATTTGTTACCATCACCAGTTTAAAACCAGCAGATTGCAACTTAAGTAGAGCAGGGATGACATTAGGTTCAAACGCCAACTTCTCAAAGCTATCGACCTGAAAATCAATTGGCGGTTCAGTAATTAATGTTCCATCTCGGTCAATAAATAAGTATTTCTGTAACATCATTGCTCCTATATTATCGCTTTGAGTGCCAAAATCACTGCATCACATTCGGCTGCTGTGCCAATGCTAATGCGAATTATACTATCTTGCCCGATTGATTTGCTTTGATCGCGCAAAATAATGCCTTTATTCCATAATGTTTTAAACACATCTTTACCCGCTTGAAATTTAACGCATAAATAGTTAGATGAGCTAGGATAAACTTTTTCGACAATGGGTAAAGCAGACAAATCGCTTGCAAATCTCTCTTTTTGTCTGTTGATCTGTTGCACTTGTTGTCGCATTTTTTCAATACCCGTTTTACTTAGTGCTTGCGTCGCAATATCAGCAACCGGGGTTGCCAACGGATAAGGAGCAATTACTTTTTGTAATGCATCAATCACTGGTTTATTGGCGATAGTAAATCCACATCGTAAACCAGCTAAAGCAAAAGCTTTCGATAAAGTTCTTAAAATAACTAAATGCGGATAATTGGCTAACCAACTAACTACCGAAGATTCAGGTGAAAATTCAATATAAGCTTCATCTATTACCACAAGGGCACGGTTTTTAGCGATATCCAACAGTGTTTTAATATCATCAGGATTAATTAAATTGCCAGTTGGATTGTTTGGCGAGCAAACATAAATTAATTTAACATTATCAAGATGTTGCTCAATGGCTGTTAAATCCAATTGCCAATCCGATTTCGTTGGTACGGTTTTTATATCGATACCTAATGTTTCAGCACTAACCTGATACATACCATAGGTAGGGGGACAATATAAAATGCTATCTTGCTGTGGCTCACAAAATGCTCGCATTAACAGCTCAATCGCTTCATCAGCGCCACGACTAACAATTAATTGTTCTGGTTTGACACCTGCATAATGAGCATAACTATTGATAACTTGTTCCGGTTGCGGTTCTGGATAACGGTTTAATGTCTGTTCGGTTAACTCAAATTGTGGGGCAACAGGGTATTCATTGGCATTTAACCATACATCGCCATTTCCACCAATACGACGAGCAGATTGATAAGGAGTTAATTTCTGTACGTTCTTTCTGACTAATTGATTAATATCCATATTGTTCACCTATTTTTTAGCGTTTAATGCAGCTAGACGAAGCGTTACGGCTTGTTTATGGGCAGTAAGTTGTTCTGCTTGTGCCATTAATTCAACCGCATTACCAATGGCTTGTAAGCCCTCTGGTGATAATTTTTGGACGGTCATACGTTTTTGAAAATCTGCCAATCCAAGACTTGAATAAGTCGCGGTATAACCATAAGTTGGTAAAACGTGATTAGTTCCTGAAGCATAGTCACCTGCCGATTCGGGTGACCAGTCCCCCAAAAATATTGAACCGGCACTGGTGATTTGTTCTACAAGATCATCGGCATTTTGTGTTTGAATAATTAAATGTTCAGGACCATAACGATTACTGATAGTAATGCATTGAGCTAAGTCTTTAGTCACAATCAGACGACTTTCTTGTAAAGCTTTTTCGGCAATACCTTGTCGAGATAATTGGGTTAACTGTTTATCAACTTCAATTGAAACCGCTTTCGCAATATCCTCATCTGGAGTAACTAAAACTACTTGTGAATCGGGACCATGCTCCGCTTGTGATAATAAATCGGCAGCAATAAAAGCGGGATTAGCTGAACTGTCGGCGATAACTAACACTTCAGAAGGACCTGCTGGCATATCAATAGCTGCGCCGTCAAGGCGTTGGCTAACTTGGCGTTTAGCTTCAGTAACAAAAGCATTACCCGGACCAAAAATTTTATCGACCTTAGGTACCGATTCACTCCCAAATGCCATTGCAGCAATGGCTTGTGCGCCGCCTAGTTGGTATATTTCGGTCACACCGCACAGTTCAGCTGCATACAAGATTTCATCAGCAATAGGTGGAGGAGAACATAAAATGACTTTACGACAACCGGCAATTTTTGCTGGGGTTGCAAGCATTAAAACCGTTGATAATAAAGGTGCAGAACCACCTGGAATATAGAGACCTACTGAATCAATCGGACGAGTGACAAGCTGACATTTCACCCCCGGCATTGTTTCAACCGTAATCGCTGATTTAACTTGGGCTTGGTGAAATTTTTCAATATTACTGACGGCTAATTGCATTGCCTGTTTTAATTCAGGTTTAACCCTTGCCGTTGCTGCTTTGATGGCATCTTGCGTTAATTTTATTTGTTGGATTTGTACTTTATCAAACTTATTACTTAATGCGATTAAAGCTTGATCACCATTTTGTTTCACTTGACTTAAAATATCTGCTACCGCTTGGCTAATTGAATCTGAAGCAGTAATAGCAGGGCGAGTTAAAAGTGCTGCACGCTGTGCATCTGAACATTGTTGCCAATAAGAGAGTTTCATAGCATTACTCCATCATTTTTTCAATTGGTAAGACAAGAATTGAACTAGCGCCTAAGGCCTTAAGTTTTTCCATGGTTTCCCAAAATAGCGATTCGGAACTAACCATATGTAACGCCACTCGATTTTGTTCACCAGTAAGTGGTAGTATGGTTGGATTTTCAGCTCCGGGTAATAAAGCTACGATCTGATCTAACACTGCAGTTGGTGCATGTAACATAATATATTTGGATTCACGAGCTTGGATAACACCTTGAATTCGCGTCATCAACTTATCAATCAACGCTTGTTTGTCAGCTGACATTTCGCCTTGGCGTTGAATTAAACAAGCTTTAGATTTATAAATAACTTCGATCTCTTTAAGTCCATTCGCTTCAAGTGTTGCACCACTTGAAACTAGGTCACAAATAACATCAGCAAGACCTGCTCGCGGTGCTACTTCAACTGAACCATTAAGCAAACAGGTTTTAAAAGTTACATTGTACTGAGAAAGATAACGACGGAGTAGGTGAGGATAGGTGGTAGCAATACGTAAATCATTTAAACATTCAGGGCCGGTATAATCAAAATCACGAGGCGCTGCAATGGATAACCGACAACCGCCAAAATCCAAACGGCGCAATGTTTTATATTGAGGATTGAAACCCTCAGCTTGTCGATCTAACACTTCTTCTTCTAAAACATTTTCGCCAACAATTCCCAAATCGACTACGCCATCAATGACTAATCCTGGGATATCGTCATCACGAACGCGTAAAATATCAATCGGCATATTTTCAGCGAAGGCAATTAAACGTTGTTCTTGAAGATTAATTTTAATGCCACATTGTGCAAGTAGCTTTTTTGACTCATCACTCAAGCGACCTGATTTCTGCATTGCTATACGTAAACGCGAATTATCCAACATATTATTCTCCAAATTATCCTAAAAAATTTTTTAACCACAAACAAAAAACCCTCGAAAGTTTGATCTTCCGAGGGTTTTCTATTTGCTTTCGCGATATCACCGGAAGACCAACTGTCTTCCAGCACCAATCGCCCGAAGACTAATCAGGTATGATGGTGATGATGATGTTTAGTAACAAAAACGCAAAAACAATTCATAAAAATAAAAACCAATAATTTAATTAATTATCAAAATTGATATATAAAATATAATAGAAATGAATAACTATCAACTCATTTTTTATGATTGATAAAGAAATATTGCAAATATCAGACTTTTTGCTTTTCAAAAGTTACGGATATTAATTGCTAATGAGTCAAGTTAAACTAACTTAATTATAAAATTTGTTTTAATCGATGACTGACTTTATAACGACCAAAATCGGTAATTTTAATTAAAAAGAGATTCAATGCGTCGCTGTCGAAATGGCTGATAATCATATAACATCCGTCGCCTGTAATCTTATAAAATTCTATTACTTCATTAAAAGACTTTACTAAGTTTTCAAAAGAAGTAAATTGATTCGTGTTCATATAAATAGTAATGAACTGTAAGTTTTGTTTTTGTTCTTTAATGGTGAATTTTTCTATAATATGATTATTTAGCAAATCTTGAACGCGTTGACCAACGGCTTGGCTAGATAAGAAAACCTTATCGCCAATTTCGCGCCAAGATTGACGGCTATTATTTCTTAATTCACTTAAAATCGCTCTATCTTTTTTATCCATTGTTTCAATTTGAAAGCTAACTGATATTTATCATTTCAATTCGCTATGTTCTTTAAAAATTGATTATTAGAAAATAATAACACGAAACCTTATAAAGGAGAGCAAAATGACTCAAGCATTAATGATTATTGATGTGCAAAATGATTATTTTCCTGACGGAAAATATCCGTTAAATAATACTGAACAAGCATTACAAAATACTTTAAAACTGCAAAATTATTTTCGGCAAAAACTACTGCCTATTATTTATATACAACATATTAACCCAGATCCTAATGCTGTTTTTTTTGTGAATAATAGTTTTGGTAGTCAATTACATGCAAAATTACTTCCTATCAAACCGAATGAAATGATCATTCAAAAAGCCTATCCAAATAGCTTTTACCAAACACAATTGCAAGAGAAGTTAGAGCGATTAGGAATAACACAGTTAGTGATCTGTGGCATGATGAGCCACATGTGCGTAGATTCAACTACTCGCTGTGCATTTGAGCTTAATTATCAACCGATTTTAATTCATGATGCTTGTACTACTCGTGATCTTGACTTCAATGGCAACATCATTTCCTCACAAGACGTTCACAATAGTTTTATGTCTGCATTAATGCGATTTTCTAAGATAATGAGCTGTGAAGCATTTATTCAAACAACATAACATAATAACAGTGAAAGAGGTTTTTATATTTATAATTAGCATTTCATTGATAGGCATTTAGATGGTACAAAAAAGCCATCTAATTGTTGAAAGTTTATAGAATAATTTACCGTTAAATAAATTATAATCATGTTATTTTAATTCGATTAATATAATAAATAGGAACAATACTTGAACTCAGCATTATGTTATAGACAGTTTGGTATCCCTGAAGATGTATTGAAGCTTGAACTTTCAAATAAAGACTTATTAAAAGAAGATTATATTAGAGTACAAATGTTATATGCGCCAATTAATGCCTCAGACCTTATTCCAATTACAGGTGCTTATCAGCATCGTATCATTCTGCCACAAATTGCTGGTTATGAGGGAGTAGGTGAGGTAATTGAGGCACCTTTAACTTATCGTCATCTGATTGGAAAACGTGTATTACCTTTAAGAGGAGATGGAACTTGGCAGCATTTCGTAGATTCACCTGCAAAATATGCTATTGAAGTTCCAGATTCAATTGATGATACTATCGCTGCTCGAGCTTATATTAATCCTGTCGCAGCTTGGTTAATGCTTAAACATTATTCTCCACAAGGAAAGCATATTTTAGTTACTGCGGGGGGAACTGATTGTGCAAAATTGTTATGCAAATGGGCAGTAAATTTGCAAGCATTATTTGTAACTGTCATTTGTCGCTCAGATAATCATGTTCAATTTTATAATAAATATGGTGTTAAAAAAATAAATCAAAACGATACTGAAGCTATAGAATATTTTGCTGCACATGCTGATATTGTTTTTGATGCGGTTGGTGGCGAGCTTGCTGAAACAATTTTGAATCATATGTCTGATTCAAGTGAATTTGTCTCGTATGGTTTGCTTTCAGGTACTTTTTTTCAACCTAAAAAGCGATTACCTAAAGTTCATTGGTTTCATATCCGGCATTATTTAAATCTAATAAGTCAAAATCAATGGCTAAAGATGTTTGATGATATATGGCCCATATTAGATGCAAATGATTTAAATATAGCAAGTTTATTTAAATTTTATGATTGGCAAGAAGCGATAAAAATCTATAGACAACCACATAGAAACAATAAGCCTTTATTAACATTTGTTTAAATCATAGACATTATAATATGTTATTAATTATTAAGATTTAGGAAAGATACTTGTTTATTTTACCTTTCCTAAAAATTAGTAATATTAATATTTAATTGTTTCTAGTTTTTTATTCTTGTTAAATTTGTTGCTGTTGTTGGATGTAATAGTTTTATCAAGGCTGTCATAAAATTGAATATGTCTAAGCAAACTGTATCTTGTCATATTTAAGCGTTAGAAGATCGTTTACAAGTACGATTATTACACTGGACAATTTAATATTTGTTATGCAATAAATTTAGATGCTCATATTTATTGTAACAATGGCGACACTTGCCGACAAATCATGTTACATCATGGAGGAATATCCAAACAACCTGATTTTATTATTGGTCATGACATCAAAGAAGGGCGCCTTTCTACTATACTCAGTAATTATGAAATTGAGGATTTAAACATCTATGCCATTTACCCAAGTCGTAAATTGTTGCCACTTAGAACTCGATGTTTGATTGATTTTTTAATTATTGAATTAAAAAATTTACAATGGTAAAAATGATAAATAAAATATTTAGTTAATATAATCATTTATATATTATTGCAGGTTAAGTTTTATAGTATCAATTACTGTAAAATGCACTAAATTAGATTTAATTTAAAATAGTTATAATAAGGAATATAAAATGGGTATATTTTCTCGTTTTTTTGAGAAAAAATCAGAATCAAAACAGATGGGTAATTCGATTGTTCCAAATCCTGAAATTGATAGTTCAGTTGGCTTAAGTATTGTGTTTAAAGGTGCACTTGATATTAATAACGATAAATTATTAACAAAACTTAAATCTGTTGATCCAACCATAAAGGATATTCGATATGAAGTGCCGTTCGGACAATTTGAAGAGGGCATGTGGATTTTAGTGAGTTGGGGAAAACATATTATTAGAATATTGGGTCTCAATGCGCCTTATCCTCAAAATGAATTAGAATTATGTGTTACTCCAGCTAGTTATAGTCAAGAAATAAAACAACAAATTTATGAAAGTGATAGTCATTTATTATTATATTATGTCGGCTATGAGCAAGATGTATTAGAGCAGTATCTAGCTTTAATACGTTTAGCGGTATGCTTTGAACAATTTAATGCGTTAGCAGTAATTAATTAGGATGCTCATACTTCATTGCCAATTAACTTTATTAATGAATTAGCTTCGGAAAAAGATGGTTTAACCACTTTAGGAGAATGTTTACCTTTATTGTTTTGTGGTTTTGTTAAATATGAAATAGAAAATATTAAAGGGATTTGGATGCGCACTTATGGTGCTAATATATTTGGCTTACCTAATTTTGCTGTATTAGCCAATAGTTATGAGGAAAGTGACTATTATTTTGATATGTTTAGTAATATTTTAAATTATTTGCGACAAAGTAAAGCAACAATGAATCCAGGCGATACTATGGAAATGGGTGAAAATCGTATGATGTCATTACGAGCGCCTAAAGATGATGAATATTTCTTAAAAGATCAGGGTGATCTTTTAAGAATTGAAATTAATGAGTAATTTTATAGTATAAAAGTTTTAGGAAAGGTAATAGTTACTGAGTTTTCCCTTTCCTAAAAACTGAGTATATTATGATTAAATGGTTTGTGTATATTTTTTACCTGATAAAACACTAAACCGACCAGTACCTAATAAAGCAAGACTAAAAGCCGCTAAAGACATAAATGCTGGATACTCCCAACCTCCTCCCGGATTAGTAAAAGACCAACCATTAGTCCAATGTACAATGGTAATTATCGCAAGTTGAAAAAATGCAATTAATGCGACAGCGCGGGTTAAAATACCTAATAATAACAAAGCACCACCACCTATTTCAAAAGCGATAACAATATAAGAAAAAAATCCTGGAAATCCAAGGGTATGGAAATACTCAGCTGTACCTTCTGGAGTGAGAACAAGTAATTTAGTAAAACCATGGGCTAAAAACATCATACCTAAAGCAATTCGTAATACAAATGCTGCTACATCAGTTTGATATTCTTTCATTTTGGGGTTCCTATATTAAGTTAGCAAAATAATAATTAAAATCATTGTGATCTATTACAAAAGCTATTACTTATTTACAAAATAGGATACTACACTTAAGATTGTCTCACAGATAACAATCATTAGTAAAGTTACTTACTAAAATTGAACGATGTTAATGAGATTATGTTTACGCTATTTGGAAGTTTAATTATTTATTTGTAGATAAAAATAACGGCATAACTTAAAAGTTACACCGTTATGTCTTACTTATTGTTGGTGTCAAATAGATTAACTTGTTCTGTTGTTTTTTACGTAATTTTATTGGTTTCCCTTGCATTGTACTTACACTCAAATCCGTTAAAGTCTGGATAATTGTGTAAAATATATTCATCCTTTTTTGTTATAAATTTAGTTTTTCCATTGCTTTATCAAAATATTTACCTAAACCAAAAATCACTCTATATCTTTTTGAACCAACTTTAATAATTCGCCATGGCGAACATAGCTATTTTTCTATTAGAACAAAAAATAGCTTCTTTTCCATTTATATGGTAATTTGCTATAAGTTCAGCAGTTAAATCGAAAAAATGATTCTGATGATGAGGTTGAGTTGAATTATCAACGACGTTAACTGTAAGTCTTTTGGGGTTAAGTAGCTTTTTTATATAATCTACTCTTTCTTCCAACTTAATTTTTAGCGTCGTGACTAAGTAAATCATGTTTGGTGATGCCATTTAAAGCTCCTTAAGGGATAAAAAATAGAACTCCATACTTTTACTAAATAACTCATATAATCATACAGTATATAACAGAAATGAGACTAATGTCTCATGTAATTAACTATATCAATTTTAATTATAATAAGCAATAAATTATAAAAAATAATATGGATAAGCAAAGTATCGTAACACCACAAACATATACAGGCGTTAGAAAACGTACGTTCGAACATTTATTACATACAGCAGTGAGTATTTTAGATGAAGGTCACGAATTAACCATTACCGAGTTAGCTGATAAATCTGGAATTTCAAGAGCCACTGCTTATCGCTATTTTCCAACGCAAAGTGATTTGATATCGGCAGTTGTTGATCATTCACTTCAACCAATTTTACATTGGCAATCGGATGAACAGGATGTAGGCCAAAAAATGAATGACTTCTTATCATTTGCTTTTGCTCAAATGATAAAACATGAAGGAGCAATAAGAGCTGCTATGCGATTATCCTTACAACAATGGGTGACTGATCGTTCAGCTTCATCATCTAATTCAGAAAAATTTGTACGTGGGAATCACAAAGAAGTACTCTCTAATTTACTACAACCATTACAATCACAGTTAAATGAAGAACTAAATAATAAGTTAATTTATACTTTGTCGATTATTTTTGGTTCTCAAATCACAGTATTAAAAGATGTATGGAATTTAGATGATTCTTATATCGTTTCTCTTTCTCAATGGATTATTAAAGCTGTAATTAACCAAGCAAAACAAGATATATCTGAGCTTTAATTATTTTGTCATCTTTAGATTAATCTAATTTTTAGATTGATAAGTAGTGTTTATAGATTCTTACCTTCTAAAAGAAAAAGATTAATTATGATATTTTGGGATTATTAATATTCCTGATCTTTATTCCTGTTATGATGATAGCCAGCTTTATTGGTTCAAGTTAAGGACAAATTTTTAGTAGACTAATTATTTAATGTATTAAATTAAGATGATGGCCTGACGCAAAATCCTTAACATAATGATTTATCAATTGTTAATTTGATTCTGTCGTCCTCATGATTCACAATTGAAATCTGATACTTTAATTAAACAGTTTAACTTTTTAAACATTTTATGTACTTAAACTTAACATGCACCGTTTAACACTGAGGTTAAAACATAAAAATTTCATATAATTGTATATAATTTAAAGAGACAAAAATTTATATCACTATTCTTTTTATTATAAATAATTGGACTCAGTGATATAAAAAAAGACACTATCAGGCCTGGCAGTGTCTATTCATAAACTGAAATTAAAATTAATTGAATAATTAGATTTTATGTAAAACAATATTATCGATTAAAAATTAATGATATTGAACTGTCTGTTGATTCGGCTCATCATGAACTAATAATAAACATGTATCACTGTTTGATACTGCTTGCTTAATACGTAGTTTATCATGCTCATTAAGATCATTAATACAAGCGACGATATAGCTACAGGTTTTGCTTTTTAACGCTTTTTCAATAGTTGATACTAAATTTTCATTTTTAAGATTACTCAAATGCACAATTTTTTGTTTATCAAGTCCTGCAATATTTACCCATGAACGTTTTAACATTGGTCGAGCAGATAACCAGAGTTGCCATTTTTTAGCTTTATTAAGAGACTTCAGCAAAGAGCGTTGTTGTTGTAAAACCTGCTGAAAAGGAGATTCAAAATTAATCACCATAAGTTGTGATGAAGAGTGTTCAATAAGCATAATATCCCCAATACTGTATTAATATACAGTGAATATTAATACAGTATTTTGCGTTTGTAAACTCTTTAAATGATCATTTTTTGTATTATTTTTTCCTGTAATAGAATCAGGAACGCAATAATTGATAGGATAAAATTCCTAAAAAAGTCATTAAAACAGAGCCAATAACATGAATAGCAATAGTCGTTAATCCCCATAAAATACGACCTTCTTGTAAAAAGTTCACGATTTCTGCCGAAAAAGTTGAAAAAGTCGATAATCCACCACAAAATCCGGTGATCACTAATAAACGCCACTCAGTAGATAAGTTTGAATGATTAAAAAAAGCAATTGCAAAGCCAATAATATAACCAGCAATCAGATTAGATAGTAACGTTCCTAATGGAATCGCAAACGCGATAATATTTAATTTAAGTGACAAAAACCACCGCAATAATCCACCAGCAACTGAACCAACCGATATGGCTAAAATAAGTTTAAACATGTTAAATCCTTAAAAATTAGGCGCATTCTTATTAAATTTATTTTTCATGGTTAATGGCAAGGATGATAACTATAACCGAGATAATAATAAAATGCATATCTTTCGTTGCAGCATCATTTTTAGGTTTAAAAAAGCGATAGCTTTTATTCAATTTTATTATTAACTTTCAAACAGATAAATAAATTAAAGAAATTAGGAATACGTTAAATAAAAAAGTTATAGCTTAACTTTTATGCAAAGATATTTTGTAAGTATGGGTATTTTTTATTTACTACTTTTTATTACATGATTTATTACGATTAATAAGGTAACTTATACAGTTGATGAAATAATTGACAAGTTTTGAACCACAATTAAAACATGAAGTTAAAACTAAAATAAGATCACTTAATTAAAGTTAGTTTGATTATATAACTCAATAAATTGAATAAGAAAACAATAACAGGATGAATCATAATTATGTTACAAAAAGCTGATATATCTTTTGAGGCGCAATATCTGCAAACGGCGTTAGGACCAATGACTATTTTAAAATCACCTGCAGGTATTAGTATCAAGGAAGCCATCAATTATCAAAATAAACCAATCATTGCCTGCAATTGTTACTATTCTGAAAGTGATCGGTATAGTTATCAAGTTATCTATGTTGTGCTTGAACCTGATTTACAAAATCCTACATACTACCTAGAATCTGATGGTACCTCGCCAGAATTCTTTATCAATCCTGAGGGCAAGCTTTACACTGCTATCGAGGTTTATCATCCAGATAAAGATGGTTTAATTATTATGGTTCCTTGCTTTGACCGCGATAATATTACCTATCCTAAACCTAAAAAAATGACACTTGGTGATTATATTGGTATTTACCATGATTTTGCTATATTTAAGAATGTCGATATTTTTTCAGACAAACAATTAGATAAACTGATTGCGGTTGAATTTAAACATGGTGAGCTTAAAAAAAGTTATACCGCAAAAATTCCTTTCCCAAAATATAATCAATTTTTTATAAATAATGACAATAAACAAATTCATATTATTGCCAAAAGTGAAGAAAATTGTTGGCTACATCGTCAAATTGACGAAAAAGGTGCAGTATTACAATCAAGAAGAATTGATATAGCCTGTAATGATTATCCGACTTGTGTTTTAAATTTGAGTTTTTGCGAATCATCATATGTAGTAACTCATGGCGAAGGTGGAATTTTTTATCTAATCACTCTTACCCCACAAGGTGAGGCGACACGGAATAAGTTATTTGATGTAGGTTCTCCTCTATTTTGGGTCTGGGATCCAGTAAAAATTGCCACTGAAACATTTGTGATTCGTTTTACTATAGAAACAGGAAACGGCTGGATAACCTTGCGAAACAATAAAGTAATAGAGGCATTTTTACAACAGCAAGCTGGCAAATTTACTAATTTACTTACTAATGAAATTATTATATTAGCTAAAGAAAACTTAATTATTTCGGATTTGATCTCCTGCCTAAATAATAGTTATACATTGGTGTTTTATGATTATCAAGAAGATAGTACTAAACGGAATACAACATTGTTTGTTTTAAACAGAACGCTTAATTAAATCTGTTTTTATTGATGTCAGGATTAAGCGAATTTGCTTAATGATAGATAATTACGTGCTGATTAAGTACAATAGAGGCTAATATTCGTTTAATTCAAGGATAAAGTATGTATACAGGTATTGTGCAGGGGGTTGGTGAAATTATTGATATCATCGATCAGGATAAATTACGTACTTATAAGGTAAAATTACCAGCAAAATTAACACAACATATCGAAATCGGTGCATCCATTGCTAACGACGGATGTTGTTTAACCGTGACTGATTTTAAAGATGATTGGGTCACCTTTGACATAATGCAAGAAACGTTAGCGCTTACTACATTAGGTGATAAAAATATTAATGATCTGGTCAATATTGAACGCAGTGCTAAATACGGCGATGAAATTGGTGGTCATGTTATGTCTGGGCATATATCTTGTACGGCCACAATTGTTGATATTCAAAAAACTGCAACGAATTGCCAAATGACTTTAGAATTACCATATAAATTTATCAAGTATGTTCTCTATAAAGGTTTTATTGGTATTGACGGTGCTAGCTTAACAGTGGGTGATGTAATGGATAATCGTTTTAAAATTAATTTAATTCCTGAGACCCTTGCGATTACCACTTTAGATAGTAAAAAAGTAGGAGATAGAGTTAACATAGAAATTGATTCACAGACTCAGGCAATTGTTGATACTGTTGAAAGAGTTCTGGCGGAAAGAAAGTAATGTTTATTTTTTAGATTAAATAATTATTATTGTTAGTCTAAAAATTTTGCTTTGCTGACTTTCGAATATTTTAAACGTATTAATTGACTATTACTTATCTGATATTTAGGTTAAGGCTTTATTATTAAAGCCTTAACAGCTATCCAGGTATTACCTAATGTCTAACAGCCGATTACTTCCTATTTTTCTATTGTTAATTTTTATATAAATCATTTTCTTCATTAAGAATAGTTGATTATTTCTGTCAAAAAGTTTCAGGTTATACATACGTTTCAGTAAAAAACTAATTTTTAAAGATAATGATTGAATATCAATTTATACAAAATTCCTAAAGTGTAAATCTTACTCAACCTTTTTTGCTACTACTCAGAAATCAATTTTTAACTGGTATTGCGTTAATTTATTACTGTCATTACTAAGTTATCTATCTAATTTAAATCAAAAAATTTTTTTCAAAAAATGATTGCAAATTATACGAGATAAGGTATTTTTATAAACCATTTTAGATTACTTTTATCACAAATTAATTTAAAAGAGACATAATTTATTGACTATTTTAATTATATTTATGTTTAGTCAAAAAAAATAATACTAAAAATGGCATTTAAGGTATCAAAAAATAATAATCCTAGATTTAAAAATCTCTTTAGTGTCATATATTGTGTTTAAAAACAATTATTATAATATTTTGTAGGTTAAGGAATGAGCAATGTCATTATCAGCAGTAAAAGAATGGAAATTTCCAGTTATTATTAATAGTAAAAAGGATCTTACAGTCAATAATTATTACAGTGCCTTATTGAAAGCGTCAAAAGGATTTTATCCAATTAGTATTAATCAGCTTATACATGTGGGCATTCACTTTGATGAAACAGTACTTAAAGAATTAGGTGATGAAAACGAACGACAGGTTCATTGTATTGCCGATGGTGAAGTAGTTGCTTATCGAATTAATGATAACTATCAAAATATTAGCTACGGAGATACAGTTGCTTTCTACTCAACAGGTTTTGTTTTGGTACGTCATCTACTCGAAATGGAGCGAATTGAAGAAAAAACAGAATCAACAGAGCCTGATACCGAAAATAGTTCAACAAAAGAAAAACCTGCTGAAGATAATTCTCCCGCATCTTCTGCTTCTAAGACAAATGATACTGCAACTTCTACTAATTCAACGGCAGATAAAGCTGATACTGAATCAGAAAACAAACCAGCCGAAGCTGAAAAAGAAAAACTGCCGCCGCATCAACTCTATTTTTATAGCCTATATATGCATCTGGCCGATACTGCTTTTTATGATAAAAATTCTAAAATGCCAACACCTGCATTTTGGGAACAAGATATTTATCGTGTTCTACCTGATCATAAAGAATTAGATAACGTCGAAGGTTTATGTATTCGCGATAAGGCAGATAATTCAAAAAATGACAGTATATTAGCGGTTTTACAAGTCGGCACTAAAGTGAATTTAAATCTCAATTTACATGACGAAAATCATAACTGGTATGCTGTTACAAGCTTAGCGGAAGGTTATTCCTCTATTCCCGAATTAAAATCAATCAAACACACTCAAGGTGAAAGTCAAACAGACATTTTAGGTTGGATTTTTATTGGTAAAGAGATGACCTCGCAAGAATTTGAGATTTTAGAATTAAATGAGCACAAAAAACTTCTTTCGGGTAAATCTACAGAGCTTAGCATACTAACAAAAGAGTTTAAGACTAATTGGGCTAAATCTAAAGGGTTAAGAGTTCGAAATGATAAAAAAATCTTATCAATGCTACCTGGAGGAACCCAAGTTAAAATATCGGGAAATAAAAATGCAAAACGTTATGTTGAGTTAACTGAAGTGATTCGGGATGGTAAACCCACCATTCCTTTACCAAATGAAAAGAAAAAAATTTGGTTTGATTGCCTTGAAAGAATTTCCCGAGGAAAAAAATACAATGAAGTGGTTGTATTAGATACACCATTTCCAATAAAAGCAGGTGATTTGATTGGGCATATTGGGCATGACCATACCCCTAAGATATCACTTTCCCAGAACAGTACTGAAATTAAATGCGAAACCAACTTGCATGTTGAATGTTTTACTTGTGATGACCTGCCTAATTTTATTGCACTAACTCAAGCAGAAGCCAGTAAACTTCCTGAGGAAGAGAAGAGCTTATTAGGTATTTCTAAATAAGCAAAACTACTTAAATCACCGAAAGATGCAGACACAGACGTGGGGCAACATACTGAGATTAAAGTAATCAGTAAAGATATCAATGTCAAATGGTTACAAATCGAAATCACTGAATCCAAAACTAAGAAAAAAACGGCATGGATAGAAAATAGTGAAGAGATATCAAAAAACATAAACGCAAAGGGTAATATCACTTTAGCGACTGATAAAAAAGCCTGGAGTGAATATCCATTACAGGCAAGCGAATTATCGAATAACAGTTCGATTATTGATACTCCATTATTACTTGATATTAATAATGGGGTCTTTAAAAAGTTAAGTCATCGAGCTATTGATAAAGATGGCATATTATGGATTTTTATAGAGCATGCTCTTGATAAAGATAATGTCCCTATCCGTGGCTGGTTAGTTATAAATAAAGAAAATGTAAAAAAAGTGAGTTGTTGGGATTGGTTCGATTTTAAGCAGATAGAGGAAAAGGCGACTACAAAAGAGTTTTATTTAGATGTTAAAAAGTCTTTATCTCGAGACAATGCATCTCTTGAAGCCTATAAACCGACGCTAAAAGAGACGTTAACAATTTTAGATAGGCAATATCATTTAGACCAAAAAAAATATGCCAAAATAGATGCAAAAAGTTTCAACGGAATCAAAGATAAACCACAATTATCATCGGCACTTTCACGTTTACTGATTCAGAGCGAAAGTGAATGGTATAGTGAAATGGATGCACAAGGCAAAATGCCCAAATGGGATGCCTTAGACAGTGAATTTAACGAGAAAGCAAAAAAAGTCTTGAGCTATTTAGAAGAGGGTGATTCCGCAAAATGTGATGCTTATATAAGTACATTAGCAGAAAATGAACGAGAATCGGTAAAAAGAGGATTAGAATTAAAACGTCGAGAATTGCAGGCACAAGGAATCAATAATAATAAAAAAATTGAAGACTTTTGTTATACAGAATTAAAACTAAAAGTAGCACGTTGGGATAATGAAAAAGAAAAGATAAAAAAAATGTTATGGTGGGATGATGTTGCAAAAGGTTTAGCGAAACAAAACCAACAGAACAAATCAGAACAATCCAAAACGAACAATGAAAGTAATTCTTCAGATATCACGCTACCAGCTACTTTAAATCTTGATGGTCAGGCAAGTTTTATACATCCGATGATGTTAATTAACTATTTTAAAATTAAAACCAGCCCTTGGCATGAACCTGGATAGGCTACACTAATTAGTACCAATTTTATAAGGTCATTGTTATGATAAACCAACAATAAAAAAAGGTAACAATAATGAC
>NZ_JACFPX010000051.1:0-432 GCF_016101765.1 Gilliamella sp. B14448G11 | reverse complement strand
CAACCATACCTAGGGGATCTTCTAAAATAACCGCCCCAACTGGTTTTTTATATTGAGACTTTCGGGCATTGATAAAATTAATAAACGGATCACGTTGTTGACTCTTATCTTGATAATTCGGTAAATAACTCAATTTATCAGTCATATAAGGTATAAATTCTAAGATTTTACCAAAAATATGTTGGCCTGCTAAATCTATGCCTCTTGGGTGGTTATCTGGCGCTTGAATAAATGAAGTTAAATCAATTTTAGTAAACCGAGCTAAATCTTGGCTATTTTTATAATAATCACGAGTTTGTTTATTCCAAGGGTAACGGCTATAGGCAATCCATAAAAAAGGTTTGTCACTTAATTCGTCATTGCTAATATCAACCGAGATAAATGAAGCTGGGACATAATGATTGTCAGCTAGACATCGTGTTGGAAAGGGAT
>NZ_JACFPX010000005.1:0-167829 GCF_016101765.1 Gilliamella sp. B14448G11 | reverse complement strand
TCAACATTAAATTATCAGTCACCGATTGAATACAAAAGAAATCGATGACCTTATCTTTTTGGTACTAAAAAGTGTGGACATACCACTGTTTTGCAAGACTTTGCTGGCAGATTTTAATACACTCTTTCTGCCAGTACGCAAGTCAATGCTAGAAGCAATTAAATCCTGCACCTGTTGACGTAAAGAACGCGCTTTCTTAAAATCTACATCAGGGTACACCCCAAAAGAGATTCGTTTTTGTGTGCCTTCCCAGTAAAAGCGAAACACCCATTGTTTAGTGCCGTTAAACTTAATGTTAAGGTACAAACCTGCGCAGTCTTCTAGGTTATAGGCTTTAGCGGCAGGCTTGGCTCGTCGAATTGATAAATCGGTTAGCAGTGTCATGGTGCTATATCCTCTTGTTCGTTGTTCAAAGTTTTTTTTTCATGTCAAAAACTGTCTAGGAACAAAGAGACTGCACGGTGTAATCACCAAATACTTACTCGACCTAAAACAACGACGAAATAGGAAAAAAGGTAAAATATCCAGTTATACTGCTATCTAAGATAAATATAGCGGTGGACTTAAATATACTTACTTTAAGCGCACAATAATAATCTTTAACGAAGATAAGTTTACAGTTAACACTGCAATTTCAAGAAGTTATGAACTTTAATGGAAGTCTTTATAAGAAAATTTGGAGCGGGAAACGAGGTTCGAACTCGCGACCTCAACCTTGGCAAGGTTGCGCTCTACCAACTGAGCTATTCCCGCAAGAGAAGTGTTTTAAATGGTGCCCGGGGCGAGACTTGAACTCGCACGGCCAAAAAGGCCGAGGGATTTTAAATCCCTTGTGTCTACCGATTTCACCACCCGGGCTTAAAACTTATTACAAAATGTAATTGCGTTTTGATGCTGTGCATTTTACTCATCTAAAAAATATCGTCAACTAAAAATTAAAAATAATTGTTCGATTGCTCAATGTTTGTCATATTTTGCCAAATTATTAATCTTTTCAGGTTTTAATGACGTTTTTTATATCCAAAATAAAGTAAAAATTAAATGGGCATATATTTTTTTAAGTTAAATTGTAATGAGATTATTTACGTCAAATTCGATTATGCTTGGAGATCAGAACATAAAATTATTTAGGATTGCTATATAAAATTATGCTCTAAATGGTTACATTAGCAAAATGCCATTTAATAATAAGGCAATTTTGCTATGAAAAAATGGATGATATAAATGAAGAACCGTAGTTTAATTAGACACTAAAAGATGAGCCACAACCACATGTTGTTGTCGCATTCGGATTATCTACCACAAAACGTGATCCTTGTAAGCCTTCAACATAATCAATAGTACCACCGACTAGATATTGCAAACTCATTGGATCAACAACAAGTGAAACGCCATTTTTTTCGATAGCAAGATCATCTTCATTTACTTTTTCATCAAAAGTGAAACCATATTGAAAACCACTACAACCACCGCCAGTGATGTAAACTCGTAATTTGAGGTTTGGATTTTCTTCTTCTGTTACTAATAATTTAACTTTATTAGCGGCAGCATCTGTAAAGTTAATCGGAAAAGCATTACTCATTTTTTTCTCCCAATATTTGATTGAGATATTATATACCTTTGCAGATTGAAAATACAAAATGAAAACTTCTATTAAATAAATTTTTCATAGCTAACTTGAATTTATTTTGATTTTATGAATAAATACAACAAAATTTTTCATAGAGGTCACCTTAATGAAGCTAGATAAATTTAAGTCAGAAAAGTTGTATCATCAAGCATTATCTGTAATGCCTGGCGGTGTTAATTCTCCTGTGCGAGCTTTTAATGGTGTTGGTGGTACGCCATTATTTATTGAGCGCGCCAATGGCGCTTATATTTATGATGTTGATGGAAAAGCTTATATTGATTATGTAGGTTCTTGGGGACCCATGATTTTAGGGCATAACGATCCAGATGTAGCCAATGCAGTTATTCATGCGGTTCATAATGGCTTAAGTTATGGTGCTCCAACAGAGATAGAAACCAAAGTTGCTAATCTTGTTACACAGTTAATGCCTTCAATTGAAATGCTACGCATGGTAAATTCGGGTACTGAAGCAACCATGAGTGCAATTCGAGTTGCTCGTGGATTTACCGGACGCGATAAGATTATTAAGTTTGAAGGTTGTTATCATGGGCATGCAGATTATTTATTGGTTAAAGCAGGGTCTGGCGCTCTTACCTTTGGCCATCCCACTTCACCGGGAGTGCCTAATGATTTTGTTAAGCATACGTTAGTGTGTGATTATAATAATTTGGCATCAGTCAAACAACAATTTGAGCAATATCCTAACGATATTGCAGCTATCATTATTGAGCCAGTAGCGGGTAATATGAATTGTGTGCCAGCGAAAAAAGAGTTTTTACATGGATTACGAGCATTATGCGATGAATATGGGGCGCTACTAATTATAGATGAAGTAATGACAGGATTTAGAGTCGCGCTGGGCGGAGCTCAAGATTATTATGACATAGTGCCTGATTTAACCTGCTTAGGAAAAATTATTGGTGGTGGCATGCCTGTAGGTGCTTTTGGTGGACGTGCTGACATTATGCAACAATTGGCCCCAACTGGACCAATCTATCAAGCCGGTACATTATCTGGCAACCCGGTTGCGATGGCTGCTGGATACACCACTTTGAATAAGCTGATGGATGTCGGAGTCTATCAAGAATTAACAGATAAAACAGCAGCGCTAGCTGATGGTCTAAAAATAGCGGCCAAAACACATAATGTACCATTAGTAGTCAATTATGCTGGTGCCATGTTTGGACTATTTTTTACAACTGCTGGTGAAGTAAGCAGTTATCAGGACGTTATGCAGTGTAATATTGAATTATTCAAAAAATTCTATCATCATATGCTCGCTGAAGGTGTTTATCTTGCACCATCTGCATTTGAAGCAGGTTTCATGTCGATTAAACACACCGACAGGGAGATCAATCACACAATTGATGCAGCAAATCGTTTTTTTAGTAACTTAAATTTTTAGTTTTTAAATTCTTTATTTTATAACTGAAAAAATGACACTATTTTTTAATACATTACAGAGATAAAAAATTAAACTATTAAAATAGGTAAATATTATATGGTTAATCCACTAAAAGAAGGTGAAAAAGCACCTGAGTTTTCATTACCTGACCAAGATGGAGAGTACATCAGCTTAAAAGATTTCAAAGGTCAACGTGTTTTAATTTATTTTTATCCCAAAGCCATGACACCCGGTTGTACAGTGCAAGCTTGTAATTTACGAGATAGCTCTGACGATTTTGAAAAATATGACGTGGTGATCCTTGGTATTAGTACCGATAAGCCTGAAAAGTTATCCCGATTTGTTGAAAAAGAACTGTTAAATTTTACTTTGCTTTCTGATGAAAATCATGAAGTTGCCCAAGCATTTGGAACTTGGGGCGAAAAGGAATTCATGGGTAAAACCTATGAAGGTATTCATCGAATAAGTTTTTTAATTAACAAAGACGGTATTATTGAAAAAGTCTTTGATAATTTTAAAACAAGTGATCATCATGAAGTTGTTTTAGACTATCTCAAAAATTAATCTAAATAATTTTTAAAGCAGATTAAATTGCTTAATCTGCTTTAATTTCTTTTAAACTATTATTATTTATATCTTCAGGTGTTGGCCAAGCGTTAATAATAGCTTTTACTAATGTTGCCAATGGTATAGCAAAAAATATTCCCCAAAATCCCCATAATCCACCAAATACGATCACAGCGACAATAATAACTAAAGGATGAAGATTCAATTTCTCTGAGAATAAACAAGGTACTAATAAATTCCCATCCAAAGCTTGGATTAAAACATAACAGAAAATTAAATAACTAAATTCAGGACTTATTCCCCACTGAAAGATAGCGATTAAAACGACAGGGATGCTTGAAATAATAATACCAATATATGGAATCAATACCGATAAGCCCACCAAAACAGCAAGTAATAAACCATAATCTAATCCAAAATACCAGAACGGAATATATACGCATACAGCTAATATGATAATGTGTAACACATTACCAACGATATAGTTTGAGATTTGCATATCCATTTCAACGGCAACTTTATCTAAAATTGTACGATTCTTAGGTAATATTTTAGAACAATAGGCCCAGATCTTAGTTTTATCTTTTAATAAAAAGAACATCATTATTGGTACCAAGACAGCGTTAATTGCCACAGATACAAATCCTAATAAAGAAACAATCGAAAATTGCAATAATGAGTTTCCTGTTTGCACAACTCTACTGGTGATACCCTGAATTATGGAATCAAATAACCCAACATCAATTAATTCAGGATAATGTTGAGGTAATGTAGTTAAGAAATTATTAGCAAAATTGAGCATGTTAGGGATATTGGTTATCAAGCTAATACTTTGTTGCCAAATTAGCGGTAGTAAAATCATAAACCCAACAAAAACCACCATAATAAACAGTAATAAAACAATCACAACGGCGAGTGTTCTTGGTAAACCTCGTTTATGTAAAAAATTAACCGGACTATCTAGTAAATAGGACAGTACGATGGCAATTAAGATAGGTAGCAGAATTTTATTGAAAAAATAGATGATAATAAATAAGCCTAAAATAACCGCCATCAATGACACTACATGCGGATCGCTAAAACGCTTTTTATACCATTCCATAAACATTTTTAACATCAAAATTCTCCTATCATGCTGTTTTTTTTAAATTATACACACTTTGATTGATTATTTTTTAAAACCACCTAATATGCCACGGGTGATTTTTCTACTAATTTGATTAACTACTTGTCTGGTAGCACTTTTAGCTAGTTGTTGGGCAATACCATCATGCTGTCCCCCTTTTGGGCCTTTCGAACCAAAAAATATTGAACTGAAAAAATCAAGCAATCCACCACTATTTTTATTTTGTTGGTTTTCAGCGTCATTATTGAGGTTTTGATTATTTTTATCGGTTTGAGAGTTAGATAAGTTATCTAATGAAAATCCATTTTTTAATATCTCATAAGCAGATTGACGATCTATAGTTGATCGATATTTATTGTAATACTGGGAATGTTGAATAATTGCTGATTGATTTTCTTGAGACATAGCGCCCATTCTCGATCCTGGCGCAATCACAAAACCACGTTCGACCATATTTGGTCGGCCTTTTTCATCTAAAAATGAAATTAAAGCTTCACCAACACCTAATTCCATTATCGCTTTTTCAGTATCAAAACTTGGATTAGCACGCATTGTTTGCGCAGCCGTTTTAACCGCTTTTTGATCTTTCGGTGTAAAAGCTCGCAAGGCATGCTGAACACGATTACCTAATTGCCCGAGAACAGTATCCGGTATATCTGTCGGATTTTGCGAAGCAAAATAAATACCCACGCCTTTGGAACGAATTAAGCGTACTACTTGTTCAATTTTTTCTAATAATGCTGGCGAAATATCATTAAACAATAAATGAGCCTCATCAAAAAAGAACACCAATTTTGGTTTATCTGGATCGCCTATTTCTGGTAAATGCTCAAAAAGTTCGGATAACAACCATAAAAGGAAGACAGAATATAATTTAGGTGAATTGTATAATCTCTGTGCAGATAAAATATTGATAATTCCACGTCCTTCTGCATTTACCTGCATTAAATCTTGAATATCAAGCATTGGTTCGCCTAGAAAAAACTCCGCACCTTGTTGTTCAAGTGTTAACAATCCACGTTGAATCGCCCCTATTGACGATAAAGAAATATTACCGTATTGAGTGGTAAACTGTTTGGCATTATCGCCTACAAATTGAATTAATGATCGCAGATCTTTGAAATCGAGTAATAATAAACCATTATCATCAGCAATTTTAAAAACTAATTGTAATACACCAGACTGTATATCATTTAGATTGAGTAACCGAGCAAGTAAAATTGGCCCTATATCTGATACAGTACTACGAACAGGGACCCCTTTTTCAGCAAATACATCCCATAATTCAATGGGTGATGCATCAGGCTGCCAATTAAAAACTTCTATATTGTCTAAACGAGTTTTTAATTTTTCTGTTAAAACAGCCTTTTCGCCAAGACCTGTTAGATCGCCTTTAACATCAGCAAGAAAAACCGGCACGCCTATTTGCGAAAATCCTTCAGCCATTTTTTGTAATGTGACTGTTTTACCAGTACCTGTTGCGCCAGTAATTAAACCATGACGATTAGCTAATGCTGCAACGATGGATAAATCTTTGCCATGGCTTTTGGCGATGATGATCGATTCACTCATGGATTAACCTCTTGTAAAATTGTTATTTAATATTTGATGTTATAAAAACAATTGGCCAATTTTGTCAATTAAATGCTTTTTACTGTTAAAGTTTTAAATAATATTGTATTCTGAATTAGCAGTAACCGCTATTTTTATTATCCATCTAGCCAATATAAGGAGCCGTTATGTTTCCAGAATATCGAGAATTAATCTCTAAATTAAAAAATAACGATTTACGTTTTCAAAAACTGTTCGATTTACACAATGAACTTGATCAAAAAATTAAAAATATTGAGTCTGGAATTACTGTTGATACTAGCGAAACGATAGATGCATTGAAAAAGCAAAAATTAAAGCTGAAAGATGAAATTTATGATATTTTAAGAAAAACCAATGATAACCATTTAAAATTATAATTAATTAGATAGTGATTATAAATTGATAAATAGATGTGAAAATTAGTGTGTAATAAAAAACCCCAATTAATGGGGTTTTTTATTTTATATCAACTTAAATAGTTACACCAACGATTTTATTACAATGTTGGTGATTAAGCTTTTTATTTTTTAGCTAATTGTTGTTGAGCCTTTTTTTGTTTACGGCTTTTAATTAGTACAATTAAGTTTTTATGTGGTGTCTTCATGTGTTATTTCCTTTTTGTTGTAATTGTATGATTCACAAGATATTTTTAATAAATATAATTTCAAGATACAGTTTTACTATATAAGTGAAATTGACATCACCTATATAGTCATCAATGAAGCTAGAACCATTGCCCAAAACGTTTGATATAGATGCGTTTCATTAATTGAGCAACACAGCAATAGCTAAATAGAGTTACTAATAGCCATGGGAAATATGACCAAGGTAATGGTTGCAATCCAATTAATCCACCTAATGGTGAAAACGGAATATAAATACCCACTGCCATAATTAGCATGGTCATTACAATAACTGGGAATGCAGCTGTACTTTGCACAAATGGAATTTTTTGTGTTCTAAGCATGTGCACAACCAGCGTTTGTGATAACAATCCTTCAATAAACCAACCAGAATGGAACAGTGATTGCGCTTCAATACTATTAGCACCAAATATAAACCACATTAGTGCATACGTTGTGATATCAAAAATGGACGATGTTGGCCCGATCCAAATCATAAAACGTCCAATATTTCGTGCATCCCATTTACGTGGTTTTTGTAAAAACTCTTCATCCATCTTATCCCACGGTAAGGAGAGTTGTGAAATATCATACAGCAAGTTTTGAATAAGTAAATGTATTGCTAGCATAGGTAAAAACGGTAAAAAAGCACTAGCAACTAATACTGAGAATATATTACCAAAGTTAGAACTTGCCGTCATATTGAGATATTTCATGATATTACCGAAAGTTTCACGGCCACAAATAACACCTTCTTCTAATACCATTAGGCTTTTTTCCAAAAGGATAATATCTGCCGATTCTTTAGCAATATCTGTCGCGGTATCAACTGAGATCCCCACATCAGCATCACGTAATGCAGGTGCATCATTAATACCATCACCTAGAAAACCAACGGTATGACCATTTTCTTGCAATAAACGAATTATTCGTGATTTTTGCAATGGTGTTAATTTAGCAAAAATAGTACGTTGTTCAATCTGTACTTTTAGCTCTGCATCATCCATTGTTTCAATTTCAGTTCCAAGTAAAGGAATACCGGGTTCTAAACCTACTTCACGGCAGACTTTAATGGTGATTATTTCATTATCACCTGTTAACACTTTAACGCCAACCCCATGTTCGTTTAATGCTGAAATAGCCTCATAAGCGCTCTCTTTGGGCGGATCTAAGAAAGTTAAAAATCCACGAATCGCTAAAGCTTTTTCGTCTTGAACATTGTATTGAGTTTTAGTCTGGGCAACAGGAATGTCTTTTATACCAACGGCTAATACTCTAAAACCATCTTTGTTATAGTTATGCGCCAATTCAATCAATGCTTTCTTACGGTTTTCGTCTAATGGCAAATATTCTCCGTTTTCATAGACAAAATCCGAAATTGATAGCATTTCTTCAACGGCACCTTTACAGATCATTAAATGATTATCATCATTGCCTTGAACAACAACTGATAAGCGACGACGAACAAAATCAAAAGGTAATTCATCAATTTTTTTATAAAAACCAATACCTACTTTTTTAACACTGGTCTTTTCTTCTGCAAAACGGATGATGGCTTTATCCATCAAGTTTTTCATTCCACTTTGATAGTAACTGTTAAGCCATGCTAGTTGTAATACAGATGCATCAATTTGCCCATTAATATCTAAATGATGTTCTAAAATGATTTTATCTTGAGTCAATGTACCCGTTTTATCAGTACATAAAATATCCATTGCACCAAAGTTTTGAATAGCGTTCAAACGTTTCACAACAACTTTGCGCTTTGCCATTCCTACAGCACCTTTGGCAAGATTTGCACTCACGATCATTGGTAACATTTCAGGTGTTAAACCAACCGCAACCGCTAAAGCAAATAATGCTGCTTCTCCCCAATCGCCTTTAGTGAATCCATTTATTAATAAAACAATAGGAACCATGACTAACATAAAGCGAATCAATAACCAACTTACGCTGTTTACGCCACGATCGAATGAAGTTTCGGCTCTTGATCCTACTATCGATTTTGCTAACGAACCAAAATGGGTATCTGCACCTGTCGCAACCACAATAGCAGTTGCAGTTCCACTCACTACATTGGTACCCATAAAACAGACATTATTCACATCCAGCACATTATCTTTATCGATATCGGCAGCATCAACATTATCACTGTTTTTTTGAGTTACAGCACCTAATGTGTCATATTTTTCAACCGGAATTGATTCCCCTGTTAATACTGCTTGGCTAACAAATAAGTCTCGTGATTCAATCAAACGAATATCGGCCGGGATCATATCGCCTGCTGACAAATAAACAATATCGCCTGGTACAATTTCACTTAATGGTATTTCAATGCGTTCTGGGCTCATATCTTTATGTGCTCGACGCAATACCGTTGCAGTGGTTCGGATCATAGATTTTAAGGCTTCGGCAGCCTTGTTTGATCTAAATTCCTGCCAAAAACGTAATATCCCACTCAGTGTCACCATAGTGAGGATAATGATAACACCAGTCAAATCGGTCTCGTCACCATCTTGTAGTGGTAACCAGTAATCAGTAACAAAACTAACTATCGCTAATGTCAACAATACAAATATAAATGGATTTTTAAAAGCTAATAGTAATTGGACAAAAGCAGAAGGTACTTTTTCACGAGCGACTTCATTTTTTCCATATTGTTCCAATCTTGATTTTGCGCTTTCTTGAGTTAATCCAGAAAGACTTGATTGGAAATTAGATAAAATGTTATCAAGACTGTTTTGAGCCTCTTTAAGGGCTTTTATGTTTGAAGTATTTTCTGTCTTTACTTTAGATGTTTTTTTAGTCATAGTCTGTACCTATCCATACTTTTTAGACAAAAGGAACCTATTCCTAAGTTAAATCATAACTAGGCATATATCAGTTCTTATTGGCTAAAATCTAAACGCAAAGCAATAACTAGCCATTCAAGCTAATGCTTGGCATAAAATAAAATTTTAGAGAATTAAAATTAGTTAAGAGTTAGATACAACTTGGTGGCTCTAAATGCTTGTCTGTAAGATATAATACCCTTAGAAGCACTTTAAGAGCGCAATGATGTTTTGAATTTGAGTGATAGCATGTAGAAAACTGCATATCGTTCACCGTTACCGTTTTTATCAATTTCGGCTCGTGAACTGAAAAAATAACTATTTAGACAGGTTCATTAACCGACAATGATGTGTTTGAATTTATCTCCCCACTGTTTGGGGTGACCCGATTGAGTGTCCATATTTCTCCTGTAAATTGAACTCTACCCTTTGGATTTCAACTTTTCTTCACCCTCATTTTTAAACCGCTTTGATAGTTAAAAAAGAAAGAAAAGCTCCAAGGTGGGCAAGTTATACGCTTTTCACAAAAGTAAGTCAACCCGTTATCAAAAAAATATTTCGAGTTCGCTTAAAAACAGCACGTAAAACGGCTTGAAAATTAAAATTAGCATAGAATTAATACACGTTTTACCCGATATCAGATATAATTGTACAATGATTAATTAATGCGGATTATTGAAATGGAAATCTCAGAATTACTCCATGACAATTGGTTCAATTTGGTTATTATATTCACACTTTCTTGTGTTGCTTTTATATGCAAAAGGCCAAGATCCAGTAAATACTTCGACAACCTCATCAAATATGCCGATATTTTAGAAAAAACATCTCAACCAAAGTATCAACGTGACTACTTAAGTAATATCAAAAAAAAATTACTTTGGGATAAAATCTGTTTTTATAAATCAGGTGATATTGAAAAAGAGAATATTGCTATGTCACTTGTTAATGCCGACGTAAATAATATTATTGATCTGACACAATTAAATTTATTAACCCAATATTTTACTATTCAAAAAAATCGCTTAATACCACTAGCATTTTACTCAATTAAAGAAGTTGTACTTAGCGGTATCATATTAATTTTTGCACTTATCTTATTACTATTTAATATTAATAGAATCTTTAGTTCACCTTGGATTGTCAATATTATCATTTCGATTTTGACTATTTTTATCATTTTGTTTATTACATATCGTTTTGCACTCGATCCAATCAAACGATTGAAAACCTATTTGGTCATTTTAAAAAATGAAACTTTTTTACAAAGAGCAAACAATGAACTGGCTAAAATTATTGAAGAAAGAGACGCAAACAGCCGTACGTTGGAATAATCGATAAAATAAAAATTGATCAATAAATCGATTGATAACCAAGTGATATAAATAAACAGGATAAACGCTATTTTCAATGATGCGATTCATCCTGTTTTTTTAATATGAGGGTTAAGAATGAATATTCAACCGTGCATTTTTCATTTGATCAATTAAATTTGATAATGATGAATTAAGTTGATACATGAATTGTTGGTATGAAAAGGATTTCTTACTAATTTCATCTAACTGTAATTCCCAATGTGCTGTCATATCTGGCATAGACATAATATCTGGCAATGATAAAATTAGATTTTGTCCGATTTGTGTAGAGCGTATTGATTTTCCTTGTCGAATTAAAAATTGCCTTTTAAATAACAACTCAATAATACCTGCACGCGTTGCTTCCGTACCTAAGCCATCTGTTTCACGTAGGATTTTTTTAATTTCAGGATCTTTTACAAAGCGAGCTATCCCCGTCAAAGCTGCTAATAACGTAGCGTCAGTAAATGGTCTTGGCGGCTGAGTTTCTTTACTAAGCAATTCAGTATCAATGCATTGGACAGATTCCCCTTTTTTAATGAGCTTAGTCAATAAACCATTGTTGTTATCATCAGCATCGCTATCGATTTGAGTGTTTTTATTTCTGAATAAAACTTTCCAACCTTCATCAAGCATTTGATTGGTTTTTGATATAAATTTCCCTCCTTGAATTTCAACATCAATTTGTAATTCAGAATATTTATAGGCGGGATAAAATTGGGCTAAATATTGGGTTGCTACAACTTGATAAACAGCCCGCTCATTATTGGACAAACTGTCCATTTTGGCTTTACGTAAGGTAGGAATAATGGCATGATGCGCTTCCACCTTTTTATCATTCCATGCTTTGGAACGCAATGAAAAATCAGCATTATCAATTGCTGTTTGCAAAGCTGAACAATTGTTTTCAATGGCTGATTTTATGCCATTAATTTGCTTTAAATGCTCTTCAGGCAGAAAACGACAATCTGAACGGGGGTAAGTAATTAACTTATGTTTTTCGTATAATGACTGACAAATATCAAGCACTTCTTGCGCACTTAACCCATTTTTTTTCGCCATTTCAATTTGTAAAGAAGACAGGTTAAATGGCATTGGTGGAGCAAGCTCTTTCTTTTTATTGCTTACTTTATCAATTATACCGGATTTATCTTTAATCCGTTGGCAAACATTTTCAGCTAATGCTTTAACGAGTACTCGACCTTCTTCATCTTGATAAGGTTCGCAAGCTTCACTCGGTTGCCATTTAGCTTTAAATGTTTCATTATTTTTGGTTTGCAAAATAGCAAACACTTCATAGAACGGTTTAGGTACAAATTGGGCTATCTCTAAATCGCGTCTTACCACTAATCCTAAAATAGGCGTTTGCACTCGACCAATGGACAGTACGCCACGATAACCGTTTCTTTGCCCTACCAATGTACAAACTCGGCTCATATTCATGCCGTAAAGCCAGTCAGCCCGAGCTCTAGCTAATGCAGAAGTCGATAAAGGGACATAATCTTGATTACTTCGCAACTGTTCAAGAGATTTTTGAACTGCACTAGCATTTAAATCACTAATTAAGCAACGTTGGATGGTTTTGCGTTTTTCGGGTGTAAGCTGGCAATAATTTAACACTTCATCTACTAATAATTGTCCTTCTCTATCGGGGTCACCCGCATGCACAATCAGATCGGCAGATTTAATCAAATCGACCAAAATATTTAATTGCTTTTCGGTATTTCCTTTAGGGATTAATATCCACTTTTCAGGCACGATAGGCAAATCATCTAAAGACCATTTTTTAAATCGTTCATCATAGACTTCAGGGGTCGCTTGTTCTAATAAATGCCCAATACACCAGCTAACCACATCACCATTACTGGCTCGGATAAAACCATTCCCTTTTTGGTGAGGTTTGGGCAATACATCCGCGATAGCCCTAGCTAAGCTGGGCTTTTCGGCAATAAATAAACGAAAAGACTGATTAGTTTGCATAATAATAAGTATTAATCATAAATTCCAAACGACATAAGCATTATTGAGTTTATTTTAAGATATAACCTAAATTAGTGAATTTCTTTAAAGATTCCCGATTATGTCTATCCCAATTTGGTGATACTTGACATTCCAAACAGGCTAAAAGTAAATTTGCAGAACAAGTCAATGTAAGTCCCTTTTCTCTTTCTTTTGCTAAAGTATAAAGTATCTACTTCAATACTATCATTATATACTAAATAAGATAATGCTTTAGAAAAAATAACATTATATTTTAAAACAATAAATCCTAAACCTATTTCTACAAATTCAAAATATGAATTAAAATTGTTACATAAGTTTTTAGCCCATTCAAGTTTGAAAATTTCCTGATAACCATTTTAATCAATAGATTGTAATTGATAATCTTTGGGTAATTTTGAAACAATTAATTTCAGTTTGTTATGTCAACATAATGGATTCGAATTTAAACTATAACGTATAATTTTATCGTAATTTTTTGGGTATAGATTCTCGATTAAAATTTGCTATTCTTTTTCAATGTAAACAGAATTTCATAATCATTACTATAAATTTTTGGAATATTGCAAAGAAAATTTTGATTAGATTGGCTTGCTAAAAAAAGAAATAGACAATATTAGTTACAACTGAACTTGGTTGCAATAGATTATCTGTATAAGCCGATCCAATATTCCCTTTCCAATAAGCATGACTGAGTGTTCAAGTCGCACTTTCAAATAACGACTTAACACCATTGTTATTAAAAAATTTATAAAAATTGATTAAAACTTCAGAGATTTAAAAAATCACTTCAGCTACCACCATTTTTTGAGCTTAAGCCATATTACTGAAACAATACTAATAGCAATAAGCACTAAAATTAAACCCACAAATGACCATTCATTTTCATTAAAAGGGATACCTGCCAAATTAACACCCAGTAAGCTGGTTATGAAAGTAATTGGCGTAAATATAATGGTGAACAGTGACATTAAATAAATACGTTTATTCGTCGATTCAGCCAGAATGCTATTAATTTGCTCCATAACTGAACCAATTCTTATTAAACAACTATCAATTTCAGAAACATAGTGATTTTGTTGATTTGAAATATCATGCAATCGTTGGCGATCATTATCATCAATCCAAGATATTCGTTCTGTTGAAATTTTTACAAAAATATCACGTTGTGGTGAAAGTAGACGACGTAATATGAAAAGTTGTTTACGAACTCTTCCTATTTCTTTATGCGAAAAAATTCGCTGATTTAAGAGTAAATCTTCTAATTTAATAATTTTATTGTGGACACCATCAAATGATAAATTAACTTGATCACAGATTAATTCAGAAAGCTGAATTAACCAGTCAGCAACATCAACAGGACCAATTCCTTTTTCTAAATTTTGTTTTAATTTAATAATAGCATCTATTTTTTGATGTCTGGTTGAGATTATTAAATTATCGGTAATATAAAAACGAAAAGTGACGATAGGATCGGGCAGTTCATTTGGGGTAAAATTAACACCCTTTAGTACGACTAAAATCCCTGCATCACAACGTATTTCTTTTGGAAATTGATTAGGTTTTATCAACTCATTTTTGACAAGATCAGGAATCAAATTTGTTTGATTGATCCAATTTATGGTTTCGCTTTTAGCAAAATCAAGATGTATCCAATAAGGTTGGGTCTTTGAAGCTTCTGTTTTGTCATTCAAAGAATTGGCTTTGCCCTTTCCATCCAATTGGCAACTAAAAACAGGTTGTGCTGCAAGTAGATCTGAAACCAGAATAGAACTATTACTATTTTCGTTAATCATCATCAGCCCCATTTATTAAGTTTGCTTAATTATATACTGATTTTGATTAAAAATGCAGCGAATGATTGATTATCGAGATTTACCCGTTAAGGGTTTAAATAAATTTGTGGTATTGACGAATGATTGGGATGATTAAAAATCCCTGTTTCAACACCATACCATCGATGAATTTTTTCAACCGTTAGCACATCCGCTGGCGCACCTTGCTCGACAATTCGGCCTTGATGAATTAATAAAATTTTATCAGCATATAAAGCAGCCAAATTAAGATCATGCAAAATACAACAAACTGCTAATTTTTGTTTGCTAACTAATTGTTTCAACAATCTTAACGTATGTTGTTGATGATATAGATCAAGGGCGGAAGTCGGCTCATCTAAAAATAACAATTTTTCTGTAGGTTCAGGCTGCCATAATTGCGCTAATACTCGCGCCAGTTGAACTCGTTGCTGTTCACCTCCTGACAAACTACGGTAATCGCGGTCTGCCAATTTTAAACAATCAGTTTGTTGCATACTTTCTTGCACCGCTTGCTCAAAATTGGTCTTACCATAAGGAGCTCGCCCCATTGCAACCACTTCTTTCACTTTGAATGGAAAAGTTAATTGACTTTGTTGCAACATAACGGTTCTAATTTTAGATAATTGCGTTTCGGACCATTGTGATAATGGTTTATTAAGTAAATAACATTCGCCTGAAGCTGGTTTTTGATAACCTGTCAATAAACGTAAAAGTGTCGATTTACCTGCACCATTGGGACCAATGATAATTACAATTTCACTGGCTTGTATGTTCAAAGACACATCGTTAATTAAAGTGCGATTAGCATAACCAAAAGTTAAATGTTCAGCAGTTAACATCATTAAATACCATCTATTACTTATGTTTTAAAATCAGCCAAATAAAATAAGGACCACCAATCAAACTTGTGAAAAGTCCGACAGGAATTTCAGTAGGTGCAATTAAAGTGCGTGCAAAGGTATCGGCTAGTAGTAATAAACAAGCACCACCTAGTGCTGAACCCGGCAATAACCAGCTATGATTAGCACCGACTCTCAATCGAATCATATGGGGTACAACCAGACCGACAAAAGCAATCATGCCACTAACTGCGACAGATGTACCAATAAGCACAGCAGATAGTAATAATAAATACTGCTTAATTCGTCTGACTTTAATACCTAAATAATGAGCGTCTTCATCACCTAACTGAAGAATATTAAGTTGATGAGAAAGCTTAAATAAACACACTAAAGCAGGGACAATAAGTGATAACGCAACCAGAACTAAATCCCAAGAGCCCTTACCTAAATGTCCCATGGACCATAAAGAAAGTTGTCGCAGTTGCGCTTCATCACTAATATAACTTAGGCAACCCATAACCGCCCCAATAACAGCATTAATAGCAACACCTAGTAATACCATTTTGGCCAAATTACATTGCGAATTTATGCTATAAAGATAAATTAATAAACAGATAAAAAAGCTTCCTGCAAATGCTGCGACCATTTTGCCATACATGACCATAATAGGTGGAAAAATGGCAGGAAACAAAATAGATAACCCAACCATTAAAGCCGCACCACTACTAATGCCAAGTAAACCCGGATCAGCTAAGGGATTACGAAATAACCCTTGCATCACCGCGCCTGAAGTGGCTAATGCCATTCCTACTATAATTGCTAACACTATTCGTGGCATACGTATATTTAACCAAATGTTCCATAAAGGATCATCCATCGACATATCCACTAGTTTATCAAAAGTTAGTTTTAATGCGCCTGAATTTGCAGAAAATAGAATTAGCACCAATAGAATGGCAAATAATCCCCATAACAAAGAGCGATGACTATATTTGCCCACCCATTATCCTCTTATCTGTATTAATTTATTCATTCAACTTGAGCCAATTAATAGGTTATTTTCAAGCTAGGATCGACGACACTGTAAGCATGATCGTCAATTTGTTGATTGACAATTTTATCAATAACTATTTTTGCCAAATCAGTACGATAAATAATACCATGCACCTCTTGTTGATAATAACATTCAGCTTTTTGTGTCATTTCACCATCACGTAATCCACCCGGTCTTAAAATCAAGAAATCTAATTTGCTTGTTTGCAACCAAACCTCAGCTAATGATTTTTCACGAACAGCACGACCAAACACTTGTTTAGCACGTTCAGACAACGTAGCCCATGTATCACCACAACCTAAAGAGGTCACCAGAATCATTTGTTTAATTCCGGTTTGTTCAGCACAGTCGATAATCACGCGTTGAGCAGAATAATTACCTGTTTCACCGCCTAAGGTTGATATAATAGTTGCTTCACAACCCGCTAATTCGCATAGTTTTTTAACTAATTCACAATCAGTTGCATCACCAACATGAGCCTCAATACCTTGATTAACTAATTGTTTGGCAAAATTAGCATCACGAACTAATACAATACAACGCCATTGAGGGTGATATTGCTTGGCTAGATGTGCAATTTGATAACCTGTACCTTGTTTAGGGCTTACACCAAAAATTAATAATGTCTGCATTTTGTTAATAACTTATAATTAATTAATTTTTTTTGCTAATGTACGGAATTTTTCTAATTGATCCGCTTTTAATTGATGTTTTTCGTCACGACCTACAAAGATTTTGAACATTGCTTGTCCTGTGTGATTTAGGAAAATTATTGAAGCAGTTGCCATTTTCATAAATTTACGTTCAATAAATGCAATATATTGACAATGTTCAGCCTTAATATGTCCACTTAACCCTTTTTGATGACGAAGATTAAAGTATCTTTGGCTGTGAGATCCTGACGGTAATTCACCAGAAATTTCAGCGATTACATCACCGGTATGAACTAAAAATAGCACATCTCCCCATGTTGTAACTTCTTCCCAGATCGCATCAAAATTACTGCCATCAACAATTTTCGCATCAGGTAAAGCTTGAATAACTTGTGTTAATGTAACATGATGATCTTGAGCGATTTTTTCTAATAACTCTTCTGGTTCTGTTTTCATATAAGCATTTAAATTATCTAAAAGTGTTGGTTTTTCTGTCATAATAGTATCCTTTAATTATGAAATTTGATGTGGATGTTTAGATTTTTCTGTATTTGATTTAGCCACTCTAGGATGACTATTCATAGCTTGTCTCGCTTGAGCCATTTTTTTCTGTATTTCAATATATTCGGGATTATTAAGTTGTAACAATAACTGCTGGAGTGCTTGAACTATATTGCTTGACCAAAAACGTCCCGATAAAGTTAGTCGTATACAATAATCTTCGTTTTCTAAAAGCCCAACTTGATGCCATTGTTTAATTAGAGGTGCGAAGAGATGATATTGTTCAGTTAGTTTAGTTAAATCAACACGCCCTTTTTCTATCCCTGCTTGTAATCGATAAAGCCATTCTCCTATCACTGGTTTACCAGTCAACATCATAATTGGTTTTTTACCCTCATCAAGCTGGGTATAATATTGATTTAAATCACGATGAATCATAAATGACTGACCACCTAATCGGCCCCCGGCACAAGATCCAAATGCAAAAAAATGAGAACCTTGCTTGATCAGAAAATTATATAAATTTCGTTCACGACTATTTTTGGCCCAGTGGGCATTGGTTAAATGTACCCAACCTTGTTTAGCTAAAAATTCTGCACCTTGATGATAAAAATTACTTTTATCTGTAATGGAGGGTATTTCAATACGCTTATTTTCGACCCCTTTGGCCAAAGGTGTGGTTGGTAAAAGATTAAGCGAATACAAATCTACACCATCTAACGGCAATTCATTGACAATTTCTAAATCACGTTGCCAAGTTTCTGGGTTTTGATTTGGTAAACCGAACATTAAGTCACAAACTAACGCAACACTATCACGAGCGGCAATACGTTCAAAGCTACTGATAATTTGTTGCTCACTTGATTCACGACCTAATCGTTGGCGAATTTCAGTATTAAAGGTTTGGACACCAATTGAAAACCGATTTGCTCCCGCTTCAATATAACTATCAACACGATCATCATCAAAATCAGAAATACGCCCCTCAACCGTAATTTCGCAATCTGGCGCTAATGGTGCATGATCTTTAAGATAGCGAATAACGCGTGCTATTTGCCCTGCTGCCAAAGCAGAAGGCGTCCCTCCTCCAAAATAAACAGCATGAATAGGTGCTGATTGCATTGCTGTATTATTAATTTCAAGCGATATCTCTTTTAATAAATAATTAATATAAGTTTCAGTATTAAATTTTCTTAATGGATTTTGATAAAATCCACAAAATTGGCAATGTATGTCACAAAAAGGAATATGAATATAAATCAACCTTTTTTTACCCTTTAGAGAGGTTGATTGAATTGTATCCCATTGAGAGGTAACTTCATGGGGTGGTAGTGGAATACTCGCCTGTAAAGGCATAACAGCCCAACGATCTTTAAAAGGTAAAGTCGCGTTTTGAGCAAAAAAAGCGCTGACATCTAATGATTTCATAACAACCGTTCTTAATTAAATAAACTGCAAAATTAAATAATAATTATTTTCATTTATCAATATTTTTTATTAACCATTTTTATAATATATTGATATATTTATTATTATTTTTTTACAAAAAAATGTTTTTGAATTCATTTTCTTTATAATTTGTCTGTTTTTTAAGCCATTTCTCAAATCTTTACAACTTGTTTTAACTGATTATTTATATTGAAATTGTTAAAAATCTCGTTAAACGAAAATTTTTTTTTGCTTGAAAAAAATGAGGAATAAAGGACAATTATGTTGATAATAGTTCTCATTTTCACTATATTATCGCGAAGATTAAAATTTACAAACAGGAAGTAAATAATGAAAAATTTCATAACAAAATTAAATATATTTTTGTTAATTTTCACTTTCAACGCGCTTATAAATATCAGCTCAGCTCAAGATAGAATTGTTATTGCGGGTGGCTCATTAACCGAAATTGTTTTTGCGCTGGGTGAAGGGGATAAGGTAGTCGGCGTTGATAAAACTAGCACTTATCCACAATCTGTCACCACTCTACCCCAAATTGGTTATTGGAAATTATTAAATATAGAAGGAATTTTATCATTAAACCCAACGTTATTTATTACTTTAAGTGATGCAGAGCCCGATAATATTATTAGTCAAGTTACTCAAGCTAAAGTTGATGTTTTATCTTTACAACGTGTGCCTGGAACTGTTGAATTACTTTATGAAAATATTGAAAAAATAGCTAATAAACTACAAAAACCAGATCAAGGACAACAGCTAATAAAGCATATCAAGAATAATCTTTTACAAATCCAACAAAAAATAGATATGCAACCCAATAAAGCCAAAGTTTTATTTTTAATGAGCATGGGTGGAACCAATTCAGTAGCAGGTAAAAACACCACAGCGGATGCTTTAATTACTATTGCTGGGGGTGAAAATCTAGCTAAACATAAAAGTTATAAAAGCTATACAGCCGAATCTATCATTGCAATGAATCCTGATGTTATTATTTTAAATAACCACTCAATTCAACAACTTGGTGGAGTTAATAAAATCGACACTATACCAGGTATCACAGAAACAGCAGCATTCAAAAACCACCGAATTATTACCATTGATGACGGATATCTATTTGGTATTGGCCCCCGAGTGGATGAAGTTGCAAAGATTCTTTGTGACAGCTTTTATCCTCAATAACTGTTGAGGATAAAACTGAAATAAAAAATTGTTTAGCAGATTGATTAAATTTAAAAGATGATCAACTTAACTGTTAATTAATCTGAATGATTTTATTTAGTTTATTATATTTGAAAGGATTAAAATGATTAATTTCACTAAATTTAAAAAAACCAGCACGTTAGCTTTGGGCTTGACAGTTGTCATGCCAGCAATGGCTACGGGCAAACTCGATGATGAAAACTACGACGTCATAACTGTGACCGCTCACGAAGCAATTAAAAAACCAGGTACAAATACTGAAATATCCGAACATGATATCCGCCGTGACGGCGGTACTAATTTTGGTACTCTCATGCGTTATCAACCACTCATTTCAGCTCCAGGTAATATTTCCGGTTCAGGTACCGGTAAAAGTAGTTGGGACCGAGGAGGTTTCAGTGGCTATAATATTCGTGGTCTAGATGCTAACCGCGTATCAATTGATGTTGACGGTATGCCATTACCTATAGCACAAGGCCGAGTTAATTCAGTAGGTCGGGCAGGTTTCGGTTCTTATGGTATTGGTCGTGATTACATCGATACCTACATGTATAATAAAGTTGATATTCAATCAGGTGCCACATCTGTAAGTAATGCGAATAATGCCCTAGGCGGTTCGGTATCCTTCCAAACTAAAACGGCTAGCTATTATCTATATCCAGGTAAAACCAGTTATTTTGGATTCGAAAACAATTATGACAGTTCAGATAGAAGCTATCATCAAGGAATTACTATGGCTGGTGGAGATGATCACCTCAATGGCATTATTGTATTAAGTCGTCGAGATGGACAACAAACAAGAAATCACGGTGATTCAATAAGCAGTTATCCAGAAAATTGGCACTCTAACTCAATCTTAGCTGGCTTTGGTTGGCAAATGACAGAAGAACATTTACTCAATACGACTGTCGATTATAATAATAAAACTAAAAATTCCCATTATGATACTTGGGACCAAAAAGGTAAACACATTGAATCACTCGACCATCAACGCAGTAAAAATAACCGCTTTAACTTAGCAATTAAAGATACATGGCAACCTACCAATATTAGTTGGATTGACACATTAACGACACAGTTAAATTACCAACGGACTAATGTCTTTGATGACACAAAATTGCAGCACAAATCCAAAGGTAATTTTTATACTCAAACCAACTATAATACTAAATCATATAATTTTATTACTACTTTAATAAAACAAATTGATAACCAAAAAATCAGCGCTGGTTTAAATGGTAAATGGAGTGAAGATGAATCGCCATTCTTTACATCAGCTAAATCACAATACGTCGATACTTTCCCAGACGGTGATTATTCCAAACCACAAGCCGATAGTAAAAGTTATCAGTTGGGGGGATTTTTTGAAGATCGCATTAGCTTTAATACCAACAATAGTAATAACTTTTATTTAGTACCTGGTGTCAGAGCAATTTATCAAAATACCAAGCCACGCAATCTTGAAAACATGTCAGTATCAAATGTTAATTCACATCAATTAGGTACACAATATAGTAGTAACAGTGATTTCAAAATTTTACCATCAATGGCATTAATGTATGATATTAATCCTAATTTCACTGCTTATCTACAATATAAACGTAGCGCTCAAATGCCAAATCAGAACCAATTATATGGCTCTTATTTAGCGCACAGCACTATGTATGTACTTGTTGGCAACTCTAATTTAAAAACTGAAACGGGCGACAATTTTGAACTCGGTGTAAAAGGTCAACCAATATCAGGCATTACGTTATCGTCATCTGCTTTTTATAACAAGTACAAAAACTTTATTGCTTTTACGCGTTATAGGAAAAATTTTGTTGGTATTGGCAATCGTTTAGTTTATCAATCTGAGAACCGTGACAAAGCTTATACCTTTGGTGCAGAATTAAATAGTGAATTTAATATTGGTACTTGGGTAGAATCACTCAATGGTTTAAGCGCACGTTTCGCAATTGGCTATAACAAAGGTAAATCAAAATCAAGTTATTTAGGTGATAAATACATTGAGATGGATACTATTGCACCATTAAAAAGTACTATTGGTTTATCATGGGATGATCCGAATAAATTCTATGGTGTTTCCTTAACAACAACATTCCAAAAAGGTAAGAAAACTGATGCCACCTCCCGCGAAACATATCGCAACGAAGGCAAACCAATTGAAGACTCATCTGATGATTATTTTAGAATCGCTGGTCACGGTATTGTTGATTTAACAGGTTATATAAATATTACCAATAATATTAGACTAAGCGGAGGAATCTACAATCTTACTGATCAAAAATATTGGGATTACCTCAGTAATAATAAATTATACAGTACATCAGATCATAAATATCTAGAGATGTTTACCGCACCAGGTAGAACATTCCAGTTAGGTTTAAATATTGATTTCTAGAAATATCTAAAATATATTTATCATTTTCTAACCCGCCAATGCGGGTTATTTTTTTCCAAAAAGTATTACATGTAATATTTTTATGGTAATATTGCTTACATAAATCTAACAAATTATCTAACAGATAGGTTTACCACACCAATTAAAACATCTAGTTTAGGTTTAACTATCTATTTCTAAAAAACATTTTAAAATATACTCATCATCTTCTAATTCGCTATTACGGATTAATTTTCATAAAAAAATATTACATGTGATATTTACATGTAATATTTTTGTGGTAATATGGTTTACATAAATTTAACAAAACACCAAACGGGCGTTATGAAAAAAACCAAAGAGACCAAAAATTCAGCTTTTTACCAGCAACAATACCGACAACGGTTGCGTGAACAAGGTTTGGTCAAAAAAGAAGTTTGGATTTTACCTGAAAATACAACTAAATTATTGGAAATCGAAAAACAATTTCGCCAGTCTTTAGTTAAAGACAATAATATTAATCGTAAACAGGAATTTAATGAAATGGAAAGAAATGAAATTTGGTCAATAGAAACTCTTTATAATAAATTAATGCAATCAGAATTAGTTAAGCAAAACCACGCAAGTATAGAAATCATCGATGGTGTGGATGCTTGCTTGCATATCATTATGCATGAATATGGTGATTTGCCTTTATTTTTAAGTATATCAAATCAACAAATTGTTGTTGAATGTTTACTTTGGCCAGTTGATATTGTTAAAAATAAAACTCAATTCAATGAAGAAATTTTATGCACTCGTAAACTATTTCCATTATCAACAATAGCAATTGAAAAAGCTGGAGACGGCTCGGTCAACTACATTATGTATGGTGCGTTAAGTTCATCTTCACTTTTAAGTAATATTGTCTATGAATTAGAAACTTTATCTGACAATGTTATTAAAGCTACAGAAGCTTATGAACATCACATCAATCTTAACTAATTAAATTTATATAAATAATAAGGAGATTAAACATGGCTATCTTCAAAAAACTTGTTACAGCTCTTCGTGGTGGCATCAATGAAGCAGGAGAAGCGATCATTGACACTCAAGCTCTAAGAATTCTCGATCAAGAAATTCGCGATGCTGACAGTGAATTAAAACAAGCTAAAGAATCATTAGCAAATATACTTGCACAACAAAAACTAGCAGATAAAGTTGTTAAAGAAACACAATCTAAAATTGATGAATATGAAAGTTATGCAATCAAAGCTCTTGAAAGTGGCAATGAAGAATTAGCACTTGAAGTGTCTGAAAAAATTGGATTTTTTGAAAATGAACTTGAAAACAATAAGCAACAAGCCACTTACTTTGCTGAAACTGTAAAAAGCTTACGTCAATCAATTTCACAAACAGAAATCAATATTCGAAATTTAAAACAGCAAGTTGATATTGTGAAAGCAACTGAAAGCGTTCAAAAAGCACAATCAGCAGTTGCACAACGATATGGCGGTTCAACTGCAAAATTACAAACAGCTCTGGATTCTTTAGATAGAATAAAAAAACGTCAAGAGAAAAACAGTGCAGTCATTGAAGCAAAAAATGAATTAGCTAAGCTTGAAAATCAAAGTACGCTTGATAGTAAGCTTGAAGCAGCAGGAATCAAATCAGGCAACCAAAATGCTGCTGCAATATTAGCCAGATTAAAAGAAAAGCAAGAAAATCAAACTATTTAATAAAATAAAATTTTAGGTTAATATAGTTAACGTAATAAATTATTTAATTAATTCAGACTAGTTAATTCGGAAAATTAATATAAGGGAAAATAATGGAGCTTTTCTGGGGTATATTTTTTTCTTTTCCAGTAATCATATTTAGTGGGTTGTTAACACTTTGTGTATTATATTGGTTGGTTGCTGCTTTTGGTATTTTAAGCATTGATTGTTTAGATATAGAACTAAATGTCGATGTTGATGATATACCATTAGACATTCCAAATACTCCATCAGGATTTACAGGCCTATTGATGAAATTAGGTTTTAACAAAGTCCCAATGACACTTATTGTCACTTTGATTTCATTAATAGGTTGGTCAATCTCTTATTTCGCCTTTCGTTTCTTTATGTTACCTCTGTGTGATTTATTGCTAATTTATTACATAGCTGGTTTTTTTATTTTTTTAACTGCCTTTATTGCTGCAGTATATCTTACCGCATTTATTATAAAACCTCTTCGACCACTGTTCAGTAAATTAGAAAGCACTAATAATCATAAATCATTATTAGGGCAAACTGTTGAGATTCGTTCAAGCTATGTGAATGAAACAAAAGGAGAAGCTATTTACGAAGATGGTGGCGCTGGTTTAATTTTACAAGTTAGATGCACGAGCTCATATCAATTCAAACGTGGGGATAAAGCTGTTCTACTACGTTATGACACAACCAATAACAGCTATGAAATTATTAGCGTTAAAGAATTTAATGGATAGAAAAGTAAATATTTTTTTGGAGAATAATAAATTATGTCAATCAATACTGATACCATCATGTTTTTTCTAGTGATTGTTGGAATAGTCTTTCTGGTAATCGTTGGATTTTTCTTATTGTTTAAAGCGTTCTATATCAAAGTTCCGCAAGGTACAGCACTTATCGTTAATGACATGACGTCAAAACCTAAAGTGCATTTTACAGGTGCGTTGGTTTACCCTGTCATCTACAAAAAAGAATTCATGAAAATATCATTAATTACTTTTGATGTAGAACGTCGTGGTAAAGATGGTTTAATTTGTAAAGATAACTTACGTGCTGATATATGTGTCGCTTTTTATCTTCGTGTTAATGAAACAACTGAAGATGTTTTAAAAGTTGCTAAGTCAATTGGTGTAGATAGAGCGTCTGATCAAAAAGCGGTAAGTTCACTATTTAGCGCGAAATTTTCAGAAGCGTTAAAAACAGTAGGTAAGCAATTTGAATTATCTAAACTGTTTGAAGATCGTATGAATTTCCGTGAACGTATTATTGATGTAATTGGTAAAGATCTTAATGGTTATGCACTTGAAGATGTGGCTATCGACTATTTAGAGCAAACCCCAATCAAATCACTCGATCCTGATAATATTTTTGATGCCGAAGGTATTAACAAAATTACCTCGATCACAGCTGTTCATAAGGATGAAACTAATAAACGCGAAAGAGATCTTGAATTAGCTTTAAAGAAAAAAGATACCGAAACAATTGAAGCCAAATTAGAACTTGAACGTCAACAAGCGGATGCCGAAGCTCGTCAAAAACGCGAAATTGAAACCATTCGAGCTCGCGAACAAGCTGAAACATTAAAAGTACAAGAAGAAGAACGTCTAAAATCGGAACAAGCAAGAATCCAAGCACAACAAGAAATTGAAGTGCGTGAAGAAAATCGTTTGCGTGAAGTTGAAGTTGCTCAGCAAAATCGTCTTAGAGCAATTGCTATCGAAGAAGAACGCGTCGAACGTGCCCGTTCATTGGAAATTGTTGCTCGTGAACGAGAAGTAGAATTACAACGCATTGAAAAAGACAAAGTTCTTGAAGAAGAAAAGAAACATATTGCCAATGTAATTCGTGAGCGAGTTGCAGTTGAAAAAACGGTAGCTGTTGAAGAAGAAAATATCAAAGAAGTACGAGAAATTTCTAAAGCTGATCGTGAAAAACAAACAACTATTATTGAAGCAGAAGCTAGAGCTGAACAAGAGTTAGTTAAACAAGTTAAGCAAGCTGAAGCAGATGAACAATCATCTAAACACCGTGCAATTGAAATTAGTACAATAGCACAAGCTGAACTTGAAGTTGCAGCTAAACAAGCTGAAGCGAAAAAACAACTTGCTCAAGGTATTGAAGCAGAAGAAGCTGCTATCGGTTTAGCAGAAGCCAAAGTTCGCAAAGCTCGTGCTGAAGCTGAAGAAAAAGAAGGTTTAGTAAAAGCAAATATTACTGCTGAACTTTTACTTGCTGAAGCAAAAGGTAATCAAGAAAAAGGCTTATCAGAAGCAAAAGTTATTGAAGCAAAAGCATTAGCAACAGAAAAACAAGGTCTAACCGAAGCTAAAGTTCTTGAAGAAAAACTTTCAGCTCAAGCTCGCGGTGATGAACGCATTGGATTTGCTAAAGCTGCGGCAACTAAAGAACAAGGTTTAGCTGAAGCACTGGTTATTCGTGAACGCTTAACAGCTGAAGCTAATGGTCTAGTTGAGAAATTCCAAGCAATGGGTACGATGAATGAACAATCTAAAAATCATGAAGAGTTCCGCTTGGCGCTTGAAAAAGGCTTCGAACAAGCTATGGCTGCTATTGCTGCTAATAAAGAGATTGCTAGAGAACAAGCAGATGTTCTTGCTGCTGCATTTAGCAAAGCGAACATTGAAATTGTTGGAGGTAATGATAACTTCTTTAACAGCTTCTCTAAAGCTATCAGTGTCGGTAAAGCAATTGAAGGAACTGTAAACCAAAGCCCAGTATTACAATCTGCTTTACAATCAGTACTATCACGTTTATCTGGTAATAAAAATATCGATTTAAACGAAACACTAAAAAACACTGATTTAAAAGCACTGGCTAAACAATTTTTACCATCAAATAGTGATGAAAAAAGCGAATAATGAAAGGAATGATGATTTATAGCATCAAATAATTCAATTATCGTTAAATCGTTATTAAATTAACATTATCACTATTATCTTCCTTCGGTGAAATATTAAATTTTACCGAAGGTAATAGATTTTCTGTAACAAAATCAAGAGTAAAAAATGGCAGAAATAGAACAAGAAAACGAGCAACAAAATACACTCGATAAAGCAGTCGCAGAAGGCGGAGCCTACGAAATTCTTCGTAAACGTTTGACATCATTGGGCCAAGAACTCAATCAAAAAACTGAAGCGTTAAATCAACAACGACTTTCTGAATTTGGTAAAAGCGATATGTCGATCATCGGTCGCATTCGCATAAGAACCGAAAACAATTGTATCGCTCGAGATATCGTTAGATTTGGTGATTGGTTATTATTTGGTTACAACGTCTTTTTAGGATTGAAAAAAGAAACCAAAATTGAAGATGTATTTTCACTTTATCAACTTGTTGAACGTGATGAAAATTACGAAGCGGATCCCGTTGATCTATCAAATACCTTTTTGAATATTGACCGTTTTGTTCAAGACTTCAATGAACTTTATACTTACTACAAAAATGCTCAACTATTGCAACTTGTTGAACGTGATGGCAAGCTTCTTGCCAGTTTCCAGATTGGTGAAAGAGTAAGTGATATTCGGGTATTTCGTTGGTCAATATCCAGTGATAAAAAAACAATTAGCTATATTGATAATCGGGGTGAACGTGATATTGCTTTACCTCCTGCTTATGATTTTGAATGGACTGAAACCACCCGTGAAAACATCGTTAACGGTCGATTCTCCCATGTAAATATTCTTGATACCGTTTTTGTTGAAACCATTGGTGGTGACCTTACCATAAAATGTGAAAACAATACTAATGATGGATTAGGTATTTATCGTGAAGAGGTATTAGATAAAAATCAATCAATAAACGATGCAAAAATCGAATATGCAAAAGTAGGTGCACTAATTCTTTTAAAAGTCCTACCCTACCGAGAAGACAATTGGCGATATCTAATCTATAACACTCTTACTCAAAAAGTACAACGAATTGACTTTATTGGTCAAGCTTGTATTCAACTTCCAGAAGATCATGGGGTGATATTCCCAGGTGGTTACTATCTACAAAATGGGGAATATAAAACATTCGATCAATCTATGGGGGGAATGCGTTTTAGACGAATTCGTCGTTCACCAAATGGGGAAGATGTCTTATACATTTTTTACGATCCAAATTCTGGTCGCTTAGCTTTATTCAATTACAACATGATAGAGCGAAAATTGGATAACCCAATTCTAGGTCATGGTTACGCTGTATTTGAAGATGGCCGAATGGTCGTATTTGAAGGCGAAAATGATGAACCAACTCGTGTTCATCCTATGCAAATCTGGCAAACGCCTTTTTATAGTGACGAATTTGCAGCAACACAGCCAACCCACAATACCTTTTTAGGCAAAATCGGCAACGCAGAATTAGTGCGTGGTATTTCTGATCTCTATTTTATTTCTCGCGAAATTGATAATCAATCCGTCTCTTCGCAACTATACGGCAAACTAAGTGAAGATACTAAAAGATTATTTGATAGTTATTTTTGGCTTGCTGATGAAAAAAACCTATCATTTTCACCAATACTTCGTAATATTACCCAAACCAGTGAATTAGTACTTGATGAATATGAAAAAGTAGAAAGCATACGCCGTCAATCCGAAAGTGCGATGCGTGAAGCCATTACCAATCAACAAGATTTATTAACTAAATTATATCCTGATAGCTGGCAGGAAACTCAAGAATTTGTCGATGCGCTTAATGCAATAAAAATGCAATTAGGTCGCCTTGTAACATTAAGAACCTATCGTTATATCAATTTAGAACAAATTGATAAAATGGAAAATGAGCTGAAAGAACGTCAATCTTTAGTTTCATTGGCAACCGCCGAATTTTTAGGTAGTGACAAAGCACTTGAACCATTTATTTCAAAAATAGATAATATTGAAAAATATCTTGAGCAAGCTGACACTGTCGCCAAGCTTATTGAGCCAATAAACAACACTGACGAAATGTCCAATGATTTGGATATGCTTTCGCAATTAATGGCATCATTAAAATTTGAAGACGTTACACTACAAACTAGAATTATTGAATCAATTGCTGAAGTTTATGCCAAACTAAATCAAACCAAAGCAAGGATCAATCAAAAACGAAAAAATCTATCTAGTGTCGAAATGATTGCGCAATTTGGCGCCCAATTCAAACTATTTAGTCAAAGCATCGCAAGTGCTTTAAGCATCGCAACCACACCAGAAAAATGTGACGATGAACTCTCAAGGCTACTTGTTCAACTTGAAGAACTTGAAAACCAATTTAGCGAAAGTGAAGAGTTCCTTAATGACATTCTGACGAAACGCGAAGAAATATTAGAATCTTTCGAAACACACAAACAAGCATTACTTGAAGATCGTACAAGGCGCACCGAAGCCCTACTTACCGCAGCTGTTCGCATTTTAGATAGTATTCCGAGACGTACGGCTAAATTTTCGGATCAAAATGAACTTAATGCTTTCTTTGTGGCAGATCCTCTAGCATTAAAAATTCGAGAAATTGTTGAAAAATTGAGAGATCTGTTTGATAACGTCAAAGCCGATGATATTGAATCACGTTTTAAAGGTGCACGTGATCAGGCCATACGCGCATTACGAGATAAATCAGAAATATTTGAATCTGGTGGCAACGTTATAAAATTAGGTCCAAAACACAAATTCAGCGTAAACACACAAGAGCTTGACTTAACGATTGTTCCGAAAGAAACTCATTTATGTTTGCAATTAACGGGTACGGATTATCAAGAAAAAATAGAGAATAGTAAATTAGAAAGTTATAAACCGTTCTGGACTATATCACTTGAATCAGAGTCACCAACAGTCTATCGTGGTGAATATCTAGCCTACTCTATTATCAACGCCATATTAAAAAAAGATCTTGATATCAGTTATGAAGAATTAGTTACTCAATTAAGTCAACCTGAAAGTTTGGTTAAAACCGTTCGTGATTATGCAGCCATGCGATATCGTGAAGGTTATGAAAAAGGTATTCACGATCACGACGCGGTAAAAATCTTATCAAAACTTATTCCACTAGGTGAAGCAGCCGGCTTATTGCGTTATAATCCATTAGCTCGTAGTTTAGCTATATTATTTTGGCAACATAATCAAAAAAATGATGTCGCAAAATTATGGCCGGAACGAGCCAAGACTTGCAAAGATATTCAAGCTCTATTTGGTCATGATGAAGGATTAATTAATCTACAAACAGAAATGGCTACAGAGCTAAATCAATTCTTGCAAACATATCCAATAAAACATGATTATTTTCATATCAAACAAGCGACTGAATATTTAAGTTATGCGCTGTCTGAAATACCGCAAGAGTTTAACTTAAGCAAATACAGCATTTACATGTATGAAGGACTAAAAGCCAAGTTGGAAGAGCTTCATATGTGGGGCGATTTTAATCAATCGCAACTTAATTTGAAAACTCGCTTAGCTGATCGTTGGAATCTTATTGAAAGTTGGTATAAGGGACTTTGCACACTTCCTCAATATCAGAAATTAGTCGACTACATACCTGAAGCAATTTTGCTATGCATGCTAGACAAAGAAAATAGTATAAGCATGCAAATTAGTGAACTTGAACTGGATATAACGGTTAGCGACTTGTTAGGCGAACATCCAACAATCAAACAAGGGGTTTTAAATATCAACCTTGATGATTTCTTCAGTCGTATGCGCAAACATGCACGAGTCATCATTCCAGAATTTCGTCATTATCAGACTTTACGTCAAGAAGTTCTTGATGAACAGCGATACTTTTTGCACATTGATGAATTCAAAGCTAAACCGTTAAGTTCATTTGTTCGCAATAAACTTATCAATCAAGTTTATCTTCCTATCATTGGTGATAACCTAGCCAAACAAATGGGTACCGTTGGCGAAAGCCGACGAACCGATTTAATGGGATTATTATTACTTATTTCCCCTCCTGGTTATGGTAAAACAACATTAATGGAATATATCGCTAATCGTTTAGGCCTGATTTTTATGAAAATTAATGGGCCAGCATTAGGGCATAGTGTTTTATCTTTCGATCCCGAACAAGCGCCAAATGCAACAGCACGTCAGGAACTTGAAAAGTTAAATTTAGCCTTGGAAATGGGTAATAATGTCATGCTTTATGTGGATGACATTCAACATACCAATCCTGAATTTTTACAGAAATTTATCTCATTATGTGATGGTTCACGTCGTATCGAAGGTGTTTGGAAAGGTAAAACAAAAACTTATGATTTAAGAGGTAAAAAATTCTGTGTAATAATGGCCGGTAACCCATATACCGAGTCAGGTGAAGTATTCAAAATACCCGATATGTTAGCTAACCGTGCTGACATATATAATTTGGGGGAAGTCCTTGGTGGAATGGATGAAGTTTTTGCATCAAGTTATATTGAAAACTGTCTCACCTCTAATTCAATTCTGTCTCCTTTGGCATTACGTGACCTTAATGATCTGTATCATCTAATTGATCATGCCCAAGGCAAACCACTTAATACCAATGAATTGAGTTATGACTATAGCCAAGCTGAAATAAGTGAAATTGTTGCAGTTCTACGCCACTTATTAAAAATTCGTGAAGTAGTATTTAAAGTTAATCAACAATATATCATTAGTGCAGCACAATCGGATAAATACCGTACTGAACCTCCGTTCAAATTACAAGGTAGTTATCGAAATATGAATAAACTCGCCGAAAAAATTTCATCAGTAATGAATGATGAAGAACTTAATCAAGTTATTGAAGATCATTACTTGGGTGAAGCACAATTGCTAACTAACGGCGCAGAAGAAAATCTACTCAAATTAGCCGAAATTCGAGGAGTATTAACAAAAGAACAAACAGAGCGATGGCAACAAATCAAAAATGACTTTATGCGAAATAAAACGCTAGGTGGTGACGAATCCAATACTGGAAATCAAATTGTCACTCAACTCGCTGATCTTGTACAAAGCGTACAAGCGTTAAAGTTATAAAATATGCAGACTAAACTATCGCTAATCACATAGTTTAGTCTGCTCATAAATCACATCTATACTAATAAAAATAAAAGCGGGACCACTCTTCCCGCTTTATAAAAAAACCACTCCATAAAACAGATAAATACTATCGTTATTCAAGCATTTTAGTGCATCACTTAATAACTCTAAATTAACTTATATTAAATTTGTAAAAAACGTATTAAACATTATGATTTTATAATAGAAAAATTGGCACACTTTGATATAAATTTCCAATGATTTATTTGTATTGTCTAATTTGCTAAAAAACTAAGATATCAAATCCTATTTCAGAAAACTTTATCAAAAAAATCTAATAAGTAGATTATTTGTTATTAGAACAATGCATCACGAGTAACATCCATCCATTCTATTACCGATTGAATTAACAGAAAAAATGAAAGAAGAGATTGAGAGAGCAGGACTTGAAATAGGTGCAGGAGAACAAATTATCATTGATAAGCCTGAAAATGTTTTAAGAATTGCAGGATTAATTAATGATGCATATGAATACACTAAAAATGATGAAAATTTTAAACGAAAATAATTAACATCCTTGCATCTCTTGCATTCAAAGCCGCTTATAGCGGCTTTTCAATAATAATCATTTACAAAATTTAATTGCCTAATTCACTTATTTATTTGTTTTTATAGATTACCATGTAAAAATAAGTCTAAATTTATTAAATTAACAAAAGGAATTCAATCATGATAACAGGCAATTGTTTATGTGGGGAAGTTGTTTACCAGTTAAGTAGTGATATTAAAACTATTGTGTTTTGTCATTGCTCTAGATGTCGTAAGCAAACTGGAACAGCATTTAATGCATCCGCAATAATAAAAAAAACAGATTTAACATTCATTAGAGGTGAATCAAATATAAAAATTTATGCCAGTAATGGCGTTAATCGCCATTTTTGTTCAAATTGTGGATCGCATATTTTTTCAGTTCGAGATAATGATAGTAATACTTACCGTTTACGTATCGGACTTATTAATGAACCAATTATGACTGAAGATCGTATACACGTTTATACCGATTCAAAAGCAAACTGGGATAATATTTGTGATGGATATACTCAATACCCTGACGCCATAAACTCGTCTGATTTTATCCCTAATAACAGTTAGGATGGTTCAATTTTAACTTAGCATTTTGATGAAATTAAAAAGTTAATTGGTTAAATTGATGATATTTTGTCTATCCAGTCGAAAAACAGTTAAAAATCATTGACGGATCAAAATAGATTTATATAATACACTGCGTTTATTCAAAAAAACGCATCAAAGTCTCCTTAGCTCAGCTGGATAGAGCAACGGCCTTCTAAGCCGTAGGTCACAGGTTCGAATCCTGTAGGGGACGCCATTTTACTATTTTCAAAGCACTTAACTAGCAGTATCTATCCAACTTAAACTTTTTACTATAAGAATTTAAAGCTTTTAACTGTCAACTTAATTCAATCCAATCAACACCATCATAAAGTTAAAAAGTCATTGCATTTTGGTTCAGTAAAATTCTATATCTACTTTTTATCTTTCTTTTTTCAATGTTTTACAGAAATCATTTGGATTTTTCCTTAAATTAAATATAAAAAACCTAGCTGCTTTAATCTTATCAAAATTTAAAATAATTTTAACTTCACTATTAACTCAAGGATTATATCCATATATTGATACCAATGTGTCACCATCATGGTTAGAAATTTACTTTAATAAAAGATATGAATTATTCAAACCAATAAAGGTAAGATTCGGTTCTCTTATCGTGCCACTAAGTAATCTAGCAATAGCAATCTTAACACATATTCATGCGATTAATGGTGAACACGAGCTAGTATTTATTGGTGATCATAATCCATATAACCCAATGAGTGAAAACACCATAAACACAGCATTACGTATAATGGGCTATGATACAAAGAATGAAGTCTGTAGGCATGGTTTTAGGGCTATGGCTTGTAGTGCTTTAGTTGAATCTGGATTATGGTCTAAAGATGCTATAGAACGCCAAATGAGCCACAAAGTACACAATGATGTAAGAGACAACCTATATCCATAAAGCCTTACATCTTGATGCTCGTACTCAAATGGTTCAATGGTGGGTTGACTACCTAGATGCAATCCAAAAAGAGTTTGTCATGCCTTATCAGTTTGGAATAACTTAATAACCAAGAGCCTCCTGAAGTAAGTTATTGGGTGTTGATATTTTTTCATGTTTAGTTATAACGGAACTTCATGTTATTGATAGATTTTTATATAAGTATTATGATAAATTATAAACAGTTTAAGTTAACTCAAAAAGATTATCAAAAAAATATAAACGACATAGCTTAATGAAATATATCAATAATAAGGTGAATAATGAGACAAATAGAATTTGGATGTAATGAGGTATTAATTGAGGGTAATCATGGTATTCCAAATTTGAAAACATTCTATATTGGATTTGATTTAGGAAAATATCGGTTAGACTCTTTCTCTGAAATTGTCATGGATGCTTTAGTTGACTTTGCTTTTGGTTATCATACAGGAATCCTAAAACAATATACACGGCGTAAACTTATTGAAGCTGCAAAGTCTTTATATTCGATAAAAGAAATAAACGATTATAAAACAAATTATATTGATCAAAACACAGTATTAGAGGATAGCGATCCCTCTATTTCCAATAAATATCAAAAAAGAGGAGAATTTGGAGAATTAATTTTACATATTTTACTCAGAGATTATTTTCAAACAACTCCATTGCTTTCTAAAATATATTTCAAAGATTCGGATGGTATTACTATTCATGGATTTGATTCAGTACATATTGGCCCTGATTTGACAAATAAGAATGATATTTCATTATATTTAGGAGAATCAAAATTATACTATCGAAAAGATGGTGATGCGGGAAAGCATGGAATCAAAGATTTAGTACAAGATATTGAATCTCATTTTGACGTGGATTTTCTCAAGCGAGAATGTATTTTAATTGCCAAGAAAAGGGATAGCTATTCATCTATTGAAAGATATTTTGATAAAAACTCAGTAGAGGCATTTAAAACCTATTTAGATAAAAAAAATGAATATATGGATTTGCTACAAGAGGTTGGTTTAGGGAAGCTAAAAATTCAAGAATTTGTAAATTCAATCACAGTTCCTTTAATTTGTACTTACGAATCTAAACTCTTCTCTTCTTTTGAGCATGACCAAATTAATGGATTCAAAGAAGAATATCATAAAGAAATGGATACACTCCATTCATTATTAAAAAAAGAATTGAATAAACTACCTACAAATAATGGACAAATAGATAAATCTAATTTAAATATAGTATTAATACTGTTTCCTATTCCATCAAAATTAGAGCTTTTGAGAACATTACATAATAAATTATGGAATCAGCAAAATGCATGATAATCAAACAGCCGAAATAATTAGTATTTTAGATGATAAATTAATTGATAATATAAACATTGAACAAAGTTTTGAATATGCCTGTTATGTCAATTCCTTAATTTATCAAAATAAGCCCGAAGGATATAAGATTGTTATAAATGTATTAAACAATTGGAGTAAAATCCCTAAAGAAACCCAAGATATATGGACTGACATTATTGAGATTTCTGGATTTTATCCTTATCTTGAAAAAAATAATAATCTAGTATTGAAAAACTTACCCGCTAAATTAAGAAAAGAACTCCATTTATCATCAAACTTAAATGCAAAATATTTTCATGAAGAACAGTTAAAAGCTCTTAATATATTTGAGAAAGGTAAAAATCTTATTTTAAGTGCTCCGACTAGTTTTGGAAAAAGTCTATTAATTGAGGAAATTGTCGCATCAAATCGATATAAAAATATAGTTATTATACAACCCACATTGGCTTTACTTGATGAATCTCGTCAAAAATTATTTAAGTATAGCGATAAATATAAAATACTTATTCGAACTTCACAAGAACCAAGTCAAAAAAAAGGAAATATTTTCCTATTCACAGCAGAACGGGTAAATGAATATCAACATTTTAGCCATGTTGATTTTTTAATAATTGATGAATTTTATAAATTAAGTGGAAAAAGAGATGACGAAAGATCTGCATTTTTAAATAATGCTTTTTATCATCTCTATAATAAATTTCATCCTAAATTCTATTTTTTAGGTCCCAACATTGATGGAATAAGTGAAGGATTTGCTGAAAAATACAATGCTGAATTTTATAAAACGGACTACTCATTAGTAGATAATAGAGTTATTAATGTATTTGAGTTACATAGAGGAAAATTTGGCTCTAAAGGTGAAAAAAAAGAATTTAAAGAGAATGTGCTTTTCGAATTATTACTCACATTAGATGATGAGCAAACGATCATATATTGTTCATCGCCAGCTAGAGTTAGATATTTAGCACAAAAATTCACGTTATTTTTACAAGGTGTTATAGGAAGTCCGAAAAATACCGTTCTACCCTTGATAGAATGGATTGAAAAAAATGTTTCGGAGAAATGGAATTTAATCGATAATCTGAAATATTCAATTGGTATTCATGATGGTGCTTTACCAAAACATATTACATCATCAATCATTGATTATTTTAATACAGAAGAATTGAACTATATTTTTTGTACCTCAACAATAATTGAAGGCGTAAATACAAGCGCTAAAAATATTATCTATTTTGATAATAAAAAAGGTGGTAAATTAATTGATTATTTCGATTATTCAAATATAAAAGGACGTGCGGGTAGGATGATGGTTCATTATGTGGGGAACATTTATAATTTTAATCCACCACCTGATAAAAAAAATTACATTATAGATATTCCTTTCTATCAACAAAATCCAATAAAAGATGAAACGTTAATTCAGTTGAGTGATACTGATATCATTGATAAAAATTCCGAACAGTATAGAAATATAAACAAGTTACCATTGATTGATAGAGAAATAATTAAAGCTAACGGAGTAAGTGTTTTAGGTCAAGCAAAAATTCTTAGAATCCTGAGAACGAATTTTGATAAAATTTATCATTTAATTAATTGGACTCAATTTCCAGATTATAAACAATTGACATATGTTTTATCCCTCGCTTGGAATCATTTGATAGTTGATGGAGAAACAACAGCCCCTATGAATCGAAAATGGTTAGTAAAATTAGTATTTGATTATGGTTATAATCAGGATCAACAAAAAATGATTTTAGATAGATATTATTACAAAAAAGAAAATAATAATAATGATGAGAACATTTTGTTAAATGAAGCCATCCAAGAAATATTTCAAATAGTTAAACATTGGATTCAATACAAAGTTCCTAAATGGTTGGCGGTGATAAACTCATTACAAGAATTAGTTTGTAGAGAAAACAAAAAACTCTGTGGAGATTACTCATATTACGCATATTCGTTGGAAAACGATTTCTTACGAGACAATCTTACTATTCTTTTAGAATATGGCATTCCTGTGAGTGCTATAAGAAAATTAGAAGAAAGTATTCCAAAAAATATATCTCAAGATAATATCTTATCTCACATTCAGAAAAACAATCTACATCTAAATAAAGAATTATTAAAATATGAGCAAAATAAAATTAATAAACAATTAATTCAGTTAAAAATTATTGATAGTGACAATAAAATTGGTGAAATTTAATTGTTGTTTTTATTTTTTTGAATATTATTTAATTAACTAGTAATGACATCTCCTGTAGGAGGCACCATTACTAGGTTCAAATACATTCTAAAAACCCTTTAATTCCAAGCTTTCCACTTAAATTAACATGCATTTATATTTTATAAAATCCTATAAATTCAAAAGGTTGTGACTACATTTAGGAATACGCTATAGAAAGATTTAAAGCACATTAATCATACTTTAATGTTTACAATACCACTCAATTAAAAATATCTGCTTTGATGTCGAGCCATCCCTACAGACCTATGCACGCTATAGCCCAACGTCGAAAACTGCTGAGGTATTTATTAGTCGTAAACGGATTAAACATAATGGCGATCCTGTTTTGGCTTGGGCTATAGGTAATGTAGTAATGGAAACAGATGCAAATACCAACATCAAGCCCAATAAAAAGAAAGCAGCCAACAAGATAGACCCTGCAGTTGCTTTCCTCATGTCATTCGGTACCTACTTACTTGAATATGGCGAGATAGATATCAACCTATCAGATGAACAAAAACAAGTATTAGACAATTTTAAAGGGATTGTTTTGTAGATTCATAAGTAAATATAAAAATAATAGATACATATACTATAATTAACAATCCTATAGAAATAGCTTCTTTTTTCTCATGATTTCTTGATGTAATTTTATTATAAGCATGAAATCCCCATATCCCCCAAACAGTAAGAATTTCAATGATAAAAATAGGAATACTGCTAAATCCTACTTGTTTAAATGTAAAGTAGTAAAACATAATTGTAAGAGCTATACTTCCAGTTGAACTATTTACTATTTCAACAATGTCTGAACATATTTTAGGTAACCCTTTTATTTGTTCTTTAAATGGTTTTATCATTTTTCATTCCTTATATCAAAAATAATCATTTTATTTTACTATGTCATTAACAACATACAACACTATAACAACACGAGATTAATTAATTGATTATTAATAATAAATTTTATTAATATTGTTAGTGTCATAAAATCACAAAAAAGAAGTTTTATTTTTAAATATTGTTATTTATCATTATTTTATTCAATACATTAGGCTTCTATAGGAACACCATTTGAGACAATATCACAACAATCAATCACGATAAACCTTTATAAAAACAAGAGTTAAATTAACCCACAAAGACTGTTATTGATATAAAACGATTAACAACGAATATACAACTACATTTTTTTTATGGTATTTTTTTGGATAAAGATAAAAATACCGTAACCATATTAACGATAAAACCGATTGACTCGTCTGAAGCCAATGACAAACCATATAAATTACTAGATTTTGAAAGCCTATATTTATACATTACTTCATGGAAACGACACCATTTCACTTTTATCAACACATTGATTAAACTTACTTTTAGCTTTATGTTTCTAAGTTTTATTCCGATTGGCTCAAAATTATCCGATATCAAATTCACAACTAGCTTATTTTGGTTTAATAAAGTCAAGAGCCTACTTTGAATAGATAATTCTTTAACGATGTTCATAAAATACATCTATTATTCATTAAAGTTATTAGAAATTATGGTTTCAAAATTACTATTTAGCATAAATGTTTAATTTATAAATATTATTTATGATACATGGAATTAACTTTGTTTGAATATTTGGAAATTTAACGTGGCAATATTGGTAGATTTTTAATTTTTTTTTCAATAATTCTACCAATATAATATTTAGCAATAACATAAGTTATTTGGCATTAGCTATTTGAGCCTTTAGCATAGCTAGCCGACTTTGGCCTTGTTGCATTTTCTTTTCTGGTGATAGTTGGTTTGGTACATCTTGCCAATCTAAATCATCTTGAGGTAATTCTAATAAGAATCGACTTGGTTCGACATATACTGTTTCACCAAACTGTTTACGTTGACGACTAAAAGAGAATGTAAGCTCACGCTGGGCTCTTGTGATACCAACATATGCTAGACGACGCTCTTCTTCAATATTATCTTCATCAATACTGGTCTGATGAGGTAATAGCCCTTCTGACATGCCAATCAAATAAACATAAGGAAATTCTAGGCCTTTTGAAGCATGTAATGTCATAAGCTGAACTTGATCTAGATCTTCTTCGCTTTCATTACGTTCTAGCATATCACGCAGAGTAAATCTTGCTACAGCTTGTTCTAAGGTCATACTTTCATCAATATCATCGCCTTGTAACATGTCATTTAACCAACTAATTAGCTGTTCAACGTTACGCATTCGCATCTGACCAGCTGTTGGTGATGCTGACGTTTCATAGATCCAACTTTCGTAATGAATACCATGTAATAGTTCATGAATAGCATCCATTGGCTCAGTGTGTGATTTTTCAATTAATGAATCAAACCAATGAATGAAAGTATGCAACGTTTCCATACGTTTGCTTGAAAGTAGTTCCGTTAGCCCCATATCATGGCTTGCTTGATATAAACTCACGCCACGATGATTTGCCCACTCACCCAGTTTTTGAATGGTTACTGGACCGATTTCCCGCTTAGGAGTATTGATAATACGGATAAAGGCATTATCGTCATCAGGATTAGTCAATAAACGCAAATATGCCATAAGATCTTTAATTTCAATACGCGCAAAAAATGAAGTCCCCCCTGATATTCGATATGGGATGCGGTATTGCATGAGCATTTTCTCAATTAAGCGTGATTGATGATTGCCTCGATATAATATGGCATATTGACCATATTGACTATTGTTAGCAAAACGATGTCCAATTAAGTCGTTTACCACTTTTTCAGCTTCAGAATCTTCGTTATCTGCGGATATAATTCTTAATGTTTCACCATAACCCAGTTCTGAAAAGAGTTTCTTTTCAAAAATGTGTGGATTATTTTCGATTAAAATATTAGCAACTTTTAATATACGACCAGATGATCGGTAATTTTGTTCAAGTTTGATGACTTCTAAATTAGGAAAATCTTGATTAAGTAATACTAAATTTTGTGGGCGGGCTCCACGCCAAGAGTAGATAGATTGATCATCATCTCCAACTACCGTAAATTTAGCTCTATCGCCAACCAGTAATTTAATAAATTCATATTGGCTAGTGTTAGTATCTTGGTATTCGTCTACCAACAAATAACGGATTCGATTTTGCCATTTTTCGCGGACTTCTTCATTATTTTTTAACAATAATGTTGGCAATAAAATAAGATCATCAAAATCTAAAATGCTACACGCTTTCAACTGTTTTTCGTATAGTTGGTAGCAGTGCGCAAAAAGCTTTTCTTTATTGGTTTGCGCGCGCGCCATAGCTAAGGTTGAATCAACAATATCATTTTTCCAATTTGATATCATAGCGCGAAGTTGATTAATTAGATCTTTATCCCCTTCCAGCCATTGCTGGGTTAATTCTTTTAGTAATGCTGTTTGATCATGGTCATCAAATAATGAAAAATTGGATTTGATCCCCAAATGTTTATATTCTTTCCTAACAATATCAAGTCCCAAAGTATGGAACGTTGAAATTTTAAGTCCCCTAGCCTCTTGTTTAGTAATTGAATGAGCTATACGTTCTTTCATTTCACGCGCAGCTTTATTGGTAAAAGTAACTGCAACAATATGTCTTGGCAAATATTCTTTAACCCGAATTAAATAGGCAATTTTATTAATAATAACCCGAGTTTTGCCAGAGCCAGCCCCCGCTAAAACAAGGCATGGACCTGAGACATATTCGACGGCTTGTTGTTGACTTGAATTTAAACGCACAGAGTATAAACCATTAAGAAAATTGGCGGCTAGTATATAACGATATGCTAGCCACGTGCAATTGTAACAAATTTGAAATAAATTTTATTGAATAAAGGCTAAAGCTTGTTCTACAACCTCAATGCCTGCACCTTTTTTATGAGCATTTTCGCTAAGATATCGACGCCACTGCCTTGCTCCTTTACAACCGTTAAAAATTCCCAGTGTATGGCGCATGATATGGTTTAGCTGTGCACCTTGGGTTAATTGTTGTTCAATATAAGGATAGAGTGCGCGGATAGCTGCTTTAGGTTTGATGATTGGTGAATCTGATCCAAAAATCTGTGAATCAATATGGGTTAGCAATAATGGATTTTGATATGCTTCTCGACCAACCATTACACCATCTACATGACACAGATGTTGTTTGATGTCGTCTATTGTTTTTATACCACCATTAATGGCAATAGTTAAATCTGGGTAATCTTGCTTAAGCTGATAAACACGCTCATAATTAAGTGGAGGTACTTCACGATTTTCTTTAGGACTTAAACCAGATAACCAAGCTTTGCGAGCATGAACAATGAAAGTATTAGTATAAGGCATTACTTTATCGATAAATCCACGCAAAAAATCATAACTATCGAAATCATCAATTCCAATTCGTGTTTTGACTGTGACGGGTATATCAACCTGATCTTGCATCTGCTCAATGCAATCTGCGACTAAATCAGCTTTCCCCATTAAACAAGCACCAAACATACCATTTTGTACACGATCGGATGGACAGCCTACATTTAAATTAATTTCGTTATATCCACGTTGTTGAGCCAACTTTGCACATTGTGCAAGTGCGTTAGGATCACTACCCCCTAATTGTAAACTAATTGGCTGTTCTTCTTGGTTGAAAGCTAAATAATCACCTTTGCCAAATAGTATTGCACCAGTTGTTACCATTTCGGTATACAAAAGCGTTTTTTTGGTTAGAATTCGATGAAAATAACGACAATGTTTATCAGTTAGATCCAGCATTGGCGCAACAGAGAAATGATTTAAATCAATTTTTTTTTGCAAACTTACCTCGACATTATAAGAAAAAGTGTTATTCTATCCGTCTTTTTTTTAAAACAAAGATTCATAGTATAAGGGAATTAACATGGATATCAATGAAACAAACATTATTTCAATTAACTCTACGGAATTATTAAGAAAACAAATGCGATTTATTGCGATTATGCAACAAATTTTTGGAGTCATAGCTGTTATAGGTGGTGCGATTAGTTGTTTAGGTATTATCACCGCAATTATCGGTGTTCCCGTTATTTTGGGGGGGATAAAACTGTTTAAATCAGGAAATTCATTTAGTCTGGCTGCGAATCTGCAAAAAGCGGATGACTTTGTTGAAGCCATCACCAATTTACATGGTTATTGGAAATTTCAATTAATCACTTTCATTTGTTCAATTATATTTTTTATTCTATATATTATAATTTTAATTGTATTTGTAGCTTCTTTCGCTCAACACTATCATTAAGTTCAGATTGTCCGCACTATAATTTATCTTTCTATGTTTTACTGAACTCAATAAAAAAGAAAAACCTCGCAACATTACGAGGTTTTTTATTTTACTGAAAAGATGGACGAAATTGCGACTAAAATAAAGTGTTAGATGGTTATTGATTAGTCTCATCATCCGATTGTACGTTAATAGGATCTGATATTTCTTGTTTATTCATTTCTTCTAAAGATTTTGAATTTTCCAATGCTGAAACTTTAATATCTGTCACTCTACCCATTTTATCAAAATAAATGGAATACGTTCTTTGACTAATGCTTTCATGTTGTGGTTGTTGACGAAAAACATAATACCAAACGTTATCACCAAAAATAGAAGTTAACATCGGTGCACCCATGATAAAGACAACTTGATCTTTTGTTTGACCAACTTTTAATAAATCAATTGCTTCTGGTGTCACATAATTACCTTGATTGATGTCAGGTCGATACACCCAATTATCAACGACTGAACAACCAGTTAATAAAATACTAGTTAAAATTACAAGCGAGGTAAATTTACGAAACGGCATCTACACTTAACCTATTTTGAGAATATAATGGCGCCTATTATCGCTGATATTTTAGCTGAGTGCTAGCCAAATTAATAAATTCTTTCCCAATTGTGTAATAAAACAGTAATAACGCATTGATAATGTAAATTACTGCTTGACATTTATTTGCTTATCTACAAACTAATTAACTTATTTATAAATTCTATCCATTAACCATTAAAGGTAAAAAATGAAATTAGATACGATTGATCAAAAAGCAAGTTATGCTATAGGATTACAAATTGGGCAACAACTAAAAGACTCAGGTCTAAATAATTTAGATCTAAATGCATTAAAATTTGCAATGGAAGATGTATTATCAGGTAATCAACCTGCACTCCCTTTGCAAGAATTACATGATGCATTACGCCACGTACATGAACAAGCAACCAAAGAAAAGGCTAAACAGGCCGAAAAAATTGCGCAAGAAGGCAAAGATTTTCTTGCAGAAAATCTTAAAAAAGATGGCATTAAATCGACCGAATCTGGTTTACAGTATGAGATCATTACTGTTGGTGAAGGAGCACTACCAAAAGCAACTGATCGCGTACAAGTTCACTATACCGGTCAATTAATTGATGGTACTGTATTTGACAGTTCTGTTGAACGTGGTCAACCAGCTGAGTTTCCTGTTAATGGTGTGATACCTGGTTGGGTTGAAGCTTTACAACTTATGCCTGAAGGTTCTAAATGGCGTTTATATATTCCTCAAGAATTGGCTTATGGAGCACAAGGTGCTGGCGCATCAATCCCACCTTATAGTGCATTAATTTTTGATGTTGAATTATTGAAAGTTTTATAAGTAAAAATGGACGCGAAAGCGTCCATTTACATTTTAATTATGATTTGTTTTTGGTAAAAAATAAGAGTTAAATGCAGCGATAAACAATAAAATACTTGCTATACCAAAAGCAACAAGATGAGTATGTAGGTTATCATAAGCCCAACCGCCTAACCATGAACCAATCATAGCTCCGATTTGATGACCTAAATAAGTTAATCCAGAAAGTAATCCTACAATTTTTACACCATAAATATCTGCGGTAATCGCCCCTGAAGTGGACAAAGCACCAGCCCAAACTAATCCTCCTAACATTGCAATAGTAAATAGTTGCCATTCATTTGATGCTAAAACCAAAGCAATAAAACCGATGCCTCTAACTAAATAAACCATCACTAAAATATTTTTTCTTTGGACAATATCAGAAAGATACCCAAGTGCTAATGTACTAAAAATGGCGACAAAACCAATCATTCCAATTGCATTAGAACTCACCATTGCATTAAATCCATGGTCAATGAGCATTGGAACACCATGTGTTCCTAATAAATTCATACTAAAACCACAAGTAAAAAGACCAAAACTAAGTTGCCAAAATGGTATAGTTTTTAATACTTCGCTAAGTTTTATACTCGATTGTGGTTCTCGTGCAGTATCTTGATTAAACTCAATGATATCTTTGTGATGATCTTTCATTATAATAAGTGCAACTGGCACGGCTATAATCATAAAAAGAATAGAAAACCCAACTAAAGTAGTTTGCCAACCATATATAGGAATGAAAAAAGCAAACACTGGTAGCATTACCGCAATTCCAGCCATACTTCCTGATGATAAGATAAATAAGGCTAATCCTCTATGTTTGTAAAACCACTTTGTCACAATAGGTGTAAAACTGACTGAGCCAACAAACGATGTACCAAATGACAATGCAATGCCAAATGAAAAAAGAAAATTCCAATAATCACGAGACATCGCCGACCAAATCGTTGAAAGTATAATTATCAGGGTACCAAGCAATAGCACAAAGCGAGTACCATATTTACCAACCAAATAACCAGCTATTGGCATAGCAATACCAGAAAAAAGCATACCAATAGCGATAACACCAGAAAGAACACTGCGGCTAAAACCAAGATCGTTAGCTATAGGAAGGAAAAATACGCCCATGCTCATTCTAAGTCCGCTCGAAAGCAATGTTAAAATTGACGCAGCAACGACAATATTCCAACCAAAATACCATGAAAAACGCATACCCATTCCCGAAGATTTTTTATAGATAATTTACCAACTGTAATTTCATTTTAGTTTAACAATATGTATAAGTCATTTAATTTCCGTTATAATGCCACCAATTAACGACAATAGACAAAAGTGTAAGGAAAGTTATATGTCTACAAACATTATTCGTATCGCTATCGCTGGTGCCGGTGGCAAAATGGGACGACAACTTATTCAGTCTGTTGCGCAAATCGATGGCGTAACATTAGGAGCAGCCTTTGAACGTGAAGGTTCCTCTCTTATTGGCTCTGACGCAGGCGAACTTGCTGGTATTGGTGTTTGTGGCATTAAAGTATCGGACAAACTCGACCAAGCTAAAGATAAATTTGACGTACTCATTGATTTTACTCGACCCGAAGGCACATTGAATCACTTAGCTTTTTGTGTCGAAAATAAAAAAATGATGATAATTGGCACCACTGGTTTTGATGATGCAGGCAAACAAGCAATTGCTGATGCTGCAAAAAAAACCAGCATTGTTTTTGCGGCTAATTTTAGCGTTGGTGTAAACTTAGTGCTTAAGTTGCTTGAAAAAGCGACTAAAATTATGGGCGATTATAGTGATATCGAAATCATCGAAGCACATCATCGACACAAAGTCGATGCCCCATCAGGCACCGCTTTAGCTATGGGTGAAGCAATCGCTGATGCACTGAATTGTGATTTGAAAGATCGGGCGGTTTATTGTCGTGAAGGACATACTGGTGAACGTCCTAAAGGAGCTATCGGCTTTGCTACCATTCGCGCTGGAGATATTGTTGGCGAACACACGGCCATCTTTGCAGATATTGGTGAACGAGTTGAAATTAGTCATAAAGCTTCTAGCAGGATGACCTTTGCTAATGGTGCAGTGCGTGCAGCATTGTGGCTTGCAAAACAACCTATTGGTTTGTATGACATGCGTGATGTCCTTAATTTAAATAGCTTATAAATTCCTAAGATGTTAGATGAAGTTTGGATGCAGCATGCACTCATGTTAGCTAAAAAAGCTGAAGAAATTGGGGAAATTCCTGTTGGCGCGGTTATTGTTGACGAAAATAATAACATTATTGGTGAAGGTTTTAATCGATCAATTTTGACACATAACCCCACTGCTCATGCTGAAATGATAGCATTAGCAAATGCGGGTGAATATTTAAAAAATTATCGATTAATTAATACTACCCTTTATGTCACATTGGAGCCTTGCATCATGTGTGCAGGCGCCATTATTCACAGTCGTGTTAAACGTGTTGTCTATGGTGCAAGTGATTATAAAACAGGAGCTGCAGGTTCGTTAATTGATATTCTTGCACATCAGGGGATCAATCACTATGCAGAAGTAACTGGAGGCGTGTTAGCAAATGAATGTGGTAATATTTTAAGTGAATTTTTCAAAAAAAGACGCTTACAAAAAAAAGCACTTAAAAAGTGCTGCCAAGAAGTTTGAGGTTAACCATACGTTTAAGTAAAAAAGCAAGTATTTTTTTATAGTTTAATAAAAAATTGCCTGCTTATTCTTTTTAGTCAGGAAAATTGCTAAAATCTAGTTCGATTTATTTAAAAAGTTATTTTGAGCACAATTAATGAAAAAACACACATTAGAAATGATGATATCCGAAGAAGATATCAAAAAACGCGTAATTGAGTTAGGTCTACAAATTAGTCAAGATTATAAAGATAGTCAAAACGAACTAGTTTTAGTTGGACTTTTACGAGGTTCATTTATTTTTATGGCCGATTTAAGTCGAGCAATCACCGTTGGTCATGAAGTCGATTTTATGACGGCATCAAGTTATGGCAATGCGGTTATTAGTAATCGTGATGTCAAAATTTTAAAGGATTTGGATGAAGATATCCGCGATAAAGATGTATTAATTGTTGAAGATATTATTGATACAGGTAATACACTAAGTAAAGTGATGGCAATCTTAAAATTACGTCACCCACGTAGCATTGAAATTTGTACTTTACTTGACAAACCATCACGTCGAGAAGTAAACGTACCAGTAAAATATATCGGCTTTTCTATTCCAGATGAGTTTGTGGTTGGTTATGGTATTGACTATGCTCAGCACTATCGTCACTTACCTTATATTGGTCATGTAACATTACTTGACTCTTAATTAAGGATTAGTTTTAAAATTTAAAAAACAGGCAAGGACGAATAAATGATCGAGTTAACAGATATTACAAAGACGGTAAATTTACAATTTGATATCATCGGTTATGAGTTCCCTGACAGCAAAGATGATTGGTGTTTGCTAAAAGTCATCGTCCAACAAAGTGGTAATCGGTTTGAAAAAACCGATCCTGCTTTAGAAATAGCTGATTTACACACACTATACAATTGGTTTAATGATTTATCAAAAAGCAAATTACCAAGTGATGCTAAGTTATGGTTTACTGAGCCTTGCTTTTCACTTGCATTTATTTCTTATAAAAATCAAATAGTAACAATTTCAATTACACTTAGTTGTGAACTTGAACCAGATTTTTGTCTTGATGCTCACTATGAGTTACAAGATAATTGGACAATCGTTTTTGAATTATCTAAAGATAACTTAGCAACGATACTAAAACATCTAAAACAATGGATTGTAAAATTCCCTTATCGAACATAATATTCCATGAGAATTAACTTTATTTTACAAAGCGTATCATAGACGATGAAACAACAAATATGTTAAATTTACAGACAATAACAAACCCATAATAGCTTCCAAAACAATTTCTAAAAAATCATCGAGGTGTTTGTGTCACGATTTTCCCGTTCATTATGTTTAGTTTTAATGATAACTACAGCATATTGTCATGCTGATATGAAGTTATCAATTAAAGGTTTATCTGGGGAACTTGCTGATAATGTGGATGCCCGCGTTTCATTAATTGAACCAAATAAAATCAATAATTCACCTAATTTTAAGCGTTATTTTGAAAGCGAAGCACAAAAAGCCCTTCGAGCGTTAGGATATTACTCCCCTAGTTTTGAATATTTTGAACAAGATCCTAAAGTATTAACTGTTAAAATTTCACCTGGCATACCAATACTAATTGAACAACTTAACATAAATATTACGGGTGAAGGTAAACAAGATAAAGATTTTAATGAGTTACTTGAACATGACTTGCCTAAAAAAGGTGATATTTTGAATCATGGTAGTTACGAATCATTTAAAAAATCATTACTTAATCTATCGTTAGAAAAAGGATATTTCGATGCTAATCTGTCTAAGCATCAGTTAGCTGTATCAAATTATGAACACCAAGCTTATTGGAATATTGATTTGAATACGGGTCAACGTTACAAATTTGGTAAAGTTAGTTTTCCAAATGTGAAAATCCGTAAAGACTATTTAGCTAATCTAGTACCATTTAAAGAAGGTGAAAAATATACGGCTGAACAGCTATCTGTATTAAATAGACGTCTTAATTCAACCAATTGGTTTAATTCTGTTCTTGTTACACCAGACTTTCCTCATCTAAGTGAGGATAAAACTCTCCCTATTGAAGTGACAACTTCGCCGCGTAAAAAAAATAGTATGGACTTAGGGTTAGGATACTCTACGGATAATGGCGTACATGGTAGAATAGGCTGGAGTAAACCTTGGATTAATAGTCGAGGACAAAGTTTTCAAAGTAATTTATCTCTATCATCACCTGAACAAATGATAACCATGAGTTATAAAATACCCCTTAAACAATCACCTTTAGAGCAGTATTACACTATCCAAGGTGGTTATAAAAAAATTGACAATAATGATACTTATTCGCGTTCCTATACTTTTGGAGTGTTGCGCAATTGGGATCGCTTTGAAGGATGGCAAACAGCATTAGGTCTAAGTATGCTAAGGGATGATTTTACCCAAGGGGATTCAAGTTATAAAACATTCTTATACTATCCCTCGCTTAGTCTTTCACGCATCCGTAGTGACGATAATATATTACCTATGTGGGGTGATTCCCAACGTTATTCAGTTGAAGCCGCAGCAGAAACATTAGGTTCTGATATCAATTTAGTTCGTTTCCAAGCACAACAAACTTGGATCCGTTCATTAAAAGAATCTCATCGATTTATTGTTAGAGGGAATTTTGGGATAATTCAAGCGAGTAATTTTAACAGAGTACCGCCTTCTTTCAGATTCTTTGCTGGCGGTGATCGAAGTATTCGTGGTTACAGCTACCAATCTATTTCGCCAGAGGATAAAAAAGGGAAACTTAAAGGTGCATCTAAACTCATCACTGGTTCGGCAGAATATCAATATAATTTATCTGGTCCATGGTGGGGAGCAGTATTTGTTGATAGTGGCGAAGCCATAGATAAAGTTGATAAAGCTAAATTTTATACTGGTAGTGGATTTGGAATTAGATGGTCATCCCCTGTTGGCCCTATAAAATTGGATCTGGCAACCCCATTAAACAGAAAAGATAAAGGCTCTGTTCACCTATATATTGGTTTAGGAAGCGAATTATAATATGTCTGAAAATGCTAATCATGATGCTGTTGCTGAAAACTCAAAATCCAAAGGAAAATGGAAAAAACGCAGTATTATCATACTGTCTATTTTCATCTTTCTAATTACATTTATCATTATGGTGATTTACACAAGTTTAGGTGTAAAACTTACCATGTTTGCATTAAATAAATATCTGCCAGAACTGAAAATTCAACAAGTTGAAGGATCGTTTCATAATTTACATATACAAGGACTTTCATTAGATTTAACTGGAGTCCATGTAAGCGTTCAAGATGCTTCTCTTGAATTATCAGGTTCATGTTTAATACAGACCAAGATCTGCCTGAAAAACTTTGATGCAGATGGAGTAAACGTTCAGATTGATACCAAACAATTCGAACCTTCAGAAAAAGATACAACAGATACAACAGTAGACGAAGAACGATTTATTATCAAAACACCATTACCGATTCAATTAAATGCTACACAGCTTAACAAGGTCAAAGTGAACGTTGATGATATGCAATTCGGTATGTCAAGTTTTACTGGTAAAGCGATATGGGTTAATGAAAAAATTTACGTATATCCTGCGGTTGCTATGGATTTGAGTGCAATTTTTCCTGATAACACATCACCTCAAAGAAAAAAAACAGAAAATAATTTACCTATTAATGAACAGATTAATCAATTATTTAATGAACCACTGATTAATTCTTTACCTCAAGTAAGTATTCCATTAGATATCAATGTGAGTAATCTAAGCGGAGATAATTGGTTATTACATATCGGAGGGGAAGACTTTCGATTTAATCAAGTGAACATTGAAACAGATATGGTAAACAATCATATTATGGTAAAACAAGTTGATACCAATGTACAGACTCCTTATATAAATGGACATGCATCGGTTAATGGTGAGATCACACTTGGTGATGATTGGCCACTCGTTACGTTTATTAAAGTGGACACAAAAGAAAATCATTTGGATGGACAATTTTCTGGAAAATTATTAGGTAAATTAGAGACTCATACCTCACTTAAAGGATTAAATCAACTTAATATCGATGGTCATATTAATTTTATCGAGAAATATTTACCTGTTATGGCCAAATTCAGTGGTAAACATATTCAATGGCCTCTTGAGGGAGTGGCTCAATATCAACTTGATGATTTTGATCTCTCTATTGATGGCAATGTAGAACAATATAATTTATCAACCAAAGGGTCTGTAGCAGGTGAAAATTTACCAGCAACAATATTTGACATTGCTGGCAACGGTACCAACCAGGGAGCTATCTTTAAGCGTGGAATCATCAAGTTAACCCAAGGTGAGATTGCTGCATCAGGAAATGTGAATTGGCAAAATTCTCTGCAATGGAATACCAATGTGAAACTTAATCAAGTTGATCTAACAAAAGAGATACCTGATTACCCTGTAAAATTAAATGGTCAATTTAATACAACGGGTAAATTAGCAGGTGAAACTTGGCAATTCAATGTTACCGATTTAGATTTAATAGGTAAAATTAAACATGCTGATTTTTCGGCTAACGGTAATTTACAAGTTGATTCTAAACGTAATTTATCCGCTAATGATCTAGCAATAATCTGGGATAAAAACCGAATAAATGTAGATGGCTCAACGGAAAAAGGAAATTTGAATGCAAAACTTAATCTAGCATCTTTAGCATTATTGGTCGATGAAATGCAAGGATCTATTTTTGGTAACATCAAAATGGCAGGAACGAAATCAAATCCTATCATTGATACAAATTTAACCGTAGACGCTTTAAAAATACCAAATATCTCAATATCTAAAGCAAATTTATCCGGTAAAGTGCACTATCAAGACCAATTAAACTTACAACTTAGACTCATTGGACAGAATATTGAGATTTCCAACCAAGTAATTAAAAAAGCAGACATTGATCTTGTTGGTAATGAAAGTAAGCATACTTTAAGTATTGATCTTGATGGTAATCCTGCATCATTAAAAACATCATTAACGGGGAAAATTGATAAAGACCATACTAAATGGAGCGGCAATATATCTAATGCACTATTAAATTTAGGTAATAATAACCATTGGTCATTAACTCAACCTTTAACTTTAATTTATGATTTAAATCAACAAATCCCCACTATTGGAGCCCATTGTTGGCACAATAGCTCTTCAAGCATCTGCTTAGATAAGCCATTATCACCTATACCTAATACTCAATCAACAATAACCCTGAAAGATATTGATTTAGCCAGACTACCTATACCAAATGATGGCGAGACAAAACTTGCAGGTAGCATAAACAGTAAAGTAGAAATTAAATTTGGCAATAACAGCAAAACGCCTGCTATTAAAGCCAATATAACCAGTAATAAAGTTTTTGTTCAGCAAATGATAGTAAATCAAGCCTTACCTATTCCATTTGATTTATTTAATATTAATGTAGAATTTAATGAACAACAGGCTAAATTAGATTGGCATTTTAGTCTAAAAGAATTAGGAAAAATTAATGGAGATCTACTTATTACTGATCCAAACAATCAGAAAAAATTAAGTGGTCAATTAATAATTGATAATTTGGCTTTGGCAATCCTTAACCCACTGTTAGATAAAAATGAATACACTAAAGGTGCCATTAATGGAGCGGTTAAATTTTCTGGTTCATTAATGGATCCTTATCTAACGGGCAATATCAATCTTAAACAAAGTGAAATAAAATCTAATCAATTACCTATCGACATTAAATCAGCAACGCTTGATATAAAATTGAATGGTAAATCTTCAACCTTACAGGGAATTCTGACAACTCAATCAGGTAATGTTGATATTAACGGTAATGCAAGCTGGCAAAATTTAGATAAATGGCAGGCTAATTTAACAGTCAATGGTGCAGCAATGCAGGTATCGGTTCCACCAATGATTGTAATGAGTATTGTTCCTGATATCAAAATTAACGCAACTCAAGATGAATTAACTCTATTAGGAAAAATTAACATACCTAAAGGTAAGATTACCGTTGATTCACTGCCAGCCTCAAGTATCGATGTTTCACCAGATGAAGTGATGCTTGATAGAAATGGAAATCAAATAGAACCACAGAAGTTTGGTATGAAAATCAATAGTCATCTTGAAATTAATATTGGGAATGATGTTTCTGTTGATGCATTTGGTTTAAACGCTAAACTAAAGGGACATTTAGTTGCCACACAGACTAATAAAGGTTTAGATCTACATGGTGAAGTATTAATTCCTAGCGGACGGTTTCATGCGTATGGTCAAGACTTAATTATTCGCAAAGGGGTTATTACGTTTTCAGGACCAAGTGATCGCGCTATACTTGATGTTGAAGCAATACGTAATCCAGACTCAATAGATAAAAGTAATATTACAGCAGGAATTCGGGTAACGGGCTCATCAGAAGATCCAAAAATTGACATCTTCTCCGACCCTGCAATGTCGCAACAAGAAGCATTATCTTACCTAATCCGTGGACAAGGTCTTGATAACTCTGATCAGAGTGAAAATGACATGATGACAGCATTATTAGTCGGAATTGGTACATCTAGAACAGGGAAATACATTGGTGATATCGGTAATATGTTTGGGATTAAAAATCTTACTTTAGATACTCAAGGCGCAGGAGATAGTTCAAAAGTGGTCGTGAGTGGCTATATTTTACCACATCTACAACTTAAATATGGAGTCGGTATTTTTGATTCTTTGGCAACTTTTACACTACGCTATAGACTTATGCCAAGTCTCTATTTAGAAGCGACTTCTGGTTTAGCTCAAGCACTAGATGTAATTTATCAATTTGAGTTTTAAATTTACTAATCAAAGTTAATGTAAACGATAAAATTTATGGATATAGGTTATAGGTGGGTTTGAAAATAATGCATCTAAGTGTTAAAAAATAAGACAAAGGTTAGATTGATTAGTTTTTTATCTTAATTAAAATAGCGTTGAAAAGCTAATTTTAACATTCATAATTAGTTAAATCCCATTTTAGAATGGGATTTAAATTTATAATTATTCATAAATTTTTTCTGAAAACAAATATATTCCATTCTCCTATTACGAAGAGCATCTCTAGCTTGACTACAAGGATCCGATTCAAGAATCGTACTTGCTAAGTTAGATTTTTCACTTCATTTTATGTTTTGTGGAAGAAACAATATTATTCAGTCTTATTGCCGATTAACATTTCACGCTTTATACCAAAGCCTTTATGTTTAAATACATTAAACCCAGCATTAAGTAGGTTACGACGTACAAATCCTGCAGATGTAAAAGTCGCAAAAGTGCCCTTATTTGCCGTTAATGTATAACATTTTTTAAATAATGATTCTGACCACATATCAGGGTTTTTAGCTGGCGAAAATCCGTCAAAAAACCAAGCATTAATCAATATATTTTGTTTTCTTAGAAAATCGGGGAAATAACTAACATCATCATAAAAAATGGACAACGAGACATTATCAAACTGGTAACTGCTTTCAATTTCACTGAAATTGGTCTGCAGTTGCGATGCTAAGTTTTGTAAATTTTTATCTTTGGTTAATACATTATGATGAATTTGCTTTAATTCATCTGATGATAATGGAAATTTTTCAACACTAAAGAATTTAATTTTTTTAAGAACATGATTTGGATGTTGATCTCTAAAATGTAAAAATGTTTGCCATAAAATTAAAAAACTGAGACCTGAACCAAAACCGGTTTCGCCAACTATAAATGTCTCTTGCTCATGCTGTAAAAAACGTTGATATAAATCATTACCTTCAATAAACACGTAACGGGTTTCGTCAATTGCTCCTTCAGTATTAAAATACACATCATTAAAATAAGTTGAAATTGGGGTTTGATTTTCGTCCCAAATAATCGTTGATTTAAGCATAAACATCCTATAGACGCGTGATTTTTACAAACTGTATATTAACGTTGATTACGTATATAATACGCCAAGTTAACTTATGAGGTAAATTATGGTTTTTATTTTTCGCTTAATTTTTGTCGTCATCACAGGAATTATTCTTTGTGTTTTTGGCGTGATTTTTTGTTTATTTAATCCAAGAAACCCCAAAAATGTAGCAAGATTCGCCCATTTATTTAGTTTGTTGTTCCAACCGGTATTTGGCGTTAAAGTCACTACACGCCCCTATTCTAAAATTAGTAATATGGGAAGCTGTGTTTATATTGCTAATCACCAGAATAATTTCGATTTGGTGGTTGCTGCTGATATTGTACAACCGAAAACTGTCACCGTTGGTAAAAAAAGTTTGGCTTGGATCCCATTTTTTGGGCAACTTTATTACCTTACAGGTAATATACTCATTGACCGCAACAATAAATCAAAAGCACGCGATACCATTGAACAAGTGGTTAGAGAAATTCAAAATCGTGGTATTTCTATTTGGATGTTTCCTGAAGGTACACGTAGCCGCGGTCGAGGACTGTTACCTTTTAAAATGGGTGCATTTAAAGCAGCAATAGCAGCCGGTGTACCCATTGTACCAATTTGTGTATCAGAGACGACTAAAATTAAGTTAAATCGTATCAATAATGGGCATATGATTGTTGAAATGCTCGATCCAATTGAAACTAAAAACCTTCGCAAAGAAGATGCCAAAGCATTAATGGAACAGTGCTATGCACAAATGTCTAACAAAATAGCGGAAATCAATGCTGAAGTACAACAACTTAACAATCAAAAGTAATTTATGAGTAAACAAGATCGCAATTTTGATGATATCAGTGGCAAATTTGCACAAAATATTTATGGTACAACTAAAGGTCGAATTCGTGAAGCGGTAGTTTGGCAAGAACTTGAGAATATTTTAGCTAACTATCCTGCAAATAAACCCCTAAATATCCTTGATGCTGGTGGTGGACAAGGTCAAATCGCCTGTAGACTAGCTAAACTCGGCCACCATGTTACCATTTGTGATATTTCGCAACAAATGCTTGAACTAGCAAAACAAAAAGCGAGCGAGGGAAATATCGAAATCAATTGTCTTTGCTGCTCAATACAGCAACTTCATACTTTACTTGATGAACAGTTTGATATCGTTATTTGTCATGCCGTTTTAGAATGGGTTGCAGAGCCGATTGAATTAATTCAATCATTAAAAAAACATTTAAAGGTAAATGGCTATTTATCTTTGATGTTTTATAACTACCATGGACTGCTATTTAAAACAGTCACCTTGGGTAATTTTGGTTATACACAAGCAGGCCTTGCAAAACGTAAAAAAAAGACACTCTCCCCTGATTTTCCAAGAGAGCCTAAAGATGTCTATTATTGGCTGACCCAGTTAGATTTTAATATTTTACAAAAAATAGGAATTCGTATTTTCCACGACTATCTAGCGAATAAATCCAAGGCTGAAACTCAATTTGAACAGCTGTTAGAGCTTGAAAAACAATACTGTCGTACTGAACCTTATCTTAATTTAGCAAGATATATTTTAGTCACAGCGAAAAAGAATTAATTGATAAACGATTAACAATATCAAAAGAGTTATAATCTATTTCATAGGTTATAACTTGTTTATTCTAAATATTGTATCTATCTAACGATGTTAATTTAAGTAATATACCTGACATGACAGAATCATTGTCAGATCAAATAACAATTAATTAACTGATCTTATTCGTATTTTGTCAACTATCAACCCAATGGATATGCAAGTAATGATGATATGATATTATGAATTTTCAATGCGCACCAGCCTTGAAAATAAATCATCACTCGAAAAATTTGTCATAAATCGGTATTATAAGTGGATTCATTTTATTGGTTAAGGAATTTGATATGATCGTAGTAACTGGCGGTGCTGGATTTATTGGTAGTAATATTGTTAAGGGGTTAAATGACCAAGGACACAAAAATATTTTAGTGGTGGATGATTTAACCGACGGTACTAAATTTAGTAATTTAGTTGATTTAGATATCGCTGACTATATGGATAAAGACGAATTTATCTCATTAGTTGTAGCAGGTGAAGATATGGATATTGATGTTATTTTTCATCAAGGAGCTTGCTCATCGACCACCGAATGGGATGGCAAATTTATGATGGAAAACAACTATCAATATTCAAAAGACTTGTTAGATTGCTGTTTAGATCTTGATATTCCATTTTTATATGCATCTTCGGCTGCTACTTATGGTGGCCGCAGTGATAATTTCATCGAAGATCGCGCTTATGAAAAACCGCTGAATGTTTATGGTTATTCTAAATTTCTGTTTGACCAATATGTAAGACAAGTATTACCTAAAGCTAAGTCACAGGTTTGTGGATTCCGTTATTTTAACGTCTATGGACCACGTGAATCACATAAAGGTAGTATGGCAAGCGTTGCATTTCATTTAAATGAACAAATTAACAAAGGTGAAAAACCGAAACTATTTACTGGTAGTGATAACTTCAAACGCGATTTTATTTATGTAAGTGACGTTGTTGATGTAAATTTATGGTTTTGGAAAAATAAAATTTCAGGTATTTTCAATTGTGGCACAGGTCGAGCAGAATCATTCCAAACCGTAGCTGATGCTGTGGTCAATTATCATAGAAAAGGGGAAATAGATTATATTCCGTTCCCTGATAACCTTAAAGGACGATACCAAAGCTTTACTCAAGCTGATCTCACTAAATTTAGAGAAACTGGATGCCCAATTGAATTTAAAACTGTAACTGAAGGTACAACTGAATATATGAAATGGCTTAACGAACAATAGAAAGGAATTGATAAGATGAAAACACTCATTATTGGTCCTTCATGGGTTGGTGATATGATGATGTCACAAAGCCTATATCGTACTTTAAAGCAGCTTGATCCTCATAATGAAATTGATGTTATGGCCCCGGCTTGGAGTCGGGCTTTATTAAATAAAATGCCAGAAGTCAATCAGGCGCTTGAAATGCCAATCGGTCATGGTGAGTTTGCTTTCGCTAAACGTCGTCAAATAGGTAAATCATTACGAGCTAATCATTACGATCAAGCTATTGTTTTACCGAATTCATTTAAGTCTGCACTCATTCCATTTTTTGCCAAAATTCCTAAACGAACAGGCTGGAAAGGAGAACTGCGTTACGGATTATTAAATGATATTCGCACACTTGATAAAGCTGCGTTTCCTTTAATGGTTGAGCGCTATGTTGCGCTGGCTTATCCCAAAGATCAAATTCATTCAGCAAAAGATTTACCACAACCACTATTGTGGCCAAAACTGAGTGTTGAGCAGAAAGAAATTGATGAGGCATTAGTCACTTTTGCGATTCCACAAGATGAACCATTAATTGGCTTTTGTCCTGGTGCAGAATTTGGACCCGCTAAACGTTGGCCAGATTATCATTATGCTACACTTGCCGATATGCTGGTTAAACAAAATGCCAGAATTATAATCTTTGGTTCAGCCAAAGATCGAGAAGTTGGCGATCAGATTATTGCTAAAATAGTGCAAAGTGATAAATGTATCAACTTAGCAGGTCAAACCAAGCTAGAACAAGCTATTGCTTTAATCGCAGCTTGTAAAGCCATTGTGACTAATGATTCAGGATTAATGCATGTTGCAGCTGCATTAGATAGGCCATTAGTTGCATTATATGGTCCAAGTAGTCCAGAGTTTACCCCTCCATTATCGGATAAAGCAGAAGTTATCCGTTTAATCACTGGTTATCATCGTGTTCGTAAAGGTGATGCTGAACAAGGTTATCATCAAAGCTTGATTGATATTAAACCAGATAATGTATTTGAAACTTTGATGAATCTTATCATGCGTAGTAAAAAGAGTAATGGATAATGCGTGTCTTAGTCGTTAAAACTTCATCAATGGGTGATGTGCTGCATACCCTACCAGCATTAACCGATGCAGCAAATAACATATCTGATATTACTTTTGATTGGGTAGTTGAAGAAAATTTTGCTCAAATACCTAGTTGGCACTATTCTGTAAATAATGTAATACCTGTTGCTATAAGACGTTGGCGCAAAAGTTGGTTTTCAAAAAATTCTCGCCAAGAACATCATGCGTTTATCCAAACCCTTAGGCAACAAGAATATGATTGTATTATTGACGCGCAAGGACTTATTAAAAGCGCATTTCTTATAACTCGTAAAGCGCGAGGTATAAAGCATGGTTTGGATCGTCAAAGTATTAAAGAGCCCATTGCCAGTTGGTTTTATGATGTAAAACATGCTATTCCCAAGCAAATGCATGCCATTGAACGAGTTAGAATGTTGTTTGCTCAAAGCTTACAATACCCACTACCAGATTCAATGGGGGATTATGCTATTGCCCGCCATTTTCTATCGTCTCTACCTAGTGATAATCAACAGTATCTTGTTTTTTTACATGCTACAACTCGAGATGAAAAACACTGGACGGAAGAAGCATGGAGAAAATTAATTAAATTAACCCAAGCAACTGGATTAAAAATAAAATTACCTTGGGGAGCCGAACACGAACATCAAAGAGCGATTCGTCTTGCACAAGGTTTTAAGCATGTAGAAGTATTACCTAAACTATCACTGTCTGATGTTGCAACCATTATTGCTGGAGCAAAAGCAGTAGTTTCAGTTGATACAGGATTAAGCCATTTAACCGCTGCATTAGATCGCCCAAATATTACTCTATTTGGTGAAACCGACCCAAAATTAATTGGTGGTTATGGCAAAAATCAATTTAGTATAATTTCGCCTGAAAAAAGCATGCGCACTATTCAAGCCGAGCAAGTATACCAACAATTGGCTCAATTTTTATAACAACAAATCATAATTACGAAAAATAACAGGAAGCCGTTTAATGAATAAATATTGTGAACTCATTCGTGAAAAGTATGCCCAAATTGGAAGTAATGAACTAGGTTACATTGAAGATGCCCTAGGAGCCGTAATGCTGGTTCTAAATGAAGTAGTCGATTGAGAGCAAGTTCCTCAAGAACTAAAAGATAAAGCTGCCTATGCAGCAGCTAATTTGTTGATTAGTGATTATGAGGTGAAATAGCGGTTGGTAGATTGATAATAAAACGGGTAGATCTATCATCAGACTCAACAAAAATCGTTCCTTTATGGGTTTGGATAATTGATTTTACGATTGCCAACCCTATTCCTGCACCCGAAGTACCATTACGATGACGTGATTCATCTACTCGATAGAAACGGTCAAAAAGGTGAGGTAAATGCCGGCTATCAATTTTTTCACCTGGATTGGCAATAATGATTTTGACTCTTTTTTCTGAAGTTTGACTTAAAGTAATGGTAATTACTTCATTTTGAGGAGTATAACGAATGGCATTGGATAAAATATTACTTATCGCTCGACCTAACATCAGTTTATCGCCTTGAATATGTGAACAGTTACCCTCTAAATTAAATGTGATATTTTTCTCATCGGTGAGCGGTTCAAAATAGTCACACATCATGGTAAGCATACTAACCAAATCAATATCAATAAGATTTGGCACTAATTGATGATTATCAGCTTGAGCTAAAAAAAGCATATCTGAGATCATTTGTGACATTTTTTCATACTCTTCTAAATTGGAGTATAAAATCTCCCGATACTCTTCGGTGGATCGAGCATTATTTAACACAATTTGCGTTTGGGTTGTTAGATTAGTAATGGGGGTTCTCATTTCATGAGCAATATCAGCCGTAAAGTTACGTTGCCGCTGAAAAACATCTTCCATACGATTAAGCATTTTATTGAACGCTCTCACTAAACTAATATATTTGGTTGGTACTGAGGATGTTGGTATTCGATAATTTAAACTTTTAAGATTGATTTTTTCTATCTTCTTAATAAGCCGATTAATCGGTTTTTGAGTATAATAAATTGAAATAAATGAACCAATCAATGCTAAAACACAAGAAATGGCAATAAGCAATCCTAAACCGTTTCTTAATCGACTGATAAATTCAAGCTGTAAATCACGTCCAACGGCCACAATAGTGGTGTATTGTTTGTTATTTTCAACTATAACTCTTGATGCAGCAATTCGATAAGATGATTTATTCAGATTGGATATGGTCGTACCGTGTTCAGTTATAATTTTTTCTAAATTTGAGGGTTTTAATGCAACAGCCAGATTAGGTCCACGTGTCCGATAAAGTACCTTACCTGATTCATCAATGATATAAACAAACAAGTGATGATGGCCAGTTAATATCAATAATAGATTTTGAAAAAGCTCATCACGATTGTCATTAGGTGAAAAATAAATAAGTTCACGTTCTATTGATGAGATAACTGAATTTAATTCGGATACATTTTGCTGGATGGAAAATTTTTCAAAAGAACTTTCAATAAGATAACTAAAACAATAAAGAAGCCCACAAGTTAGTAGGCAAACAATTAGTGGTAAACGAAAAGAAATAATGTTATTCCGCTTCATCCATTACATCCAATTTATATCCCATTCCACGTACGGTATGAATTAATTTAGGTTCAAAACCTGCATCAATTTTATTTCGCAATCGTCTAATCGCCACATCAATAACATTAGTATCACTATCAAAATTCATATCCCAAACTTGGGATGCAATCAGTGATCTTGGTAGAACTTCACCTGGATAACGTAAAAAATATTCTAATAACAGAAATTCTTTATTGGTTAAATCAATTCTTTTATCTGCTCGCGTTACTGTTCTTTTAGGTAAATCCATTACCAAATCAGCAATACTTAATTGATAATTATTGACTTGTGGAACATTGCGCCTGAGTAAGGATTTGACTCTTGCCAGTAATTCAGCAAAAGAAAACGGTTTAACTAAATAATCATCCGCACCTAAATTCAGTCCTTTAACTTTATCTTCGACACTGCCCATCGCAGTGAGTAACATAATTTGCGTGTCTTTTCCTGCTTCACGCAAAGATTGGACTATTTTCCAGCCAACGATATCTGGCAACATTACATCCAGAATAATTAAATCATAATCTTCTGTCATGGCTCTATGATAGCCATCTAAACCATTATCGGTTAAATCAACAATAAAACCTGATTCAACTAAACCCTGACGAAGATACTCACCTGTTTTATGTTCATCTTCTACAACTAACAATTTCATTTTGAGTATTTCCTTTGTTATTTTATATGATTATCGAAAATGTTTACTGCCGTAGTAGGATATATGAAAAAACCAAATGGTATCATGACATTTTAATGACTATATTGTAATAATTTGGTCATTAATTCGTTTGTTTAGCTTTGTTATAGTACTCACACAATGATTCATGAGGCTAGACATTATTGTTTCATTGTTTTATTTCCTTTCATCCATTCCTTGCAATTTAATGCAGCCCTAGTTTACCTAGGGTTTTTTTTTATCAAAAGCAATGTTGACAGTAGTCATTAGCCAAACAAGTACTAATTATTTTAGTATTTAGCCTAATTATTCTAACAAAATTAACCATCCTTGGATATGAATATATCTATTTTTTATGCAACACAACACCACTTTCAATATGATCGGTATAAGGAAACTGGTCAAACATAGCAAAATGCTTGATATTATGAGTTTCTATCAATTGCTGTAAATTATCCCGTAAAGAAAGAGGATTGCAGGATATATAAATAATAGTATTGTAACTTTTAAGAATATTAATTGTATCACTATCTATTCCAGCACGAGGAGGATCAACCAGTACAGTTTGGCACTGATAATCATCAAGATTAATATCCTTTAATCGATTAAATTCACGTTCTTTTTTAATAGCACTGGTAAACTCAGCTGCGGATAGACGGGCAATAATTAAATTATCAATCTCATTTACTGCAATATTATATTGCGCTGAATATACAGACGCTTTCGCTATTTCTGTCGCTAACACCTTACGAAAGTTTTGAGCCAAAGCGATAGAAAAATTACCGTTGCCACAATAAAATTCAAGTAGATCACCTGACAAACCTTTGGTAACTTCAATAGCCCACTCAAGCATTTTGATATTGACTGCGGCATTGGGTTGAGTAAAGCTATTTTCAACTTGACGATAAATAAAGATTTTATCAAATATTGGTAAGGCCTCATCAACATAATCGACATCAATAGCAATTTTTTGATTACTCGCCCGACCAACGATATTAGCATCGATCCCCTGCTCGGCAAGTTGTTGCTTAAGTCTATTTGCCTCAGCAATCCAATCATCACTTAACTTTTTATGATACAAAAGGGTGATAAGTAATTGACCACTCAGTGTGGAAAAATAATCTATCTGAAACAATAAATGACGTAATAATTGATTATGCTTAAGCAATGGTAAAATAGCTTTCATTGCTTGATTAATCAATTTCGTTGCAATCGGAAAATCATCAATTCGTGTGCGCTTTTTCGTTTTTTTATCATACATAATATGGTAGATATCTTCACCATCATGCCATATTCTAAACTCAGCTCGCATACGGTAATGACTGATAGGAGAACTATAAACTTGCAATTCTGGAAGTGAGAAATCACTAAAAATCGTTTTTAAATGGGTTATTTTATTTTCAAGTTGAAGATGATATTTATCGTTCGAAAAAATTTCAGTCATATTCTGTAATGGGTGATTTTGTTAATTGTTAAAAGAAATATTGTCTATTATAAAAATAACAACAAGATTATATTAAGTTATTAAGTAAATATTGAGTTTTAATCCCTTATTTTACCTAATGTCATAAAATTTATTTTGATATCTTAACACAAAGGCAAAGTGTATTATAAATAAAGATTCCGTTACAAGCATTGATAAGAGTTGATGAATCAATTATTCTTTAATTTTTATACTTAAACGTATGCTTAACCTAAAACTTTTTTACAAAGTATTTAACTAGCTTAATTGATATACTATAAAATGAACAAAATGAATATTGATGTTAGTTACTCACTACGTTTTATTGATTGTAGTTATAACGATTGCCGTTATAATGTGTCTCAAAATTTAAGATAGAATGATCAATATGACTGCAAAAACTTTTTCAGATTTAGAATTAGATGAGATTTTAATTCAAAATCTACAAACACAAAACATCCACACGCCAACAGTAATCCAAACTCAAACGATACCTGTCGCATTAGATGGCAAAGATATTTTAGGCTCGGCGCCAACGGGTACGGGTAAGACACTTGCTTTCTTAATTCCCGCTGTGCAACATTTATTGGATTTTCCACGTCGCAAACCGGGACCACCTCGTATTTTGGTTTTAACACCTACTCGAGAGTTAGCGATGCAAATAGCTGAGCAAGCAAAACTATTAACGCAATCCACTCATTTAAGCATAGCCACAATAACCGGAGGCGTTGCTTATATGAACCATGCTGAAGTATTCAGTAAAAATCAAGATATTGTGATTGCGACAACTGGACGGTTATTGCAATACATTAAAGAAGAAAATTTTGACTGTCGAGCTGTTGAAATGCTTATTTTAGATGAAGCAGACCGTATGTTAGATATGGGATTCTCTCAAGATGTTGAAACCATATCAGCAGAAACTCGCTGGCGCAAACAAACACTACTCTTCTCTGCAACGCTAGAGGGTGAAGGATTACATAATTTTGCTAATCGCATATTAAATGAACCCATTGAAATTAATGCCGATCCTTCACGAAAAGAACGTAAAAAGATTTTACAATTCTATTATCGTGCCGACAATTTAGAGCATAAAGTAGCCTTACTCATTCATTTATTAAAGCAAGAAGAATTGAAAAAGACGATCGTTTTTGTACGTAAGCGTGAACGGGTACATGAATTGGTTAGCTTGTTACATCAGGCCGGAATCCATAGCTGTTATTTAGAAGGTGAAATGGTTCAAGCTAAACGTAACGAAGCAATTAAAAGAATGAACAACCATACTGTTAATGTACTGGTTGCAACCGATGTTGCGGCTCGTGGCATTGATATTGATGATATTACCCATGTTATTAATTTTGATGCACCTAAAACAGCCGACGTCTATTTGCATCGTATCGGTCGTACTGCGCGTGCGGGGAAAAAAGGGACCGCGATTATGTTGGTCGAAGCTCATGACAACGAATTGTTACAAAAAATTGAGCGTTACATCAAAGAACCAATAAAGTTACGAACCATTGATGAGTTACGCCCAAAAACGAAAGCTCCAAAACCGGCAACTAAGAAAAAACCTTCACAAAAAGCGAAATTGAAAAATGCTTCCAAAAAAGAAGATAACAAAAAGAAAAAAGTCAAAATACGCCATCGCGATACTAAAAATAAAGGTAAACCGAAGAAATTAATAAATACTACCGAATGATAATTTATCAGTTAATAGTTTAAACTTATGGTATCAATTGTTTATAACAACTTGGAGTGTAAGTTTAAATTGTTATAATGTCCCACATATTAAAAAGCATTAAATAGTTAGGAGAACCATAATGACTTTAGTCACTCGTAAAGCCCCAGATTTTACATCAGCAGCAGTGTTAGGCTCAGGTGAAATCGTTGAAGATTTCAATTTAGCTAAACACATTAATGGCAAATATGCTGTTGTATTCTTTTGGCCAATGGATTTTACATTTGTATGTCCATCAGAAATCATCGCTTTCGATCATCGTTTAGAAGAATTCAAAAAACGTGGCGTTGAGATTATTGGGGTTTCTATGGATTCACAATATGTACATAATGCATGGCGTAATACTCCACAAGATAAAGGCGGTATTGGTGAAGTAAAATTCCCAATTGTTGCAGATATAAAACACTCTATTATGCAAGCCTACGGCGTTGAACATCCTGAAGCTGGTGTTGCTCTTCGCGCATCATTCTTTATTGATAAGTCAGGTGTTGTACGTCATGAAACGATCAATGATTTACCAATCGGTCGTAATATTGACGAGATGATTCGTATTGTTGATGCTTTCCAATTCCATGAAGAACACGGTGAAGTTTGCCCTGCTCAATGGACCAAAGGTAAACAAGGTATGCAGGCTAACCCAAATGGTGTTGCTAGCTACCTAAAACAACATGGTAACGAAATTTAGTAAACTGTTTTTCCCTTTTATTCATACATCCTTTTAGCTTACACTTTGCTTAACCGGAGTTCATCTCCGGTCTTTTTTTATTTAAAGAATTGAATAAGTAAAACGAATAACTATTTTTTAACTCTATATCTAATAATTTTTTTGAGTATATCTTTGACTACATTGTAGCGTGTAATCCTACAATACCAATAATAATAAAAGTAAGTCCAAATAAGCGAGGAAGATTTTTCGGCTCATTAAAAATAAACATATTAGCCAATACCGCACCTGACGTACCAAGCCCAACCCATACAGGATAGACTATACTTAAATCCAGATATTGAAGTGAAAAATAAAATAATGTAAACGAAACAAAAAAACCACCCCAATACAGTGTTAATCGAAACACACTTTTTTGTTGCGAATAGAGCTTAAGGCCAATAGCGCCAATAACTTCAAAAATTGCAGCCGTTAAAATAAATAACCATCCCATATTGTAATCCAAATTTCAGTTAATCAACTATCTGCTCGTTTAAGTTGCACAACGCCAATAATTATTAATGCAACAAACAATATTTCAATAAGTTTGATTTCTTTACCAAACACGACCATATCAATAGCAAGTGAGCCTATCGCTCCGACACCAGAAAATATTGCATACACAGTACCTGTAGGAATTGTCTTGCATGCATTTGTTAAAAACGTAAAATCAACAATAATTATGAGTATAACAATAACCCAATGCCACCACTGACTGGCAGTAGTAAAACCAAATACCCAACACAGTTCAAAAAAGCAGGTCAGTATCACAAATGCCCACTCTTTATTCGCGCTAAACATAGTTACCCCGTTTTTATTACTATCTATTTTGTTAAAATCTATATTTTTAATGCAATCTATATGTTAGATATGCTGATTCTGCTATTTTGCCAATAAGCATCGACAAAACTATAGATGGTTCGCAAACAAAGCATTTGCCACCAAAAGAACTTAATATTATTTACAAAGAAACAACTTAATTGAATGCTAATTAGATTTTTAAAATTAGTATGATATTAAAATATCTATCGTTTCTAAAAACTTAAAAAATTTTATCCTTATTTATCAAATGTATAAGATATTTTATAATGAAGAAAGACAAAAAGCAAGAATAAAACTGTTATTATTCAATGTTTCACACTTTTACAGATAAAATTATAGTGAATAATGAGAACAATAAATAACTTAAAGCAGCTAAATAATCGCCAAGTTTAATCAATTTAATCGTTAGTTTGGCGATTTTATTTAATTGATTGAGCTAGAATGAAAGTTTAGTGCTTACAAAAAATGTCCGCCCTGGTTCATTATACGTTGCAGCTCCTGCACCCTTAACGGTTACGATACCATTTACTGGATTTTTTAAGGTTGTGGAATTACCCTCTCGGAATAAGCGCTTATTAAACACATTATCTATTCCAGCCGTTAACGTAACGTTTTTATTAAATTGATATTGCCCACTAAAATTTAAAATAGCATAAGGACTAAGTTGGTGAGTTGCACTATCCGTAGCTTTATTCCCAAGATAATCATATTTTTTCGGCTTTTGTTTACCAAACCAAGTGACCGTAGTTAACAACGACAATTTATCGGTTGTTTGCCAGTCTATTGATGAATTCAACGTATATTTTGGTATTATTGATAAATAATCGCCAGTCTTTTTATTTTTTGACTGCAACATCCAAGTTAGGTTATTTCGAAACTTGATTGTTGAAGTAACGGGAATCGTTAAGCTGCCTTCCAATCCCTCTACAACAGATTTGGGCACATTTTGCCATTGAAAAATATTTGAATTGCCAAATTTATTTTTTCCACCTTGCGCATGACCCACCACTTTTGTGCCAGAATCAATTTTATCATGATAATCATTACGGAAATAAGTTATGCCAGCAATTAATCCTTCATTATTATGAAACTCAAGCCCAATTTCTTTATTGACGCTTGTTTCCGCTTTTAAATTTTTGTTACCAATTAAATAACAACTGCCACCCGCACTATGACAACCTTGCCCACGACTATAAAGAAGATAGTTTGGGTTAGTTTGATATAAGTTAGGTGCTTTATAAGCTCTGGCAATACCAAGTTTTAAACTGAAATAGTCGCCCAATTCTTGGGATAAGTTCAAACTTGGACTCCAGTTACCACCTGATTTACTTTGATGATTATATCGTAATGTAGGGGTAAGCATGGTAGTTTGTGTCAGTTCAATGTTATCTTCGATAAACATTCCCCAAAGATTAGCTGATGAGTTTTCACTGCGCATTTTATCTTTGATCCAAGATATGCTTCCTCCCTCTTCAACGGATTGATTATTTGAGGTTGGATCTTTCATTTTTTGATGATTATACTCGCCACCAACAGTCATAGTTTAGGGTACCACCATAGTTAATGGGAAGTTGGTCTCATTATGTAAAGTAATATTATTATATTTAATGGTAGAAAAACTATCATTATCAAATCGACCTTCAGTTCCACCAGCTAAACCTTCATTTAAACGGGTATTATGTGTTTTTTCCAATTGAATATAAGATATTGTATTTAAACCGTTGTCCCAATATGCTCGATGAGTTATTGAATAATTTTGACGAATCATTTTGTTAGTTTCATCATTATAAAAACGACTCACCAATTGATTAGGATTATTATTCTGTGTATCTCCGGCATAAATATTTCCTTGTCGGCTAATGCTCGTTTCAAATTCAATTGATTGTTTATCAGTGATATCCGACCGCAATAGACCATTGAGATCTTTATTGCGCACCCCTTCCCGTCCTGCACTGACCGAATTCGGATTAATTTGATGTTTTTTGTTGATATCCCACTCATCAGCATCGGTTTTATTGATATTGCCGTATAGACGCACACTTAGATTATCGGTTAATCCACCTGTTAATAAAAAGTTAGTCCTTTTTGTTGAACCTTCCTCACTGTGAGATGGTACATTAATATAACTATTTAAAGATCCATGCCACTCTTTAGCGGGTTGTTTCGTTATAATATTTACTACGCCTCCTGCTGCACCATCACCATAACGAGCTGCTGCTGGACCACGGAGCACGTCAATTCTTTCAATAATATCTACAGGTATCCAATTCGTATCGCCTCTTGTGTCTCGCTCACCGCGCCAACCATATCGAACAGACATACGGCTTTTTACTGATCTTCCATCAACTAAAATAAGCGTATTTTCAGGTCCCATTCCTCGAATATCAATTTGTCGATTATTACCTCGTTGACCACTTGTTGAATTACCCGTCAAACTGACACCTGGCATAGTACGAATAATTTCGGAAATATCGTTTTTGGGCGGCATTTTGCTCAGATCTTTTTGGCTGATAACCGAAACACCCAATGCTTGTTTAGCTTGCTCTGCTGCTGTCACAACCATCACATCATCTGAATCACTTGCCTTATGAGTTAATGAATTTTTGATATCAGCATTAGCATTATGACATGCAAGACTAACAAGTGTGGCAATAAAACAAGTCGATTTATATTTTGAACACATATATTATCCCTAATATTATTCTTCAATAATGATTATCATTATCAAGTGGCAGTAATATAAATCAAACTATCATATATTCAAGTTGATTAATAACTATTTGCTCAAATACTGGTTAATGAATGTTAAAATTTATTTGAATGCCATCTTGTAAAGCTATAATCGCTGCTGTTTTATGGGATTGTTGCGGATAAACTTTGTAACTTAAGTTTAAGTTATGAATCTTAGCTTGTTTTAATTGATCAAATAGATGTTTCGAATTATCCACCATTTTACGATTTTGCCGATGCTTTAATAAGAGATTCTGCTTTTCCTTGGGTAACTTGCGATCAAAAGGAAGTAAAGATTGTTCAGATCCCCCTACAGAGATAAGTAAATTGACGGGATTGATGAGTGGTGGCTGATTATCTAATAAGTATTTCGATAATACTTTAAACATATATCCATCGCTAAACCACATAGATGGACTCGATACCACATAGGTATTAAAAATCACTGGTTTTGTTAAAAAAATATATAAATTAAATAATCCACCGTATGAATGTCCAAAAATAGCTTGCTGTTTTAAATTAATCTTATAGCGTTTTTCCATTTCAGGTTTAAGTTCTTTTGTTAAAAAATCATAAAACGCATCTGCTCCACCATATTTACCAGATAAATTAATTTGATTATTCGGTAAGGTCTCATAAACAAAATGATCTGGTTTAGGTAAAAAATCAAAATCACGACGTGTTTGATTGAGATAGTCAATTGCGACAATTATACCTTCTTGAAGAATGCAACGCTCACAAGCTTGACTTTTAATAATGTCACTTGCTGTTAAAAAATAACTGTCACCATCAAGAAGATAAATAATTGGCCAACCACCTTTCGGTGTAGGTTTATTAGGAGTATAAATAGTAACTTTATAATCACCATTTGCCGTTGAATGAAATATTTCAGTCCGAGTATTAGGAACGACCACGTTATTTGTAGAAATGGATATTGATTGGCAACCTGTTATGATCAAAAGCATTATTATATATAACAGACTGAAACGTGCCATAGTTTATCCTAAACAATCAGAGCTTACTGGAACAAATTAATGAATACATCTAACTTATTCAATAATAAACTTAATAAAATGATGCCACTGCCGAATGGTTAATTCGACAGTTTACATCCATATGTTTAGACTGAAAAAGTGTTACGATAAGCAACAATATCTTCAATTGTGACAACGGGTAAATGATGTTGTTTGGCAAATTCGACAACTTGTGGTGCCCTTGCCATCGATCCATCATCATTAGTTAACTCACAAATTACAGCAGCTGGTTTAAAACCTGCTAATGAAACCAAATCAACTGATGCTTCAGTATGCCCTCGGCGATTCAAAACACCGCCCTCTTTAGCAACTAATGGAAATACATGACCAGGATGGTTTAAGTCACTAGGTTTCGCATTATCAGCAACGGCGGCTTTTACAGTCGTTACTCTATCTGCTGCAGATACTCCAGTAGTAACACCTTTAGCGGCTTCAATTGTAATGGTAAAAGCAGTATGATTTTTACTGGTATTATTGGCGACCATCATAGGCAATTCTAATTTGTCACAAAAAGATTGTGGCATACATAGACAAACGATACCACTTCCATATCGAATAGTTAGTGCCATTTGTTGAGTTGTAATTGTTTCTGCCGCCCAAATGATATCGCCTTCATTTTCGCGATCTTCATCATCTAAAACTAATACCCCAGATCCTGCCTTAATTGAAGCAATAGCTTTTTTTACTCGCTCAATTGGTGTTCCAAATTCATTTAAATTAAACTGATTCATGGTAGATACCTATCCTGTTTTATTAAGTTAATTATATTTATTCTTAATTAAAATAAACCTAATCCGAACTAATATTTCATGTAACTAATTGAGATAAGTTTACATCTAAAATAATTGCCAAAAGCAAAGTTAAATTAGTTAAGTTATAAATATATTAAATACCAGAATCAGGGCAAGTGCTTGACCATAGTGATTTTGCTATAAAGCAAATATAGAAAAGATAAGCCACTCTCTTTCATCCAGACTTTAACTGTCGGCTTTGGAATCTCACCAAATCTGCTTGTCCTCAATAAAATTGAATATTATTAAGCGCTCGTGGGCTATAACCACCGGTGGGGAATTACGCCCCGCCCTGAGAATTTTGTCAGCGAACTGACCGCCCACACTATAATATAAAATAGAAAAAAAAACACGGATATTTTATAAAGTTAAAAAAATTGCCGCATCGTGCGGCAATCTTTGATATAGATAAGGTAATTAGCTCATACGAATTTCACGTAAATGTCGTTTTTCAGCATTTCGCATCCAAAGCCATGAAATGAAACCAATAATACCCACAATTAACAATATAATTGTTGCTAACGCATTAACTTGTGGATCGACACCTAAACGTACTTTCGAGAATATAAGTTTCGGTAACGTCATTGCACCTGGTCCAGTCACAAAATTCGCGATAACCACATCATCAAGCGATAAGGTAAATGCCAACAACCAACCAGAAACAAGAGCTGGAGCAATCATAGGTAAGGTGATAATGAAAAATACCTTTAATGGATTTGCGCCCAAATCTAATGCAGCTTCTTCAATTGACTTATCCAACTCTCGTAATCTAGCACTAATAACAACGGTCACATAGGCAGTACAAAACGTTGCATGAGCCATCCAAATGGTCATTGCTCCTCGTTCCTTAGGCCAACCAAGCACTTGCCCCATTCCAACAAACAGTAATAATAATGCTAGACCTGTTATTACATCAGGCATAACAAGCGGTGCGGTTGTCATAAAAGAGAATAAATTAGAGCCACGGAATCGTTTAAAACGAATAATTGCAAAAGCAGCTAAAGTACCAAGTACGATTGCCAACGAAGCAGCCCCAGCAGCAATACTCAAGCTTAATCCTACCGCTTTAAGTAACGCTTGATTATGAACCAATTCAAAATACCATTTGGTCGAAAATTCAGCCCAAACTGTAACAAGTCTTGAACTATTGAACGAATAAATGATTAAAATAATCATAGGGATATATAAAAAGGATAAACACAATAAAATAATTAATCCTTTTAAACATCGAACTAATAGCGATATTGTTACAAGACCAGTCAAAATAAGGCTAAATACCAAACATCCCACATATAAGTTAATACTGCCCAATAAAGCAAAGCCTGATGCCGAAATTAAAATCGACAGCACTAATGAACCTAAAAATGAGGAGATAAAAACAATCAATGCAGATCGCATAATTAATGGTAAATTATTCATTTATTTACCTCCCAATTGTCGGTTCTGAAATTTATTAAAGTAGTAAATAGGGACGATTAATATCAATAACATCACGGTTGCAACAGCGGAAGCAGCTGGCCAATCATGATTATTAAAGAATTCAGCCCACAGTTGTGTACCAATCATTAAACTATCCGATGGACCTAATAGTTCAGGTATTACATATTCCCCTACCGCAGGAATAAAGACCAACATTCCACCAGCGATAACCCCGTTTTTGGTTAATGGTACAATAATGTTAAAGAAAGTTTTAATTGGCTTACAACCTAAATCTAAAGCTGCTTCAATAAGCGTTGTATCGACTTTGCTTAATGATGTATAAATTGGCAATACAACAAATGGTAGATAAGAATAGACAATACCAATATAGACCGCTAAATAGGTTTTCATGATTATTAAAGGTTGATCAATAACCCCCAACCACATTAAGAAATTATTTAAAAGACCATTAGGATTTAAAATACCAATCCAAGCATAAACACGAATTAAAAATGAAGTCCAAGAAGGCAAAATAATCAACAATAATAAAATATTTCGACTCGATGGTTTACATTGTGATATAGCCCAAGCTAACGGATAACCAATTAAAATACATAACAGTGTTGAGATAGCTGCGACTTTTAATGATTGTAAATAAGAATCAATGTAGATAGTATCTTCAAATAAATTGAAATAATTACCAAAATTTAAAACAATATTAAGTAGACCATCTTCATAACTCAACAGATCAGTATAAGGAGGTACCGCGATAGCGGCTTCCGAAAAACTGATACGAAAAACAATCAAAAACGGCAATAAAAATAGTAATAGCATCCATAAATAAGGAATCGCTATCACTAATAGACGCCCATACAATGTCATTAAGTCAGAATCATCTCGTTGTTGACGCATTTTTTTGGATGCAAAATAAATCGCAACTAAACCCAACCCAGCAGGTATATATAAAATACTGCCTGCTATAATTAAACGGTAAGCGAATTTAGAGGGTTTATAATGCACCAAATATGCACCTAAACAAGATAATAGTAGACTTAATACCATAGAGGTAAATAACGCATCTAAAAACAAATTGTCAAATGCATTTGTTGTTACAAAACGTAAATAAACATTGAGTAACACCAATGCATTTAGAAACAAACCACAATAAATGGATCGCATCAATATATCCTCTTGTGTTTATTCAGTAAGTACAACGCAACTATCAATTTCCCAACTGAGGTTAATGACATCGCCCCAAGTTGGCATACCTTTACGATAGCGATGTTCGTTTTGTAGTTGAGCAATAATAATTTGTCCACTTTCCAATTTAACGTGATAAATAGAGAGATCACCTAAATAGGCTATTTCAACCACTTCACCGGTTGCAAAATTGTAGCCTTCTTTTGGTATTTCATCACAAAGTTTAATTTTTTCTGGTCGTAAGGCAACCTGAATTGGAACACCTTCAACAGCAGGTGAATCATAATCCACTTTTAAAGGATGTTTAATCATAGGACAACTGATGATTAAGCCATCTTCTAATGTTTCTTGCAAAATACCGTCAAAGACATTGACTGAGCCAATAAATTCAGCACTATAACGACTATTTGGATGTTCATAGATTTCTTCAGGCTCACCAATTTGAACAAATTGTCCTTTATTCATAATTGCAATACGCCCTGCCATTGTCATGGCTTCTTCTTGATCATGAGTAACCATTACACATGTAGCGCCAACTTGCTCTAAAATACTCACGACTTCAAGCTGCATTCGATCACGCAGTTGTTTATCTAATGCCCCCATTGGTTCGTCCAACAATAGTAATTTAGGTCTTTTTGCTAAACTTCTTGCCAAAGCAACACGTTGTCTTTGACCACCTGATAATTGGTGTGGCTTGCGCTTACCAAATTGTTCCATATGCACAAGTGCTAACATTTCTTCAACACGATGCTTAATTTCACTCTTGTCTAATCTGTCTTGTTTTAGACCAAAAGCTATATTTTGCTCAACCGTCATGTGAGGAAAAAGAGCATACGATTGAAACATCATGTTAATAGGACGATTATAAGGAGGGACTTGTGATAAATCCTTACCATCGAGAATAATTTGTCCAGACGTTGGTTGTTCAAAACCAGCAAGCATCCGCAATAATGTTGATTTACCACTACCCGAAGCACCTAATAAAGCAAAAATTTCTCCGGTATAAATGGTTAAATTTACATCATCGACAGCATAATAATCATCATTGAAAACTTTCGTTAAATTTTTGATCTCCAATAGTGGAGTTATCATCTTTTTTTTAGGCTGTACCTGATTTGTTGTTTTATCGTTCACGCTTTTTTCCTCATAACAACAAGCCATAAAAAACGAGACGGAAAGATTATTGAATCTCCCCGTCTAGAATAAATAAGTCAATTATTTGACATTTTCAAACGGCTATTTGCCCGTTTTAAGTTTTGTCCATGTGCGAGTGATCACACGTTCAAGTTTTGGTTCTTTCACTGTTAAAGTGAATAGTTTTTCCATTACTTCCGGTCTTGGATAAACCGCAGGATCGTTCTTCACTTCTGGTTTAACAAACTGATCGTTAGCAACTTTATTCGCACTTGCAAAGTTAACATCATTAGTCACTTGTGCAGCGATTTCTGGTTTTAAAATGAAGTTTAAAAACTCATGAGCTTCATCAGGATTTGCTGAATCTTTTGGAATAGCAAATGTATCAAAGAAAACTAACGCGCCTTCTTTCGGAATTTGATAACCAATGTGCACACCATTTTTTGCTTCATTAGCTCTATCACGAGCTTGTAAAATGTCTCCAGACCAACCTAAAATCACACAAATATCACCATTCGCTAAATCAGTAATATATTGAGATGAATGGAAATAACGGATATATGGTCTGACTTTCGACAACAACTCGTAAGTTGCACCCGTGTAATCTTTTGCATCTGTACTGTTTGGATTTTTGCCTAAATATTGAAGAGCACTTGAAAAGATTTCAGTTGGAGCATCTAAAAATGCCACACCACAATCTTTAAGTTTTTCCATATTTTCAGGGTTAAAAACTAAATCCCAACTATCAACAGGAGCATTATCTCCTAGGCGTTCTTTAACTTTATCAATGTTATAACCGATACCTGTAGTCATCCATACATAAGGGATCGCATACTTGTTATCTGGATCATGGTTAGCCATTAATTTCATTAAATTTGGATCAAGATTTTTCCAATTTGGCAATTTATTTTTATCTAATGGCAGATAAATATCAGCTTTAATCTGTCTTTCTAAAAAACTGTCCGATGGTGAAACGACATCGAAACCAGAATGGCCAGCCATTAGCTTACCTTCAAGAGCCTCGTTAGAGTCATACACATCATAAACAAGTTTGATTCCTGTCGATTTTTCAAAATCACTGATAGTACTATTACCAATCTGACCTGCCCAATTATAAAAATGCACAACGCGATCTTTAGCTATAGCAGATTGAGATAATGCTAGTGAAACACCAGCTATGATTGAAAGAATTGTTTTACGTTGAGTAAACATGCTCACCACTTCTCCTCTAGTTAGGGATATTACATGTTAGACACAAGCCCATTGTGAAAAACAACGGACCCCCAAATTTTGCCATTATTCGTTATTGAATGATATGGCGAAACCGAGATAATCAGGCAATCACAAGTCATTAATAAGGCTAATGAACATGTAGAGCTAACCTTGCATTACGAGGGATAAAATACATTTTTTTTTTGAGATGTCTACTTAAAAAATCAAATATCTTAAGTTTCAGGATTGAGTGACTATATTTTAATCAAACAATCCTTATTTCACCGATAATTACAGTTAATTTTCTTTTTCTATTCAGCACTCGCTTGGAGGACTTTAGAGCCTGTTTGCCAAATACGATATTTAACTGTTAAATCATTTGGTACGTAAAACACAATTGGTAAGCGACTATTATAATCTAATAATCCTAAATTATGATTCATAGTAACAAATTGATTTTTATTAGTGCCTTCAGGACAAGCCATAAGCGTTGAAATATCGTTATTCGCTTTATCAACAACATAGTAGTTGTAACCCCAACCTTTCAATTCTTCTTGCTTAACGATGCCACCTAAACTGCGCGTATTACAATCAGTATTTATCTCTTTACCTATTAAAACTTCAACTCGCGCTTTATTTTCATTGGCTAAAGAAGGAAGGTGGATTGCATAGCGAGTGTAGCCATCCATAGCATCTGGATAAGGTGCTATATTGTTCGCATTTTGAACTGGATTGTTAATTTTAGGTGTTGTTGAACATGCAGGTAACAATATACTAACTAACAGCAATAACAGTAATTTTCTCATTTTAATATCTCCATCAAAGATTTATCATTTACACTAACATATGTTTTTTTAATGATAGTGCGTATAATAACATTATTTAGATTAATAAAAATGGTACAAAAATGCCAGCAGAAAAAAATACCTATGATTTATTGAAGTTAATTTTAAACTTATTACTGATTGGGTTACTAATCATTATTACTTATCGTGTTGTTGAAGCTTTCTTATTTGGTTTTTTTTGGGCTGTCATGGTAGTTATTGCTACATGGCCATTAATGATAAAAATCCAGAAAAAAATGTTTAATAAACGCTGGTTATCGTTAACTATCATGGCATTAATTTTAGCGCTTGTCTGTATTATTCCATTTCTTTTGATCATCAGTAGTGTCGCACAAAATGGTCACCATCTCATTGAATGGGCTAAATCTTTATCACATCATGAATTACCTACATTTGATTGGCTGGAGAGTATCCCGACTTTCGGACCAGAACTTCATCAAAGTTGGCTAAATATCATTAAAACGGATGGTTCTGATCTGGTCTCCAGTATTCAACCTTACATTGGAACGCTAATAGGTTGGTTGTTATCACAGGTAACCAACATCAGTATATTCATCTTTCATGCTGGTGTCATGATCATTTTCAGTTTATTACTTTTTCTTAAAGGTGAAATGATTACCAAATACGTTTATTTATTTGCTAATCGCTTATCTAAACAATATGGCGCCATTACCGTGACACTAGCAGGACAATCCATTCGTGCAGTAGCTCTTGGCGTGGTAGTAACTGCAATCACTCTAGCTCTAATTGGTGGAATCAGTTTTATTATCACGAAAATGCCATTAGCGGGCGTTTTAACACTGGTGTTATTTATCTGCTGTGTTGCACAAATCGGCCCTGTCATTGTCATGCTCGGTTGTATCATTTGGCAATTTTGGAATGGCCATACTCTCTCTGGCATTATATTAATTGTTGTCGCAATTATTTTAACAACGCTTGATAGTGTAATGCGTGCATATTTAATAAAGAAAGGGGCTGATTTACCATTTTTACTGATTTTATTTGGGGTAATCGGTGGCCTACTCAGTTTTGGTTTGATGGGATTATTTATTGGTCCAGTGGTATTGGCATTGACATATAAAATCATTCAAACCTGGATTGATGAACAATCTTAAAAAGATAATATTGACGAACTAAATTGAATAACAAAAATTATATAAACAACATTGACTCAGGACTATGAAATAAGGAGTGTTATTTTCTGGCTTAAAGTGTGTTATTCTACAGTTTGAACCAGTTACAATAATATATGAATCATGAGAATACCTTTTATTAAATATAATCATCAAAAGCATCTTAATGAATTAGCAAAAATCCAGCAAAATGCAGATCAATATAGTATTTTGTACGATCCTAAAGCATATAGACAAGCTTTACTTGAAAAAATCAAAAATGCCCAATTTCGAATTTATATTGTAGCACTCTATTTAGAACAAGACGAAGCTGGGCAAGAAATACTAAATGCTCTTTACCAAGCAAAAAAAATCAATCCTAATTTAGATATTAAAATCTTTGTAGATTGGCATCGTGCACAACGTGGTCGAATCGGAGAAGACAAAACGCACACCAATGCACGTTTTTATCACCAAATGAAATTACAGCATCCTGGCGTTGATGTTCCTGTATATGGTGTTCCAATTAATCGTCGTGAAGTGCTTGGGGTTTTACATCTTAAAGGATTTATTATTGATGATACAGTTATATACAGTGGTGCCAGCCTGAATAATGTATACCTGCATAAACTCGATCATTATCGTTATGACAGATATCATCTTATTACCAATAGATTACTTGCACAAAGCATGATTGATTATATCGATAATAACTTTTTGCCTTTTGACGCTTTGCAACGTTTAGATGTTGCGGAACATAAATCACGCAAGCAAATTAAAAATGAAATTAAAGTATTACGTCAACATCTTTCTGAAACCAATTATCAATATACCAATAATGCAAATAATAATGAGTTATCCGTATCACCGATTGCAGGCTTAGGTCGAAATAATTCATTAAATAAAACCATTCACCATTTAATTAATTCAGCGCAACAAAAAGTGACTTTATGCACGCCCTACTTTAATCTGCCAAATATCTTAGTTCGTGACATCATTCGTTTGCTTAGAAAAGGCAAACAAGTTGAAATTATTATTGGTGATAAAGAAGCGAATGACTTTTATATTCCTGAAGATAAGCCGTTTAATATTTCCGGTGGCTTACCTTATTTGTATGAAATTTATTTAAGAAACTTTATTGAACGATTGCAGTCATATGTTGATAAAGAACAGTTAATTATTAGATTATGGAAAGATAATGATCAAACCTATCATTTAAAAGGGGTTTGGATTGACAATGAATGGATGTTAGTTACTGGAAACAATCTTAATCCAAGAGCATGGCGTTTAGACCTGGAAAACGGTATTTTGATTCATGATCCTAAACAAGAATTACAGACACAAATCACCCATGAGCTTGATACAATACGCCAAAAAACGACATTAATTACACACTTTCAACAGATTCAAGCGAGTCAATTTTATCCGAAACGTGTTCATAAATTAATAAAAAGATTGAGCCGAATCCGCGTAGATAAAGTGATTAAGCGTTTATTATAAACCCTTAAAATAAATAAGTTAGTATAATAGATTTATATAAGTTAAACTTGAAATCATTATATTAATGTTAAAATAAAATGCTCTAATACCTTTATCTGTGTATTAGAGCAATGTTTTAATCAACCATCCATTAAAATAAATACACCAATCAAACTCTCTTAACTTAGACATCAGATTTATAAAATTTTTATTTGCTAATGACCAGTTGTTAATGACTACATGAATTTTTATTAACTTATTTTTCTTTGTTAATTTAACAAACGTAAATCGTTTTAGTAACCTATTTATTATTGAATGACTAGGATGTTTCGCTTTTTTATACTAAAACGTATAGTTAACCTCAAACTTTTTTACAACCTATTATTTAATCTGATTTTGTTGTAAATTGAGTACCGTTCGAGCATTTGATGCACTGGTTGCAATTATGTCTATAACCCCAGAACGAAGCGCGCCTAAAATCGCTGTTGCTTTAGTATTTTCAGAAGCTATAGCAATAACACACGGGATATTACGGAGTTCATCAATGCTAAGACCAATTACCCGATCATTCATAGCCGTATCAACGGGATCCCCATTGATATCAAAAAAACCATAACCCGCAATATCGCCTACCACGCCTTGCTTCAAAGTTGCATGAGTTATCTCTTGGGGAGTAAACCAACCCAATTGCACCATGTAACTATTTTCGTTCATATCACCAATACCGACTAACGCAATATCTGCTTTGGCCGCTCGTTCTAATGTATCTTTGATGACTCTATTTTGAATAAAAGCTTCTTTAAGCTCTCGATTTTCAACATAGGCTGGCGCATAAAGCGTTTCACTGCTCGCATTAAATTTTCTAGCTAAACTTCGGCTAATATGATCGGCATCAATAATTTCTCCAACCCTTTGGGTACCACCAATTCCGCAAATAAATTTACACTGCTTTTCAGGAAAAACACCCACATGACTTGCAATCGCTGCAACATTACGACCTTGTCCAACCGCCACTGTCACACCTTTTTTTAAAACACTCGATAAATAATTAGTCACAAGTGCGGCTACTTGTCTGCGTTGTTCATCCTCATCTTGATGATCTAAAGCAATTAGCGCTCGTTTTATACCAAAACTATTAATAAATTGTTGTTCGATTCTTGAACTAAATATTGGATGATATTTAACATTAATTTCTACAATTCCTTCCGATCTTGCTTTTTTAAGTAACCGACCGACTTTAATGCGAGAAATACCAAATCGCTTAGCAATCTCTTCTTGAGTCTGCTCATACTCATAGTAAGCAACAGCAATTTCGGTAAGGAGCTCTGTTTCTTGCTTATCTTCAAATATATCCATTATTTTAGCCTTTTGTCATAACATTAATTTTGCTGATTAATTGCTGATAATATATTACAAAAACCTGTCGCTTGCCATGCACTACGACCAATAAATAAGCCATCAATATCTGGTTGAGCAATTAATGAAGTTGAATTTTCGAGATTTACGCTGCCTCCATATAAAAGTATCATTTGATAGGCGATCTGTTGACCATAGAGTTCAACTAAAGCTGATCGCAGCTGATGATGAATATATTGTGCCTCTTCTGGAGTTGCTGCGATACCATTTTTATTAATAGCCCATATTGGCCCATAAGCTATAACCACTTGTGCTGGGTGCTGCTTATCAATCTCAAATAAGTTTATTTTCATTTGTTTGATCACTGTTTCAGCTGATACACCTAAAGACTTCTCCTCATGACTATTACCAATACAAACTAAAGGTGTTAATCCATGTTTCAAAGCAGTTTTCACTTTTTTATTGACCGTTATATAATTTTCAATGTAAACCGCTGTGATACCTCCTAAAGTTGTACCACATAACTAACAGTATAGTGGTTAAAGAAGCAACAAAAGCACCTTCGAATAAAGATGCATTAACTAAAGTCACTTTATTTTTTAATGATTCGTCTTCTATAAGTCCAATGGCTGTTTCAGCACTTAAAATGGCACTACTAATATCAGCTAAGATTAGAATATTACGATAATCAGAAGATTGTTTGATGATGTTATAAATTGTGAGGGGATCTGTTCCCATTCGGCCATCTCCCGTTCCTCACGCTGAAAAAATTTTTACGTCACCCGTAGAATCCACCATATCTTCTATAATATCTTTAAGCCCATCAGTGATTTTTTTACTGTGTGACACTAATACGATACTAATTATGAAACCTTCGAATAAATGATTAATAATTAATCTTTTGTTCGATTTTATAGAGTAAAACGATAGAGAAAATTACTTTTTAAAAAATTTGTGACTAAGATCTAAATATTAAAATGATGAGAATTTATAGCTAAATGAATGACTATGATTAGTAATTATTGAATTAAAGATAAGATAAATGACTTAAATCTCTTAATAATTGATACTAAGAGCATAACCATGAATTTTTAAATGCATGATCATAAATTTAAGATTAAAACAAAATTTAAATTTTAATAATGAGTTGTTACTCATTATTAAAAAAAGAAGCCATAATTAAATAATGTCATAAATATTGGCATAATTAAGGTTAATAAAAATCCTTGCACAATTGCAGAAGGAACAATCATTATACCTGCACCTTTTTGTAGCATCGGTAAGGTAAAATCCATAGAGGTAGCACCACATAAACCTAGTGCAGTAAGTTTATAACGTTTAATTAAACTCGGAATTAAAATGATGGCGCATAATTCGCGCAAAATGTCGTTTAAAAAGGTGGCACTACCAATAATTGCACCATGCGCTTCTGTCATTAAGAGTCCAGAAAGTGAATACCAACCAAATCCAGATGACATGGCTAATCCAACACGAATTGGTTGATTGAATATCAATGCCGCTATGATACCGCCTAAAAAAGTACTTATTATTACAATTATTGTGGTAGCAATACCGACTTTACTAAGTAAGATTTGCTTTAATGAGATATTATTACTCCGTAACTGAATCCCAACCAATAAAAGTAAAAAAACCAAAACAATTTTAGTAATATCTTCATTGTATTGCCAGATAAAGAGAGGAATTAAGCCAGCAAGAAAACCTAGAATCAAAGCAATACAAACCCGTAATGATTCTAAAATCATTTTAAAGCGTGAGCCAATATCATGTTTAGTATGAGTGGTTTGCCAAGGCAGGAAGATATCAAATAACATTAAAAAGATAAAATTACCACCAAAAGTACATATAAATAAGACGCCCGCATAAAATAGGATAGTTTGTAAATTATCTTTGAGATTATCAAGGTGCGCTAATTCGGATCCCATTAGAAATAGAATAAAATAAACCATCCAGCTAAGGATTTTGTTAATTTTGGTTATCCATTGTTGGTTTTTAAAGGTAATTAAATATCCCAAACACAATGGTACAAATGCAATAAGAAGACCAAAATACATTTTCTATTTCCTGACTATTTAATTTTAGTTATTATCTTACTAATATGAAACTATCGATAAAATCGACAATCGGGTTAAGTAGACTAGCATAATTATTTAGAATAAGTCGATTTGCATGTCGCTTGTAAACACCTTAAACAAGCGACAATTTTGTCTATTTTAATATGGCGATATTGTGATTAACAATAAAGCTAGCTTATTATTTTAATGAAGCCAAATTCTCTGTAATACTATTTTCGAGTTGATCCAATAAAGCATAACGATTACGATATTCTGATCGTTTTTTACTAGCGATTTCATCCAGTGATTTTCGATAGATTTGATTAGGTAATATAAATAAACCATTGCTGTCTTGTTTGCCATCAATGGTTAACCAGAAATCATCGTAATCCGATAAAATACGTTCTTGTCGGCTATTGTAACGCCAATTATTGTAAATATGCGTTTTATTACCCACCGCCACTATTTGTTCTAAATTAAAATAGCGCGCAATGACTAAGGCCGCCTCTAACGCAACACGTTTAGGAAACAGTCCATAACACTGTTTTGTTGCTTGTTGTACTCGAATGCGAGCATCATGATGACCTGTGCCTTGTAATCCAGCAATAAAAAGTGTTGTTTTTTGTTGATATTGCATTATTGTAAAAGTTATCGTAGCCAAATCAATGCTATCATTATCATAAAAATATAGACTAATTTCACCTTCACGAGCAAACTTATTGCGTGCTTGAATGGCGATTTTGATATTAGCATCGTTTTTTACTTTAACATCAGCCAGTACAAAAGCGATATTCGGATTATAAAAAGCTTTACTCATGCTGTCAGGATGTTTAGCTAAAAAGTCATAATGGTAGGCTAGTGCCTCAAAACGTTCTTGTTGACTTAAACAAGAGGCTAAATAAGGTCGTTGTAATTTACATGGTAAATTGGTTTGGCATGATAAATAATATCCCAGTAATGGATATAGTCTCAATTTATCCAATAATTTAAATGTGATCGGACTTAAAAATAAGGTTCGAAAAAAAAATTTGAAACGATAAGTCGATTTTATCCACAGTTCATTAAGTGGAAGTTTACCGGTACAAAGCCAGTTAAACAGTTGCCACTTACTTTTAGGCTGGGACATATTCGTAATATTATTCATAAGCAGAAAAATCAAATTAGTTATTCTATTAAATATTTATATAGCGACTAAATTAATAAATAATAATGAAATATTAATAAAAAGCCATAAAATTTGAACGATAAGGTTACAACACAAAACTAGTTGGTGCAACTGTTGCTAAATAAAAGGCTAAATTATATGAAAATAAAAAACGGTGAACTGGTCACCGTTTTTCTATTAAAGTAAATAATCAGTTTAATAACAATAATTATTGTCCTTTAACTTCTTTCAAACCGTTGAAAGGTGCTTTAGAACCTAATGCTTCTTCAATACGAATTAATTGATTATATTTAGCAACACGGTCAGAACGGCTCATAGAACCAGTTTTGATTTGACCAGCAGCTAAACCAACAGCTAAATCAGCAATAGTTGAATCTTCAGTTTCACCAGAACGATGAGAAATAACAGCTGTATAACCAGCATCTTTCGCCATTTTAACTGCAGCGATAGATTCAGTTAATGTACCAATTTGGTTAACTTTAACTAATATAGAGTTTGCGATGCCTTTTTCAATACCTTGTTTGAAGATTTTAGTATTAGTAACAAATAGATCATCACCAACTAATTGGATTTTGTTACCAAGAGCTTTTGTTTGGTATGCCCAACCTTCCCAATCACTTTCATCTAAACCGTCTTCGATAGATACGATTGGATACTCATTAGTTAAACCTTCTAAATAGTGAGTAAATTCTTCTGCAGTGAATTCTTTGTTACCTTCACCTTTTAATACATATTTACCTGTTTCTTTGTTATAGAATTCAGAAGCGGCACAGTCCATCGCTAAAGTAATGTCTTTACCTAGTACATAACCTGCTTTTTCTACAGCTTCTTTAATGCATGCTAATGCTTCTGCATTTGAACCTAAGTTAGGCGCAAAACCACCTTCATCACCAACAGCAGTATTCATACCTTTAGCATGTAAAACTTTTGCTAAGTTATGGAAAACTTCAGAACCCATACGGATTGCTTCACGAACTGTTTTAGCACCAACTGGTTGAATCATGAATTCTTGTAAGTCGATGTTGTTATCAGCGTGTTCACCACCATTGATGATATTCATCATTGGTAATGGCATTGAGTATTGACCTGGTGTACCGTTAAGATCTGCGATGTGTTGAAAAAGTGGAACACCTTTAGCTGCCGCAGCAGCTTTAGCAGTTGCTAAAGAAACAGCAAGAATTGAGTTAGCACCTAAGTTAGATTTGAAGTCAGTTCCATCTAAGTCAAGCATAATTTGGTCGATAGCTGCTTGATCTAGCGCATCCTTACCAACAACAGCTTTAGCGATTGGGCCATTTACATTTTCAACAGCTTTTAATACGCCTTTACCTAAAAAGCGAGATTTATCACCATCACGAAGTTCTAATGCCTCACGTGAGCCTGTTGATGCTCCTGATGGAACGATTGCTAAACCAACAAATCCACCTTCCAAATGAACTTCTGCTTCAACAGTTGGGTTACCACGAGAGTCGATTACTTCACGACCATGTACTTTAACGATTTTTGCCATGTTATTTTCCTCTATATGACAGATATATTACTAATGTTAATCCAAAAACTATTTTTGTTGCTGCTCTTGATAAGTTTTGGCAGCTTTCACAAAACTCCCAAATAGTGGGTGTCCATCTCGTGGTGTCGAGGTAAATTCCGGGTGGAATTGACAAGCAACAAACCAAGGATGATCTGGGATTTCAATGATCTCAACAAGTTTTCTATCTGTTGAAAGACCTGTTACTTTTAACCCAGCCTCAACTACTTTTGGTAATAAATTATTATTTACTTCGTAACGATGACGATGACGCTCCGTGATCGACTCATTTTTATACATGCTATATACTAATGAATTCGGTTCTAAATGGCAAATTTGAGATCCTAAACGCATAGTACCACCTAAATCACTGTTTTCATTACGTTGTACTACATTACCTGATTCATCGCTCCACTCAGTAATTAAAGCGATAATAGGGTTAGCACAGTCTTTAACGAACTCAGTAGAATTGGCATCTTTAATCCCAGCTACATTACGTGCATATTCAATCATTGCAACTTGTAAACCAAGACAAATACCTAAATAAGGGATTTTATTTTCACGGGCATAACGAGCTGCCATGATTTTACCTTCAACACCACGATAACCAAATCCACCAGGAATGAGAATCGCATCTAAACCTTTTAACAGATCCGTACCGCGTGATTCAAGATCTTCTGAATCAATATAACGGATATGCACCGTTAAACGATTTTTTAATCCACCATGTTTTAATGCTTCATTCACTGATTTATAAGCATCAGGTAAAGCAATATATTTACCCACCATACCAATTGTAACTTCACCAACTGGATTGGCTTCTTCATAAATTACTTGTTCCCACTCAGAAAGATCCGCTTCTTTGCATTCAAGATGGAAACGATTGCAAACAAAGGTATCTAAATTTTGTGATTTTAATAATGCAGGAATTTTATAAATAGAATCGACATCTTTAAGTGAAATAACTGCACGCTCAGGCACATTACAAAATAGTGCAATTTTAGATCTTTCATTTGCAGGAATAATGCGATCTGAACGACAAATAAGAACATCTGGTTGAATACCAATTGAAAGAAGTTCTTTCACTGAATGTTGCGTTGGTTTGGTTTTAACTTCACCAGATGATGCTAAATAAGGCACCAATGTTAGATGCATAAATAAAGTGTGCTCACGACCAACATCAACGGCTAATTGACGGATCGCTTCTAAAAATGGTAACGATTCAATATCCCCTACCGTGCCGCCAATTTCAACAATCGCGACATCAAAACCTTTTGCACCTTCAATTACACGTGATTTAATCTCGTTAGTAATATGAGGAATAACTTGAATAGTTGCCCCTAAATAGTCTCCACGACGCTCTTTACGCAATACGTCAGAGTAGATACGTCCAGTTGTGAAGTTATTTTTACGTGTCATTTTGGTACGTATAAAACGTTCATAATGACCTAAGTCCAGATCTGTTTCAGCACCGTCCTCAGTCACAAAAACTTCACCATGTTGAATAGGGCTCATTGTACCCGGATCAACATTAATGTAGGGATCAAGTTTTAGCATGGTGACTTTTAAATTGCGGGCTTCTAAAATTGCAGCAAGAGACGCTGCGGCAATGCCTTTACCTAAAGAAGAAACGACACCGCCTGTAACAAAAATATAATTCGTGACCATTAATACCAGACCATTATTTATTTAATTGAATAATATTGCATCGATTTTAAACTATAAAAATCACTGCAATATACGATGAATCAGACGGGAAATTAGTATAACAGAATCTGCCTTAGCTCACAATTGAATAATTAAGCACAGCAAATAACTTGCTCACTTTGCTCAATTAAATAACATCAATTATTCAGCTAATCCGTCTAAACATTAATCCAACCCATTAATTTGTATCTTGAATAAATTTATCTTTATAGTTACTGATTATTTTTTCTAGTCTCAAATGATTCGAACCTTTTTTCCAGATAATCAAAATACTATTGATTAAGCTGATTAAGATAACCAATAGAAATACGCAATTGTTGATCAAAATAGGCGATGAAAAAGAGAATAACTGGTTTTTATCAAAATTATAGATTATTTGCGTAGTTACTAATAATTTCGAATTCTTCTCATTGTGATAATTTACACTTTTTACTATATCTGCTTTTTTAAGGTTGCTACTATTACCTGAAAAAATTGCATTATAATCAGTTTGTGGTTTGATTGACGATTTATTTATGCTGTTTTTATCATCAATGTTTCTAATGTTGATCAAATCATTTAATATCTGATAGGTAAAATCTAATTTTTCACCGGCATTGGTAAGAAAGAACATTAACACGGCAAGTATCAACCCCGTAATAGCTAATAAAACATTATGGTAGATAAATTTTGGTGCGCCATAACTTTTCACTTCTTCACTTATTGATAAATAGTCACCGTAACTGAGTAATTGTGCAGTTTCAAGCTCTGCCTGCATATCAATCGATACATCACTGTTATTAGGAAGAAACATTTTCCAGTGTTCGGGATAAAAAACATTAAAATTTGATTCAATACTTAATTGATGATTAACAGGACAGTTATCCCTAATTTGTGCTTTAATATGATTAACATACTCGCTAGGTATTTCTCGCTTTATATACGATGCTATCATAGATAATATGAAACAGATGATTGAAAAGGCAACCAGTACGAGCGATTGAAAATGCTCTAAAGCCAATAATCCCATCACGCCAAATACAAACAATCCAATCATTAATTTGCCAGAGTTGCTCCGATCTTCGATTGCGGTTTCAAATTGATTTTTTTCTCTTTTGTTAAGAATCTCAAAAGTAGGTACTTTTTCTGATTCTTCTGTTATTAGTTGAGTAAAGGTTTCATTTGCGCTTTCAGCTCTACTCAAAGGAATAGGTTTTAATTTTCCTGTCTGCCAATATTCTTTAATTTGATTCTCTTTACGACAAGATAGATTTAAACCAGCTTGCAATAAATCATAATTGTTTATTTTAACAACAATTGCATAGCTTTTAGTAAAAACTACTTCAGCAGTATTGATAGGTTCAATATTTGTGTGAGTATTTTTTCGGACTAGACCATCAAACCCAGCAATATGGTGATCCATACTATAAGGAAAAAATAGTGATATATCATCCATCTTGTAATAGAAAGCGTCTTTAATCTTCGCATTATTTGCATGCTCTCTTTTAATATAACCTTTAATTGTCGTGACATCAGAACTGATTAATGAACTTTCCCATTGATAAGGACAAGTAATAAGGTCTTTATTATCAAGATAAGGCTGAAGCAAAATATCCTCTTCTTCAGTTAACTGTCGTATTGATTCTAGGCGGGTAAAGGTGACATTTTGGATTCGCTTTTTTTTAGGCTTATCTAAACTATCCATAATTCGTTGAGACAAAATAAAACCTCTCACCAACGCTGACGAGAGAACAACAAAAACTATAATCGCTAAAATATATAACATACTATTGATTTCTTATAAAAATAAATAACGATATTGCCTAACTTAACTTCATAATATTAAATGATTTCGTCTGCATTAGATTAATTAACTCTGAAACCAGAAATACTATGGCTATAGTAATAACAACTATCACTCACCTATCAGACAATATAGATTGTCAGACAAAAACCATGCCAGCTAAAATAGCATAATGATTGATAAATTCTTTTGGCTGTTCATCTAATATTTAAATTCCTTATTTTAAAAATTATTTATTTTTTTATTTAAATACGGCTCATTTATAAAATAATAAAAAATTATTTATCTGTTTGCTGTAATGTGTTAACTTTTTTTTAATTATTTGGCGATTTTCTCCTGACATTCAATAAAAGCTTTAAGCTTATCGATATCTTTAATCACCAATTTTCCAGCAACTTTATGTACGATATCTAAATTTATTAATTCATTAACAGCACGGCGATAGACACGATCTGTTGTGCCAAAACGTTCAGCTTCTAAATACCTTTTTTGAAAATTATTGACTGGATGCACATTTAGATGATGCTGATAAATATCAAAAGCAATATTAAAACAAATTGAATATAACGTTCTTTTTAATAAGATATCTAATGTTTCTTGATAATCAAAAGCGATAGCACTGGCAAAAAACAGCGCTAATTTAGGGTGTTCAAGTAATGATAGATATAATTTATCAATACTAACTACAGCAATGGTTAACACATCTTCGGCAATAATATCAAATTGACATAAATAATCGGTAAAAAACTCCATTTCACCAAAAATATGCGCATCACAATCTATGGTACCAAGATGAAAACAGCGCCCATTATTTGCCTGATAACGTATCGAAATCGTACCATTATAAACAACAATTAACTTATCGACTTTACATCCCTGCCGGAAAAGAATCGTCTTTTCATCAACAATTTTTTTATCAACAATACACTGCTCTATAATTGTTTCAAATAATTGATTATTATCTTGCCAATATTGGCTAAAACGACCTTTATTTAATGATCTCAACTGCATAAAATTATCACTACTAACGAACTTTTAATCACAATATTACTTTATATTTGTAAAATCTAGATATTCAATTATCCATATCATTATCTTATTTTAATATGGCATAATTATAATCAACTGTGATAATAATAGCGATATACTATTTTATTTTAACTTTTTGTAATTCATTATTTTTTATTAAATTTTATCGATGCTACTTGTCCTCTTCTTCTCGATCATTGAAATAGCTAACATTATAATAATAATTACATAAAAAACTGGGATTGCATTCATAATAATTTGAATACTGAAATACTTACTCAATACAGAACTAATTGCCGGACTAAACATGGCTCCAGCACTGCCACTGATTAAAATATATGACACATTTTTACTTGAGGCATTTTTTACAAATGTCACGCCGTAAGCGACAAAGGCATTATATAATGCAGCACAAACAAAACCATATCCATAGGTAAAATAACCAATATAATCAACATTTTGAACATTGACAATCAACAACGTCATAATAAAAGCTAATATAATAATAGTTACGAAAAAATACTCAATTTTAATGCGTGTAACAATTAGTGTCGAAACGAGAGCACCTATCAAGGCTGCACCCCAATATTGAGTAATAATATTGCCTGCATTTTCAAATGAAATAGAAAATTTATAACTTACAAATAATGGCGCCCAAGTTAAAAAAGTGTATAAGGCAAGCATTGCCAAAAATAATCCAAAACCAGCAGATAAAATGCCAAAGTTCCATTCAGATTTTTGATGACTTTGCTGTTTTTGATCAGCATGAGGCTTACTAATTAAATTAAAATTGGTAAATAGAATGATAACTAACATCAATATAGTGACAATGCCAACCGTTAAATAGCTAGTAGCCCAAGACAGGTCATGAGTTAAAGCGTAGGTTGTAATTAGTGGAAAGATCACGCCAGCAATATTGAAAGTAGCATCTTGTACAACTAATATTGTACTTTGTATTTTATCTTGCCAAGTAGATACCACAATTGTACCAGCAATACACAAACCTATTCCACCACATAAACCAACCAAAATCATACAAAATTTAAGCATTATTAGAGATTTAGTCAGATATAAAATAAATGAACATATTATGATAATACTATAATTTAGTAAGGTAATTCGTTTAATACCAATAATATCAATTAAAAAAAATGCTAAAATTGTTCCCAATAATGCCCCTCCATTTAATAAAGAAAAAATGAATGCAACATTATTGACATCAGCATTGAAACTTTGTGCAATTGGTTCAATTAGCATACCAAATTGACTGGCAAAACCAGCCATAATGAAATTAGCTAAAAAACTGATAAAAGTAAGAGATAATTTATTTTTCATATTATTATCCAAAGATATCCATTACATAATTAATTAGGATTATGTGGCAACATTTAAAGCCAGCTTTATCATATTATTGAATGTTAATTGCCTCTCCTCTGCAGTCGTTTCTTCGCCAGTTAAACAATGATCGGAAACCGTTAAAATGGCTAATGACTCAATATTAAACTGCTGCGCAATACCATATAGACCTGCGACCTCCATATCTATACCTAAAACCCCCGATCTTTCGAGCGTACCAATTAACGTTTCATCTGGGTCATAATAAAGATCACCACTAAAAACATTACCAACTTTTACAGGTAAACCCATCTCATTAGCTATTTCATATGCACGATGTAATAATGAAAACGTCGCGGATGTTGCAATGTTATAACCATCCGCTCTTTTTTGATTCGTCATAGAATCTGTTCCAGCAGCCATCGCTAAAATAATATCTCGCATTTTAATTCCTAGTTGGGTTGCACCTATACTACCAACTCGAATAATGCGTTTAACGTTATAGTCATTAATTAATTCATGTGCATAAAGTGTCATTGATGGAATACCCATTCCATGTCCCATCACAGAAACAGCAACACCATCATAAAGGCCTGTATATCCAAGCATATTACGTACATTACAAACTTGTTTTGCATCAGTTAAATAATTTTCTGCAATAAATTTGGCTCGTAAAGGATCGCCAGGCATGATAACGGTTTGTGCAAAATCGTTAGGATTAGCATTGATATGTGCGGTCATAATATTTCCTGATTAATTAGTGATTTATTTCCAAATTATAATCAGAATATATTTCATTCAACTAGGACATAAGTCCGAAATCGTTGTTCTATGCCACATTTTTGGAATTTTTTGGGTAATTTGATAATTAAATTATCATTGATTTTTAGAAAGTCGCTTGATGCGCCTTTCGTTTTATTTTGAAGATAACTTATTTAACCGTTTTTTCGCTGCGGGATAAGCCGATAATACCAGATCGAACCATTTCAACTATATTGCAGGTGTTACGAATTGAAGATAGACATAACTCAAGTTTGTCACTCGTTCCTGTTATAAAAAAGACGATTAAAGCGTCTTTAATTTGATCTAGAATATAATTTATTTCACTGTTTTTTCACTGAGGGATAATCCAATGAATACCAGATCTAACTAGTTCAACTATATTGCAAGTCTCTCGAATTGAAGAGAGACATAACTCAAGTTTGTCACTTGTTCCTGTTATAAAAAAGGCGCTTCAATGATGCGCCTTTCGTTTTATTTTGAAGATAACTTATTTAAACGTTTTTTCACTGCGGGATAAGCCGATAATACCAGATCGAACCATTTCAACTATATTGCAGGTCTCTCGAATTGAAGAGAGAAATGACTCAAGTTTGTCACTCGTACCTGATAATTGCACAATATAGTGAGTTGCTGTCACATCGACAATCGAACCTCTAAAGATATCGGCACAACGTTTAACTTCATCACGCGCATCTGATGTTTTAGCGGCTATTTTTACTAACATAATTTCACGTTCTACATGTGGGCCTTCGGTTAAATCATTAACACGATACACATTAACTAGTTTATGAAGTTGTTTTTGGACTTGTTCAAGCACATGTTCATCACCTGAGGTTTGAATCGTCATTCGACTCATTGTCGGATCTTCAGTTTGTGCGGTCGTAATGGATTCAATATTAAACCCACGTTGTGAAAACAAACCAATGATACGCGACAATGCGCCCGGCTCGTTTTCTGTTAAAATTGATAAAATATAACGCATTAGGTTCTCTCCGTTTTACTTAACCACATTTCATTCATTGCCCCACCGCGAACTTGCATTGGATAAACATGTTCTGTGGCGTCTGTCATAACATCAATAAAAACCAAACGATCTTTTATCGAAAGCGCTTTTTTAAGCATAGGTTCAAGATCTTCCCGTTTGTTAATCATCATACCCACATGACCATAAGCCTCAGCAATTTTTGCAAAATCAGGTAACGACTCCATATAAGATGAAGAGTGACGACCAGCATAAATCATATCTTGCCACTGTTTAACCATTCCTAAAAAGCGGTTATTAAGATTTAAGACAATAACAGGCAAGCCATATTGCAATGCCGTTGAAAGTTCTTGTATATTCATTTGAATACTGCCATCACCTGTAACGCAAACAACCGTTTTATCAGGAAACGCTAATTTAACGCCAAGTGAAGCAGGCAAACCAAATCCCATGGTTCCTAACCCACCCGATGTAATAAAATGACGCGGTTTATCAAATGGGTAATAAAGTGCTGTGAACATTTGATGTTGTCCCACATCCGTTGCCACATATGCATTACCTTTAGTTAATTTGTATAACACTTCAATGGCTTCTTGAGGTTTGATACTTTGACCTTCATGACTATAGGCCAAGCAGTGTCGTGCACGCCAATGTTCAATTTGTTTCCACCAATCAACTAATGCATCAAAATCACGTTCGATGTTTAACTCATCCAACATGGATAACATGATTTCAAGAACGACTTTGGCATCACCAACAACAGGAATTGTTGCATGAATTGTTTTGGATATTGAGGTAGGATCGATATCAATATGGATAATTTTGGCTTTTGGACAATATTTTTCAACGTTATTGGTCGTTCGATCATCAAAACGTGCACCGATAGCAAGAATCACATCGGCATTATGCATCGCCATATTGGCTTCATAAACACCGTGCATACCAATCATCCCTAAAGAATGTTTGTCCGATCCAGGAAAAGCACTGATACCCATTAGTGTTGAAGCAACAGGTAAATTCAATGTTTCCGTAAGCGTTTTAATTTCACTACTCGCATCAGCGCTAATTACACCGCCTCCAACAAATAACACTGGCTTTTTAGCAGACAATAAAGTAGTTAACGCTTTTTTGATCTGTTTTTTATGACCTTGAATAGTTGGATTATAAGAGCGCATTAATACTGTTTCTGGATAATGATAAGTGTATTTATTAGCAGGATTAACAATATCTTTCGGTAAATCAATTACGACCGGCCCGGGTCTACCTGTTGAGGCGATGTAAAACGCTTTTTTTATCGTTTCAGGAATATCTTTACTATTTTTGATTAGGAAGCTATGTTTAACAATTGGACGCGAAATACCAACCATATCACATTCTTGGAAAGCATCATTGCCGATAAGATTACTGGCAACTTGACCAGACAAAATAACCAGTGGCACTGAGTCCATATAGGCAGTGGCAATACCTGTTATCGTATTGGTTGCACCTGGCCCTGATGTGACCAAAACCACGCCGACATCACCAGTTGCTCTGGCATAACCATCCGCCATATGGACAGCGGCTTGTTCATGACGAACTAAAATGTGCTCAATACCACCGAGTGTGTGAATTGCATCATAGATATCAAGAACACTACCACCAGGATAACCAAATATCTGTTTTACTCCTTGATCAATCAAAGATTGAATGACCATTTCCGCACCTGACAATTTTGCCATGCTTATTGCCTCCAATATAACTTATTTGTCATTTAATACTTCATTTTGCATTAACTTATACATAAAATCAATAAACTCAATGATATAAGTGATACAAATTTTGTTAATTAAAAAATATATTAAATTATGAGAAATAAAACTAATTAAAACAATGTTTAATAATTTTCTTTAAAATATTATTTATTGATTTTATTGTTATTTTTATCGTATTTATATAAACTCTTAATAAGTTAATCTCTGGCAATACTGATTCTAGATTCCATTACTATAATATAGGCGTTATTATGAGCATTCTCTCAATTAAACCCATCTCACTTGCTGATTGGCAATTAGTCAAAGTTTCTGGTACTGATAATCATAAATACTTACAAGGACAAGTAACAATAGATATTGACAATCTCACAGAACAAACAGCATTATTTGCTGCTCATTGTGATTCTCAGGGAAAAATGTGGAGCAATTTATTATTATTCCAACGAGGTCAAGATATTTACTATATTGTTCGAAAAAGTGTAGTAGAAAAACAAATGGCTGCCTTAAAAAAATATGCAGTCTTTTCAAAAGTCAGTATTGAACCTGTTACCGACTTAAATATTGTTGGATTAGATTCTCAAGCAATACCGAGCGAAATACTTGCAAAATTTACGGATAATAATTGTTTTACTGAAAATAATGTTACCTATATAAAATTAACCTCTCCTCATGTTCGAGTAATTAAGATAACACCAGAGGCAATCGATGATGATTTAGAGCCTTGTAGTCGTTGGTTACAACTTGAGTTAGAAGCAGGTTATGCCATTATTGATGCCGAAAATACCGAAAGCTTGTTACCTCAAGCCTGTAATTTGCAATATCTTGATGCTATCAGTTTTGATAAAGGATGTTATTGTGGGCAAGAAATGGTCGCTCGCGCACAATATCGGGGAGCCAATAAACGCGGACTTTATTTATTAGCCGGCAAAAGTGCTGTTTTACCAGTTATTGGAGGCACCATAGAATACCAAATTGATGGTAATTGGCGAGAAAGCGGTCAAGTTTTAGCAGCTTTGAAACTTAATCAAGATAATAATATTTATGTGCAAGTTGTGCTAGCTAATGGCATTGATTTTAATACCCCATTTAGAGTAAAAGGGGAAATTGATAGTGTACTTAGTTTCAATTAGTTAAATATTATTTTAAAGATATTTGTCAAACAGTTAACCAAAAAATATTATTAATTGGTTAACTGTTTAATCATTTAAGTATTTTTACAAATTATAGATTAATTAATATCGACTTTTGTTTGACCAATTCTTGTTGTCTCAATTAGCCAAACATTCTTTCATTGATATTCGTCAAACAGTTAACCAAAAAATATTGTTAATTGATTAACTGTTTAATCATTTAAGTATTTTTACAAATTATAGATTAATTAATATTAACTTTTATTTGCCTAATTCTTGATTGACTATTTCAATAAAATACTCAACACCGGTTGTTAAAACTTCATCATTGAAGTTATAAGCTGGATTATGTAAATTCGCTCCTTGCCCCGCACCTAACCACACATAAGCACCGGGTATTTTTTTTAGCATAAAAGCGAAATCCTCAGCACCCATTGATGGATTTGGATCAATAATAACACTGGCTTCCCCGACCACATTTTTAGCTGCTTTAATGGCAATGTCTGCTTGCTTTGCATAATTAATAGTAGCAGGATAACGTCTTTGATAGTCTACCTCAGCTTTAGCTTCAAATGTGGATGCAATGCCTGTAGCAATTTGTTTAATACGACTTTCAGCCATATCTTGAATTTTTGCATCGAAGGTCCTGACTGTTCCTCGAATAACAGCTTGTTGCGGTATTACATTCCAAGTATCGCCACTGTGTATTTGAGTTACACTGACCACTAATGAACTGAGTGGATCTGCATTACGGCTTACAATACTCTGTAAACCATTAACAATTTGAGTTGCCACTAAAATAGTATCTTTACTTAAATGAGGTGCTGCTGCATGAGCCCCGACACCCGTAATTTTAATTTCAAAAACATCATAGGATGCCATCATTGGACCATGGGTTACATAGAAATGGTTAAGTTGCATATTAGGTTGATTATGGATACCATACACAGCTTCAATTGGAAAACGTTCAAATAATCCATTTTCCACCATAACGCGTGCTCCGCCTTCATTTTCTTCTGCTGGTTGGAAAATGACAACTACTGTTCCAGCAAAATCTCGATGTTCACTTAAATATTTGGCTGTTCCTAATAATGTAGCTGTATGACCATCATGACCACAAGCATGCATTTTACCCGGTATTGTAGAGCAATAAGCAATTTTATTTTCTTCAATAATATCTAATGCATCAATATCAGCTCGTAAAGCAATCCATCGTCCATCTTTATTACCTTTAATAATACCAACTACACCCGTTGGAGCAAACTCTGTATAAAGTTCGTTAATACCAAAAGATTTCAGTTTTTCTATTATAAATTTTGTTGTATTTAACTCTTCAAAAGCAGTTTCTGGATGGGCGTGGATATGATGACGCCAAGTGATCATTTCTGATTTCAATTCATTGATAATACTCATTATAAATTCCTTATTGATTCTCTTTTTTAACTGAGTCAGTATATATGTGCATTACTATACTGCTATTTCATCTTTTATGAAAATAACTATTTTTACTAAGATTATTGGTTTTAGTTATATCGTGAAACAGAAAAAGTTTTAAGACTACAAATTATTGACTAAAACGTATAGTTGACCTGAAACTTCTTGACGAAAATAACAGAGACAATAACCAGAAATTAATAAAAACGGACCAAATGGAATAATCGTCAAAAATTGTTTTTTCAAAATATTCTTCTGAAAAATATAATAGGACATACCTAATAGCGAGGCAATTATCAATAATAGTGCAAGTAATTGATATGGAACCCAAGTACCTAGGGCTGCAAGCAGTTTTATATCACCTCCACCTAATCCCTGTTTGTTAGAAATCAGATAAAACAAAATAGCAGGTAATTTAAGTAAAAGATAACCACATAAAATACCAATTAATGCGTCATCTAACCTAATGTTTGTTATATTGAAATAGGCTGCAATTAATCCTGCCCACATCAAAGGTTGAGTAAAAAAATCAGGTAGTAAAAAGTATTTAAAATCAATGGATGCCAACAATAAAAAATAACAACTCAGAAACATTAAAATTAAACTCTGATAACTGAGGCCTTTATGCAAATAAATCACTAAAAATAAAGTAGCGACCAGCAATTCCCAAGCAACATATTTGAATAAAATGATGCTTTGACAGTAATAACAACGCCTTTTTAAAATGAGCCAAGAAACAATTGGAATTAATTGCCAAACGTTTAATCTCGTTTGACAACAAGGACATTTTGAACGTTGCAAGCTTATTTCTTTCAGATAAACTGATAATGTTTGTGATGGAGCAAAACGACAATATGCAACATTAATAAAACTACCCACACAAAGACCTAGACATATGACTATAAGCATTATCATTAGTGAATTACTTCTCCGAGTTGAAATATCGGTAAATACATAGCAATTATTAAACCACCAATGATCACAGCCAAGACTAACATCAATAAAGGTTCAAAAGTTTGGGATAGATTTTCTATCAATGTTTGATTCTGTACTTCATAATAAAGGGCTAAACGACTTAACATCAGATCTAAAGTACCAGATTGCTCACCGACATGAATTAACTGACGGCACAAGTTAGGAAAACAGGATTGTAGATGTAAAACATGATTGAATGAATGACCTTGTTCAATGCCTGAAATGATTTGTAAAATACTATTGCGATAAATACAATAGTAAGAAGCATTAGCCGCAGCGGTTAAACCCGCCAATAACGGAATTCCGGCTTTTTGAGTGATCGCAATTGTTTGGAAAATTTGGGTTAAACAGCTTGTTTGAATGATCTTATTAACAAAAGGGATTTTCATTAAGGCGATTTCAATTTTGTTACGATATCGCTTGTTAATGTAACGTTGAAAAACAAAAAAACTCCCTACGAAAATCATACACCCTATTTGCCAGCTTTGTTGCAGATAGTCAGCAATATCAATAATGCATTGAGTAAAAAAAGGAAGCTCTGCATCAAAATCATGATAGATATCAGCAAATTTTGGTAAAACAAATAATAACATGACTAAGCTTACAATTATGGCTACCGATAATAAAAATACAGGGTACCGCATTGCTTTTTTAAGGTTTTTTTGTAATTTAATGGATTTTTCGAGCAATGATGCTAATTGCTCAAAACTCTCGTCAAGTTTACCCGTCAGTTCACCTGTGGCAATAATTTCACAATACAGTGAAGAAAACACATACTTATATTTGGCTAATGCACTGGATAAGGACTCACCTTTTACAATTTGCGCCTCAATTTCATTTATTAAATATTGCCAATGAGGTTTAGATTGTTCTTCGGCCAATAAATTTAGACTGTCAATTATCGATAATCCAGCCTTTAACATCGTCGCCAATTGTGTCGTTATATTCAGTAATTCCGATTGGTTAAAACTACGCGCCGTTATATAATTGCCCGCTTTTACTTTTATGGCTAATTTACCTTGTAATAATAGCTGTTTTTTGGCCTCACTTTGTGAAGTTGCGATTATTTGATATTGATGAAAATCCAAGTCATACCAAAAATAGAGCCTCTTCATACAAAATCACCTAAAACGCGATACAATTCGGCAACGGAGGTAATACCATCTTTGACCATTTTCTGACCTGCTTTTTTTAAGGTGATCATATTGGATGGCGCACGAAGCTGATGAGTCAATATTTGATGTTGAATTTCTGGAGTGATTACTAGAAATTCGTATAATCCAATTCGTCCTTTATAACCGCCAACACAATGTGAACATCCCGATGCAACATAATGCGGGATAGTTTCATCAGCTAAAAAAATTAATTGGTTGGCCACAACTTTACAGCTATTGCAAAGCTTACGCACTAATCGCTGTGCAATAATCAACTTCAAACTGGATGAGAGCAGATAATTTTCAATTCCCATTTGATTTAAACGTGTCAACGCTTCAATACTGGAATTAGTATGTAATGTTGATAAAACCAAATGTCCTGTTTGCGCTGCTTGAATAGCGATTTCTGCGGTTTCTTGATCGCGAATTTCACCGATCATCATCACATCGGGATCTTGCCTTAATAGTGCACGTAGTATGATAGAAAAAGTCAAACCGGCTTTAACATTCACAGAAGTTTGATTGATACCTTCAATTGGCACTTCAATCGGATCTTCAACACTGCAAATATTTCGATCACTGCGATTTAACTTTTTCAGTCCACTATACAGTGTCACCGTTTTACCACTTCCAGTTGGCCCCGTTACTAAAATTAACCCTTGCGGATAATCGAGTATTTGCTGAAAATGATTTAAATCATCAACACTCAAACCTAAATCATTGATAGTCAACTCTGAATCATGATTATCCATAACACGTAATACAATCTTTTCACCGTTTATGACGGGTAAAGTTGCTATTCGCATGGCATAACGGTCAATCACCAATTGTCCATCTTGGGGTAACCGCTGCTCAGCAATATTAAGATTGGCCATAATTTTCAATCTAGCCGTTATTTGTTTGGCTAATGATAATGGTGGTGTAAGCATATCTTGCAGCACACCATCAATACGCATTCGAATACGATAGTAATTTTGATAAGGTTCAAAATGAATATCCGAAGCACGTTTATCCAACGCCGATAGGAGTAATTTATCAAGGCTGGCAACTAACTGTTCTTCTTGCATTATAAATTTTCCTTATTCTGAATTTTTACGAGACTAGAATTTGAAAATATCTTCACAAGCAACTGTCAAACTGTCATCTAGTGGTGAAGTTAAGCAAGTTCGTGTCCAATCTAGTCCGCCATGAGCACTATTTTCAGTGGGTGTTAAAGTTGTCGTTAACCCGGTCAAAGCACTGGCACCCACTAATGTAATCGCGCCATTTGTAACGGTAACGGATGTAACATAATTCGTACTTTTAGTCAGTGGCACGCCATTGCTACCACTTTTACAATGAGTTAAATTTCCTTGTTCAATTGCACAAATTTCAACGGCTGTCTTATAAGCCGTCATCGTTTGCAACATATCGGTTAAAGCCGCTTTTTTTACATATCCTTGATAAGCAGGCAAACCAATGGCAGTTAAAATAGCGATTACAACAATTGCAATCATTAGTTCGAATAAAGTAAATCCTGATTGATTGGACATAAATTCCTCGGGAAACAAAGCAAATGATTTAAGTTCTGCCTTTATACCAAAACAAAAAAATGAAATAATAAAAGAATCGATATTCTGGAAAAAAGAATGCACCATGTTTGCAACGATCCGAATTTAGTAAGCTTTGTTTGTGAAATATGTCGCAAAGACAAGCTGATGAATGAAAGATCTTTTAAAATGAGTTGGAGTTTACTATGTCACTAAAAATTGTTAATGGTTGGTTACAAGGGGTCAAACAGATCATTTCGCCTTTTTATGATGAACGCCCAACCGATAAATCTATATCTTTACTGGTGATCCATAATATCAGCTTACCACCTAATCAATACGGTGGGCCTTATGTAGAACAGTTATTTACCGGTAAACTTGATCCGAATGAACATCCCTACTTTGCAACAATTTATCAATTAAAAGTATCAACTCATCTGTTCATTCGTCGAGATGGAGAAATCATTCAATTTGTACCGTTCGATAAACGAGCTTGGCATGCAGGTAAGTCAATCTTTGAGGGGCAAGAAAACTGTAATGACTTTTCAATTGGTATTGAAATGGAGGGATGTGATACTGATAATTTTACAGATATACAGTATCAACAACTTGCAGCGGTAACCTTATTACTACAACAAACTTATGCTATAAAAAATATTATCGGTCATAGTGATATTGCTCCCGACCGTAAAACGGATCCTGGTCCATGTTTTGATTGGCAATTTTATCGAGGATTGCTTACTCAAAAATCACAAGTTGAGCTATTTGAAAAACAACTAGAGTTAATTATCGCAGAGCTACAAAAAATTGCATTGTGGCAAACATCGCCACCGAACCCTGATGCCTTTTTAAGTGAGCAACCCTTTGCGCTTGATACTATGCAAGCCCATGAATGGTTACAATGGATTTTTATTCCACGCATGCGAGCACTTATTGAAGCTAATGCCAATTTACCTCAATTTGCTTTACATCCGTACTTTGAAGAAGCACTAAAAGATGAAGAAGCAAACATTCATAATTTATTAAATCTGATTAAACAGCTTGATGAATTATCCTCATCACAAAAATAAAGATAAAAAAATTACCGCATTCAATTTGCGGTAATTTTCAAGTTAACATCAATATGGAGCCAATCAAAACAGTTGAGAATACCATTAATCTCATTTAGGTGACTTTAAAATTAATCATCCTATTTTGACAATTTACGATACTCATTGACTGCCTGTAGATGATTTCCATAATTATCAGAAAACGTATGTCCACCTGTGCCATTGGCTACGAAGAATAGATAATTTGTTTTAGCTGGGTGCGCCGCAGCTTCTAATGAGGCTAAGCTTGGCATAGCAATGGGGGTTGGCGGTAATCCATCAATAACATAGGTATTATATGGATTTTGGGTATCTGTTAAGTCTATACGCCTAATCACTCCAGTATAATTATCGCCTAAACCATAAATAATAGTAGGATCGGTTTGCAACTTCATTTTGGCTTTTAAGCGATTAACAAACACTGAAGCAACATTGGCGCGCTCAGAACTAAGAGCCGTTTCTTTCTCAATGATTGAAGCAATAATCAACATTTCATAAGGTGATTGATAAGGTAAATCATTATCGCGGTTACCCCATATTTTTTGTAAATTGCTTTTCATAGTCATATGCGCACGTTTTAATATATTAATATCTAACGTATCTGCCGTATAAAGATAGGTATCAGGGGTTAACCAACCTTCAATTGAACCTTCAATCCCTAATAATTTTGCGATCTCTTCGTCTGTTTTGCCAGCCAAGGTTTGCTGTATATAAGGCGTGTTTTGAATCACTTTTAGCCAATCTTTAGCACGTTTACCCTCAACAAATTGAATAGAGAAATTACTCTCTTTACCTGATACTAATAAGCGCAAAAATTCTTCGACGGTCATATGAGGGTGTAGTTGATACGTTCCAGCTTTGATGGAGCTTAAGGAGGGATCTAACTTAGATAAATAAGGCAGCAGGAAAGCTCTATCCATCAATTTCGTCTCTTTGAGTTGAGTAATTAATTGATGCATTGATGTGCCTTTTTTCAAAACAAACATTTGATTATCAGGTGTCACATTAATTTGCTGCTTGGAAAATTGCTGTAAAGAATAGTAACAGATACTGAAAGAACCAACGACAATTGCAACAAAGGTAAATAACGTATATAAAAATATTTTCTTAATCATAACTTATCTATCTACATAATGGATTTTTGCTCGTGCAGTTAAGCGTGTAACTAATTCATAAGGGCTAATGCCCGTGTATTTAGCGATCTCTTCAACGGGTAAATCTTGTCCCCAAAAGATCACTTCATCACCTGGTTTTTCCTGACTATCGATACCTAAATCGACTACAATCATGTCCATTGATACATGACCAACAATCGGCACTCTACGACCATTCACTAAAACGGGCGTATTTTCGGGAATATTTCTTGGGTAACCATCTCCATATCCCATGGCTACGACACCAAGTTTTGTATCGTGCGGGCTACACCAGATCTGACCATAACCGACGGATTCACCTTTTTTATGGCTGCGTACCGCGATAAGTTCCGATTTGAATGTCATGGCTGGTCTCAATTCAGCAATGGGATCATTAAAGGGTGAAATGCCATATAAACTAATACCAGGACGCACTATTTCACGTTGTGATTGCGTCCAAGCAAGCGTACCACTTGATGCTGCTATTGAACATTTACCAATTAATGATTTATCTTCGATTGAGGCAATGAATTGATCGAACAATTTGATCTGTTTTGCGGTTTGTTCTGAGGTTAATTCATCTGCAGAACTGAAATGACTTATAATATTAATTGGTTTACGCACCACCGAACAACTGGCTAAGCGATAAAATTCTGCCTTTGCTTCCTCAAGATTAAATCCTAAACGATGCATCCCTGTATCAAGTTTAAACCATGCAGTAATTTCGTTTTCTAGAGGAGATGATTGTAAAGCATCAATTTGCCATTTACTGTGAACAGCTGATTGGATATTAAAATCGACTAAATCAACAATCTCATCATGTGGAAAAAAACCTTCTAAACAAATGATAGGAGTATTGATCCCTTTTTGACGCAACAGCATTGCTTCACAAATCCGTGCTACACCAAAACAATCCACCATGTTTTGTAACAGTTCAGCCACACCTACAATTCCATGCGAATACGCGTTTGCTTTAATGGTTGCCACCAATTGACTATTTGGTGCAATTTTTCGAATATACTCGACATTATGAACAATTGCTTGACGATTAACTTCTATTACTGCGATAGACATTTTTATCAACCTAAATTTTTCTTAAGTCATCATTGTAAATATTGTTATCAATAATGACAAATTTTTCTTTTCATAAAAAAACCTATTTTTACCATTAAAATTTTCACAATTCTAATTAATTTAATTATTTACACATATAATAATAATGATTATCATTTGCATTAAATTTACATAAATAGTTTAAAGCTGTACAGGATAAAATAGATAATGAGAACAATTAGTACCAAAAATTTCATTAAACCAAGCTGTTATATAGCAATATTGAATATCTGCTTTTGTATGGATACTTTTGCAGAAGAGCGAAAAAACAATCCACAAGATACCATTATTGTGACAGCAGATCGTAATGAAAAAACTGTTTGGGACAGCTCAGTATCAGTCAATGCAGTCAATCGAGATGATATTGATAAGCAAAATGGTGATTCTGTTGTTGAAGCATTACGTGACATCCCTGGAGTTGAAATTACCGATAATGCTCTTGCTGGACGCAAACAGATCATGATCCGTGGTGAAGCGCCTTCACGCATTTTAATGTTAATTGATGGGCAAGAAGTAACTTATCATCGTTCCGGACACGGATCGAGTGCCGGTGTGTTAATTGATATGGAATCGGTTGAACGCATTGAGGTGATTAAAGGACCTCACTCTGTATTATACGGTTCACAAGCTATTGGTGGTGTGGTTAATTTTATTACACGTAAAGGTAGCAAAAATGGTTCTCCCATCAATGGTGATATGAAATTTATTTATAATCAATCGACAGATGGTTTTACTGAGATGGGCACTGTAAATGGTTCAATTGACGGTATTTTTGATTACCGTATTAGTGGAACTTATGCTGAAAATAATGATCGCAAAGCTTATCAAGGCAAACTACACAATACCGATTTTGGTAATAACAGTTTAAGTTCATGGTTTGGGCTTAATCTGGATAAACATAAATTGGGTATCTCACTAGATCGTTATAAACTTGATACTAAAACCTATACTGACAAAGATGATAATTCACCACAAGTTAAAGAATTCTGGGTAAAACTACCCAAATTACAACGAGAAAAAGTTGGATTGTTTTATGATTATGAAGCTAATGGTAATTTCTTAAAAAAACTTCATTATGATGCTTATGCACAAAAACTAAATCGTCAATTTAGAAATCATGTTGTAGTATCACCTGCACCTATTATGAATGTAACAACTAATACCGCCACTGATGATGAACAAAAAACGTATGGTATGACATTGCAATCAGATTTTGAGCTACGCAAGGATATGAATCTTATTACCGGTATGCAATATCAACAAGATAATGTCGATCAAGATTCACATAATGTCGTCGTATCAAAAATGCCTTCACCAAAAGCAAGTTATACACAACACAAATATCTGACAAATAAATGGCAACAATCAAGTATCTCACTATTTGGACAAAATGATTGGGCAATTACCGATGATATTTCTTGGAATATTGGCGCTCGCCAATATTGGGTACAATCAAAACTAAAAAAAGGTCACACGACAATCAATAAAGTTCCAGTTATAGGTGCAACGTCTTCCAATCATAAAATTGATGGCAAAAAGAAAGATCATGACAATAACTTCGTTGTATCGTCAGGTTTAACCTATTCTGGAATTGAACATACGCAATTAAGGGCCTCTTTTGCCCAAGGATATGTTTATCCAACACTTTCACATCTTTATGCAGTCACTTCAGCAGCTTCGCAAACAATCTATGGTAATGCTAATTTAAAAGCTGAAAAATCAAATAACTACGAAATTGGGTTACGTTATAATAATAACCAATGGCTAATTGATGGGGCGATTTATTTTTCAGATGCAAAAGATTACATTACGCAAATGAATTGTAATGGTTCGGCGATTTGTGATGGCACATCTGGGCGAAATTACACTTATTACGGTAATGCCAATAAAGCCAAAACTCATGGCCTTGAATTAAGTATTGAATATTTAGAACTACCCGTTACCCCTTATCTAAAAGGCAATTATTTACATCGTAAAATTGAAACAGAAACCTATACAACTCATGATACTGGCAACCCACGCTTTACAGGAAATGCAGGGATAAAACATACTGCTTACTTTGATAAATTTGATATAGATTCCGATCTGTTTATGCGATTTGCGACCAAAGCCACACAACGTAGTGATTCATCGGTATATCATTACAATGGATGGTCAACGCTGAATTTATCGGCAACAACCTCGTTCGGTACGGATCGTCAGTACCATATTGGAATAGATCTCAATAATATATTAAATAAGAACTATAGGACTGCTTATGAATCGATTCCTGCGGCTAAATTCCATGCCATAATTAGCGCAAGTATGAAATTTTAGATAGAAAGATTAACCTTGCTCACTCATTAGCGATTATGATCAATATCGAATCGTTGTGAGTGAATAAAACAGATTAGTCACGCTATTTTCTAGTCAAATTTTTATACAAATGTTTAAAAGCCATAATCGGATGATGAATAATCATTCTTGGCCCTGAAAAACGCATAACTTGTTTGATTTTCTGTTTATAATCCTTACGATAACAATGCTTTGGGCAGCGCTCGCAGGTCGTTTTTTGCTCACCAAAACGGCACATGGTTAAGCGTTGCATGGCATATAGCAATAAGTCGTTACATTCTTCACATAACTGATTAGATTTAGAGTGATGGTGTTTGTTGCAATATAGATAAATCATTGCACTAACGGTTTTCTTTTCTTCTTGTATTTTGGGTCCAGTATTATTTGCAACCATAATCTTACATGTCAGATGAATAAAGTGTTAAAATAAATATGAATTTAACTATGATCACAAGGATTTGTTACAATGGCAAGAATTATTAATAAAGATACAACCGTCTGCATGTCCCTTTCAGCAAGACCTGGCAATTTCGGTACTCGTTTTCATAACTATTTATATGAACAACTTGATTTAAATTATCTCTATAAAGCTTTTACCACTAATAACTTAAAAGATGCGATTTATGGTATTAAAGCGTTAGCCATTCGTGGTTGCGCTATTTCAATGCCTTATAAAGAAGCTTGTATTGAGTTTATTGATGAATTGGATGATTCTGTAAAATCGATCCAATCAGTCAACACGATTGTTAATACTGATCACTATTTAAAGGCTTATAATACGGATTATATTGCTGTTGCTAAACTGATTGAAGAAAATCACATTGATAATAATACCCCTTTTGTATTAAAAGGAAGTGGTGGAATGGCCAATGCGGTGATTGGTGCCTTTTATGATGCAGGTTTTAAAAATGGAATAATTGCCGCACGCAACCAAACTAAAGGTGAAGCTTTAGCCAAGCGTTATGGTTATGCCTGGGTTAAAAATGAGCAAGACATCGCGCCTGAACAGGCAAAACTCATTATTAATGTAACACCAATTGGAATGCTAGGCGGTGCTGAAGCCAATGATTTGGCCTTTCCACAAACAATGATTGAAAATGCCGATATTGTATTTGATGTGGTTGCTCTGCCCGTAGAAACACCTATGATTAAATTCGCCAAATCACTTAATAAAACCATTATTTCCGGTGCAGATGTCGCTGTGATACAAGCACTGGAACAATTTGTGTTATACACAGGCGTTACGCCAAGCAAAGAGTTAGTGAAGCAAGCTGGGGATTTTGCTAGACAAGGCTAAATCATAAACTATTCCACCCGCTTTATGGGTGGAATAGTATCAAAAGTAGATGATTTACTCTTTAATAACTGAGCGCTTATAACATAGCTTGGTGTAATTTCTGGTACACGGACAATAACTTTTGATGCATTGCAAATTGTTGCAAATTGTTATTAGATGATTTATCCGCCGAGATTAAATCAGCTAACCCGAAAAACGTTTTTTCGCCATTAGCATATTGCCACATTTCATCAACACACTCTTTACCATACATTTTATAAAATGCATCTTGATAATGGTTGAACTGTTTTTTATCTCGCTCAAGAATAAAATTAACCAATGTTTGTAAGCAACGATAAGCATGATTGCGTTGAGGGGTAAAAATTGACTCGTTCATTTCTACTGTCCAATCAATCCAAGCTTGGGCTTGCTCTAAATCTTTTGCTGCCAATGCCAGCATCGCTTTAAGTTCACCAATACGTAACGTTAGCCAAGCATTATCCGATCCAGTTGCAATACCGAGCAATTCACGAACTCGGGCAAAATCATCTAAGCCTTCTTCATCCAATTGTTCAATAATATTCAGATACTGTTTAGCCGTCAGTTTTTTATAAGGCAACGATAAAATCAGATCTCGCAGATGAATCGCCATATTATTATTGGCAAACAACAAATCTTCTGGTGGATAGATTTCTGACATTCCAACCGCTAAAATTCGACAAGCATAGACGCCTAAATGCTCATAATCCATAATTAATACTTCGGTTTCATAGCGGTTAAAAATCGCCATTAAGTTTGCAAATTCCTGTTCGGTGGTTCCAGAAAAATCCCAATCCACAAATTCATAATCAGATTGTTGATTAAACAGATCCCAAGAAATTAAACCACTTGAATCGATAAAATGTGTTTCTAAATTACTCAAATCAGCGACGTCATCGTTATCAAAGCTTGGTGGCGAAAACACATCAAGATCTTTCAAACTGCGACCTTGCAACAGCTCAGTAACGGTTCTTTCAAGGGCAACGCCAAAATTAGGATGTGCTCCAAACGACGCATAACTCGTACCATTTTGAGGATTAAATAACACGACACAAATTACTGGAAATTCCCCACCAAGAGACGCATCAAAGCAGTAAAGCGGAAATCCTTCTTTTTCTAGCGCCTCAATTGCTGCTAACACCTCAGGATAGCGATTAATCACATCAGTTGGTATAAGCGGTAAACTAATCGCCTCAGCAATAATTTTATTTTTGGCAAAACGTTCAAAAATTTCGGATAGCCCCTGTACTCGAGCTTCATTACGGGTGTTACCAGCAGACATACCATTAGAAGCGTATAAATTAGCAATCAAATTGACAGGCACATAAACTGTTTTTTGATCTGACTGTTGAACAAAAGGTAAAGCACATATGCCTCGTTGCGGATGACTTGATTGCAAATCAATTAAATCCATAGCCGTCAATTCGTCATTGGGATTGTAAAACTCAAGCAATTTTTCAGATAATAATCCTTCAGGTAAAAGCCCATCTTCAGGGATTGGGAACCATTTTTCGGTTGGATAGTGTACAAAATCTGCATTGGCTGCAATTTCACCCAAATAAAAATCGGAAAAGAAATAGTTAGTCGATAATCGTTCAAAATACTCGCCTAGCGCTGACGCTAACGCAGCTTTTTTACTTGCTCCTTTACCATTGGCAAAACAAAGTGGGCATTCGGTGTTTTGAATATGAACAGACCAAACATTTGGCACAGGGTTAAGCCAAGAGGCTTCTTTCACTTCTAAATTATAGTTAGCTAATTGTTGATGAAAATAGTTAATAGAATCTTCAAGAGCAGCGTCTTTGCCGGGGATAAAAGTTTTCATGTAGTTTCTCAAAAGTTTTTTATATGATAAAAATATTGCTTTATTGGTAGATTTATTCTTAAATGTATACGCTATTGATCTAAATTAAAAGTATTAATCATCAATAATTTTTAATTAAGGAAATAAAATGAAAAAAATAATAAATTCTGAGAATTTTTCACTAGCTGACTTTTTCTTTTTCAAAAAAATGATCACTCCAGTATTCATTACTGTTATTTATTGGATAACATTAGTTTTTATCGCATTGGGCGGATTGGGTGTGATTTTTGCTAGTTTTGCAAGTTTTCAATACAGCTTTTTTGGTGGAATGTTTACGCTTATTAGCGGTATTATTACTCTTGTAGTTGGAATTATTTCAGCCAGAATTGGTTTTGAATTAATATGTGTTTTATTTAATATTAACCGAAACATCGAAAAGTTAGCATTAAATAAAGATGATGATCTTAACAATCGTTCAGATGATCAAACTACAATTAGCCAAAATTAATTTTAGTTTTCTAGTCACATAAAAAGTGGGAAAAATTCCCACTTTAATAAAATCATTCCCTAAAAAAATTTAAAACCAATAACAGACCAACCATTAATCAATGATATTATGACACATTTAGCTCGCTTAACGGCCATCTTGGTCGGACATTAATTGCTAAATCGCTATACTGTTGTTGTTTTAGATGAATCATACCTGCATAGGCAATCATAGCGCCATTATCTGTACAAAATTCTATGCGAGGGTAGTAAACCTGACCTTTACGTTGTGCCATCAGCTCAGCTAATTTATTACGTAATGTTTTGTTGGCACTTACCCCACCAGCAATCACCAAGCGGTTAAAACCCGTTTGATCAAGTGCTCGGCGAGATTTTATTAATAATGTATCAACTAACGCATCTTCAAACGCCCGTGCAATATCGGCTTTCGTTTGTTCATCAAGATCAACACCTTGATTATACTGATGGATAGTATTGGCCGCAGCCGTTTTTAATCCCGAAAAACTAAAATCCAGTCCGGGACGATCCGTCATGGGCCTTGGAAAATGGAATCGAGAAGAATCACCTTGCTCAGCTAATTTCGAAAGTTTAGCACCACCTGGGTAGTCTAAACCAAGTAATTTAGCTGTTTTATCAAATGCTTCACCAGCCGCATCATCAATAGATTCGCCCATTAAGCGATATTGACCAATACCGGTCACACTAATAAGCTGTGTATGCCCACCAGAGACAAGCAAAGCCACAAACGGATACTGCGGAGGATTATCTTCCAACATTGGCGCAAGTAAATGCCCTTCCATATGATGCACTGCAACAGCCGGGACATTCCAAGCATAGGCAAGAGAACGACCTATTGACGCTCCAACCATTAAAGCTCCCACTAAACCGGGCCCTGCAGTATAAGCAACACCATCAATATCCGCAGAGGTTAAGTTAGCCTCTTTTAATGCAGCTTGAATTAAAGGGACTGTTTTGCGAATATGATCACGTGAAGCCAGTTCAGGGACAACGCCACCATAATCAGCATGTAATTTAATTTGTGAATAAAGTTGGTTTGCGATCAAGCCTTGCTCATCATCGTAAATAGCAATACCTGTTTCATCACATGAAGTTTCAATTCCAAGTACTTTCATTAATGTTTACCTACATAATCGGAAAGGTCATCTTCACTCCAACGATCTTGTTCAGATATCTCTTTATCTGCAATGCGGTGTTCTTCATTAGCCCACTCACCGAGATCGATAAGTTGACAACGTTTACTGCAAAACGGTCGATATATACTTTTGTCTGACCACTCAACATCCTTTTGACAAGTTGGACATTTGACAAATTGGATAGTTTCTTTATTCATTTAAACTCTTTTAAAATATTTAATAATGTTAACAACAAGCTAATTCAAATTCGATTGCTTCGGTATGGGCGTTTTCACTCGCTTCAAGTGGTATAAATCGAATACTATAACGAGACATATGCCCAGAAACTTGCGGATAAACATTTTTATCCAATGAAACACGAATTCGAATTAAATTAAACTCGCCATTAGTTTCTTGAAAAAAATTATTGCTACAAACAAATGGTTTAAAATTACCCATTTGCCGAATCATTTGCATACAACATGACAAGGCCTCATCAAGAATTGCCAAATGTTGTAACCAATTTTGCACTTGCCTATCACGTTTTTCTTGTAACTGCTCTAACCATAAATAAAAGGATGGCAGATCAAAACTACAGCATCCTCCTGGGATCATTAAACGTTGACGAATCGCAGTAATAAAACGGTCATCTTTTAAGGCCTGCCCTAATCGCATAACCGAGTTAAATTTAACCAAGTAGGCATCAAATTGATTAATCAAATTATTCAATAACTCTTGATCGACACCGTCGATATTTACCCATGATAAAAGTCTATTTTTTTGGGTCTCAATTTCCTTGATTAATTCACTTTTTACATCATTGCGTTCAATGATTTCTAATAGTTCAGATAGAGCATGAAAAAATAAAAGCGCATTATTTTGATCAAAATGACTGTGCAAATTTAATTGCTTTAATAAAAATTCAATACGTAACCATGTTCGCATCTTTTCATTTAGTGGATGTTCAAAAATAATTTTATCCATACTTAACCATTCTTAATATTAAAGTTATTCAGATATTGTTGATGCAATTTATTTACTTGTGCGGTTAATGAAGTCAAATCACCATTATTAACAATGATATCATCAGCATACGTTAATCGTTTTTGAGAAGAAATTTGTGACGATATCATTTTTTTTGCTAGCGATTCATCGATATTATCTCTTTGGATAAGTCGCTCTAATTGTAATTGTTCTGGCGTATCAACCATTAAGACTCTATCAGCCAAATTATGTAAATTATTCTCAACTAATAGGGGGACAACCCAAATTACATAAGCAACAGTTTGCTGGGCAATTTGGATTTGTGTTTGTTCTTGAATGATTGGATGTAACAAATTATTTAGCCAAAGTCTTTCATGATCATTATTGAAGATAATGTCTCTTAATTGACTACGATCTATCTCATTATTGGGTAATAAAATTTCTTGGCTAAAATGTTTAACAATCACCTTATAGGCATCAGTTCCTATTTCAACAACTTGCCGAGCAATGACATCAGCATCAATAATAGGCACACCTAACTGAGCAAAAAGGTTAGCGATGGTACTTTTACCACTAGCGATTCCACCACTCAGAGCTACAATATAAGGCATGAAATAGATTCCAAATCCAATCAAATAAAATACTTCTAATAGTATAACATACAAGTGATTTTCATTACATACGCCAAATTATCTAAAAAGTAAAGAAAACAGCGAATTTTGTTTAGATATCATAAGCAATATTTGTTCAAAATAGCCTCAGAATTGATCAACGAATTGATTTTTTTGAAAATAGTAAAATCGTGTTATTTTTTATTGCCCAATTGATTAAAATAAATAGGTGTTTTAAGCGAATCATCCTGCAAATAGTCGAAAAAATGGTGTTTATTTTGCAGAAATAAGCCCACTATTACTTTGATTTATCATCATACCGAAAATAAATTTAATAAAATTGTTGGTTTTATATCTATAGCTGTATATAATCACATGCATCTGTATAAAAAAACAGGAATTAATAATGAGACCATTAACGGAACGCCAAAGACAGATTTATGATTTAATCAAAGATAATATTCAAACAACTGGCATGCCACCTACTCGAGCTGAAATTGCCCAAAAATTAGGATTTCGCTCAGCAAATGCAGCAGAAGAACACCTAAAAGCACTTGCCAAAAAAGGGGCAATTGAAATGATTGCCGGATCATCTCGAGGAATTCGTTTATTACTGGAAAGACAAGAAGAGCAAAATGATTTTCAGGGAATTCCTTTAATTGGACAAGTTGCAGCAGGTTCGCCAATTTTGGCACAAGAACATATTGAAAGTCACTACCAAGTCGATCCATCCCTATTTAAACCTCATGCCGATTTTTTACTTAGAGTTCATGGTATGTCAATGAAAGACATCGGGATTATTGATGGTGATCTGCTTGCCGTACACAAAACGCAAGACGTAAAAAATGGGCAAGTCGTGGTTGCTCGCATTGATGATGAAGTAACAGTTAAAAGACTTTCACGTAAAGGTAAACATGTACAATTAATTGCCGAAAACGAAGAGTTCTCACCTATCGAAGTTGATCTTGAACAGCAAAGTTTTGCAATTGAGGGAATTGCTGTTGGTATAATTCGTAATGGATCATGGATGTAAGAACAAAGTTGGTATAAAATGGCGAATAATTGTTAATTAGGAGATAACAATATGTGGCTATTTTGGTTATTTGAATTTTTAGGATTTGTTGCAGTTATTTTACTTATCGTTGCTTACTGTCGTATTCGTAATCAAAGATTTTGGTCGTTTACTTGGAAATATTTAAAGTGGATATTATTGTCAATTGTTGGCGTTTGGCTGGTAATAGCCGTACTTTGTCGAAATGATCTCTACAATGCCACTCATTGTTATTTTCGCGGAGTGAGTATGCATGCCCAAACAAAATATTCCATCTATTTGGGCGAATGTCAGATAGAAACGCCAAGTGGCAGTTATGTACCGATCGATCGAACTCGAGCATTACCTGGCTCAAGTGACCATGGTAATCATGATGACGTAAATGATATCTATCCAACTAATTAAATAATTAAATCTTAAAAATCAGGCTATCACAACTATGATAACCTGATTTTTTTATTACAATAAAATCTTAATCCACTGATTCAACGCGCTGTTTTGTATATTTATGTTTAGAGTGATAATACTAATAATGTTGATATGCTAAACAATACTTCTCTAACTTTTTAAAACCAAAGATTAATACAAAACTCACACAAAGATAGATAACTGCCGCGATGCCAAACGCATGAAAAGGTTGATAGGTTTCAGCATAAATATCTCGAGCAATTTTCATTACATCTTGAACCGTTACCGTAAATGCCAGTGCCGTCGAATGTAACATAAAAATCACTTCATTACTGTAAGCAGGTAAAGCAATATGAAAAGCTCTTGGAAAGATAATATATTGATATAATTGCCAACGATTAAAGCCTAATGCCGTTGCAGCTTCAATTTCACCGCTTGGCACATTGCGTATGGCCCCCGCAAAAACTTCAGTTGTATAAGCACAAGTATTAAGCGTGAAAGCCAAAATAGTACAATTCAAACCGCTTTGAAAAAAATCGTCTAGCCACTGGTGGTCTTTAACAATGCTTAACGTATAAATTCCTGTATAAATCACAAGTAATTGTACATACAGCGGTGTGCCTCTAAAAACATAGGTGAATAACCAAATTGGCAGTTTGATAAATTTATTTGAGCAATTACGCCCAATGGCTAAAAAAATAGACAAAATACCGCCAAACAAAACAGATAAAATTAAGATCCAAAGCGTCATAGCTAGGCCAGTAATATTATAGCCATCAGTCCATAACAAAGCTTGCCAATAATCTTGAAGAATTTCTATCATTCTATAATGCTCTTTTTTATGATTTTGCTTTTGTTAGTCCGACTGAATAACGTTTATCTAGCCAATTTAATACAAGAATCGACATAGTGGTAAAAAGCAGATAAAAAACTGCTGCGATTAATGCAAAAAATAACGGTTGATAAGTTGCTTCCCCTACCGTCTTCGTCGCTTTAACTAAATCAAATAGTCCTAATAGTGAAACCAACGCCGTTGCTTTCAATATAATGAGCCAATTATTAGCCATACCAGGAAGCGCAAAACGCATCATTAAAGGAAACATCACATAACGAAATACCTGCATCTGACTTAATCCAAGTGCTACCGCTGCATTTAGGGTATTTTTTGATACAGCTTGATAAGCGCCACGAAAGGTTTCCGTAAAGTACGCCCCATAAATAAATCCAAGCGTTAAAATACCCGCAACAAAGGGATTAACTTCGATGATATCGGCATTAAAAAAATCAGTGATATTATTGACTGCAAATTGCAAACCAAAAAAGATTAACATCATTAACACCAAATCAGGCACGCCTCGAATGACCGAAGTATAAATCTGACATATTAATCGCAATGTTTTTAAATGTGACAATTTACCAAGTGCACAAACCACACCCAGTAAAACGGCAACCACTAAAGAAGCAATTGCCAGTCCTATGGTAATTAATGCACCTTGAAAGATGAGTAAACTATAGCCCTGCATTACTTATTTCTTATTATAAACATCAAAATCAAAGTATTTATCGTTGATTTTTTTATAGGTGCCATCGGCTAAAATCTCGACAAGTGCTTTGTTAAAAGCTTCCTTAAGTTCATTATCTTTTTTACGGAATCCTAAACCTACCCCAACATCAAAATATTTTTTATCTGTAAGTGCCTCACCTGCAAAAATAAAACCTTTTCCTTGAGGTTGTTTTAAAAATGCATAGCTTCCTGTTACTTCATCTTGCAGCGCCGCATCTAAACGCCCCGCTACTAAATCAGAAAAAACTTGTAACTGATTTTGATAAGGAACAATGGTCACACCCTTTGGACGCCACACTTCATTAGCAAAATGTTCTTGTGAAGTACCTTGTTCAATGCCGACTCGTTTCCCTTTTAATGACTCAACTGTCGGCAGGATATTGGCGCCCTCTTTTGTTATCAGACGTGATTTAGTGGCAAAAATTTCATCTGAAAAAGCTATCTGCTTTTTACGTTTTTCAGTCATCATCAATGATGATGAAATCATATCAATCTTTCTTGATAAAAGGGATGGAATTAACGCATCAAAGTCAGTGGTTTGAAAAACACACTTTACATTTGCTTTTTCACAAAGTGCTTTGGTTATTTCAATGTTAAACCCCGTAATTTCACCATTTTCATCAATGTAATCAAATGGAGCATAAGAAGTATCAGAACCTATTTTAATTGATTCAGGTAATGCCGCCTGACTGTTTAGGGATATGCTTAAAAAGACAATGCTAGATAATACTTTTATAAATTTTTTCATCCTAGTACTCATATAATTTATTAAATAAGTAATATAACGGGTTATCGAAATTTTTAATAATAAAAAAATATTATTAACCTACTGCAAAATATAAGGATTTTCTTATAAAAAAGTATTCAATAAGCTTATCTTTTGTAGTTCTAAACCAAAAACAAATAAAAAGTCTAATACAATAAAAATATTAAAAACCCAATCACATTAAAAACGACAGTGATAACTTTGTAAAAATTATTCAGGAGTCTATACCGTTTCATCTTCTTAGCTTGAAATAATTGTTTAAAAGACGACTTATCATTGTTATTAAATGTAATCAGATAATTGGCTACAGATTCTTTTAACTTACATGCACTAATCATCGAATACCAATAAATTTTTCTGGAATATCTTTACCTCAATAAACTGCCAATATGTGAATAATAAACTTAATTGCATAAAAACGGTTTACATAAATGTTTTAAAAAAACATGATTAACTTACTTCACTAAACCGATCTTCTTTAGGTTTGAACCAAAAACAAATGAAAAGTCTAATTTAATAAAAATATTAAAAATCGAATCACATTAAAAACGATAGTTATAATTTTGTAAAAATTATTCAGGAGTCTATACCGTTTCGTTTCCTTAGTTTGAAATAATTGTTTAAAAGACTACTTACTAACATCGTTATTAAATGTAATGAGATAATGGATTACAGATTCTTTTAACCTACATGCACTAATCATCGAATACTAATAAATTTTCTATAGTATCTTTACCTCGATGAACCGCCAATGTGTGAATAATAAATTTGATTAATAAAAACGGTTTACATAAACGTTCTAAAAAACATGATTAATTCACTTCCAAAACCGATCTTCTTTAGGTTTAAACCAAAAAAAATGATCAATCTAATATAATAAAAGTATTAAAAACCCAATCACATTAAAAACGACTGTGATAACTTTGTAAAAATTATTCAGGAGTCTATACTGTTTCGTTTTCTTTTGTTTGAAGTGATAATTTAATTGATCAGTAAAAAACTAGATGAGGTAATTAATGGATTGGTAGTTTGAATAAATTTTTGAAATCATACATAAGTTTTGTTATAAAAATAGCCATCAAGTCATTTAAATCAGTTCCACTATTCGAAAAAAAAGCCCTCTAAAACTAATCCCACAGTGACAATTTATCACTTTGTCGGTATCATATTGGACATTTTATTATAATCGATTAGGTTTAGTGTGAATATTCAACAATTATTAACGCAACGCGTTTCGCAAGCAATGATTCTGGCTGGCGCCGATAACAACTGTGATGCTTTAATTAAGCAATCGGCTAAGGTGCAATTTGGTGATTATCAAGCTAATGGTATTATGGCAACCGCAAAAAAACTAGGTATGCCACCAAGAGCATTGGCAGAAAAGGTTTTACAGCATTTAGATATTGATGATATTGCCGATAAAGTTGAAATTGCTGGTCCGGGTTTTATTAATATTTTTCTAAAAAATAGTTGGATTGCCGAGCAGAATGAAATCGCATTAAACAGTGATAAACTCAATATTACTTTACCTGCTAAGCCACAAACGATTGTGGTTGACTATTCAGCGCCAAACGTCGCTAAAGAGATGCACGTTGGCCATTTGCGTTCAACCATCATTGGTGACGCCAGTGTGCGGGTATTATCTTTCTTAGGTCACAATGTCATTCGAGCTAACCATGTCGGCGACTGGGGTACACAGTTTGGTATGTTGATTGCTTATCTTGAAAAAATGCAAAACGAACATGCTAATGATATGGAACTGTCGGATTTAGAATCTTTCTATCGTGCAGCAAAAAAACATTATGATGAAGATGAAGTCTTTGCTGAAAAAGCTCGTAATTATGTGGTTAAATTACAAGGCGGTGATGAGTACTGTCGTGATATGTGGCGTAAGCTTGTTGATATTACCATGACACAAAACATCGCAACTTATAAACGATTAAATGTGACATTAACAGTTGAAGATACCATGGGCGAAAGCATTTATAACAGTATGCTACCGGGTATTGTTGCCGATCTTAAACAGAAAAAATTAGCGGTTGAGAGTGAAGGTGCCATTGTTGTATTTTTAGATGAGTATAAAAATAAAGAAGGCGAACCAATGGGCGTTATTATCCAAAAACGTGATGGTGGCTATCTGTATGCAACAACCGATATCGCTTGTGCCAAATACCGTTATGAAACGTTACACGCTGATCGTATTCTTTATTATACTGATTCTCGTCAACATCAACATTTAGAGCAAGTATGGGCGATTGTACATAAGGCTAAATATGTTCCAGAATCATTGAAATTAGAACATCATATGTTTGGTATGATGCTTGGTAAAGATGGCAAACCATTTAAAACACGTTCGGGTGATACCGTAAAATTAAATGACTTGCTTGATGAAGCTTGTGAACGCGCAAGCTCGCTCATTCGTAGCAAAAATCCTGATCTATCAGAAGCTGAACTTGCCCAAATCGTTGATGCCGTTGCTATCGGTGCCGTTAAATATGCGGATCTTTCCAAAAACCGTACTACCGATTATGTATTTGATTGGGATAATATGTTGTCGTTTGAAGGGAATACTGCGCCTTATTTACAGTATGCTTATACTCGAGTGCTGTCCGTGTTTAGAAAGTCTGATATTTCTGAAGATAGCTTAACAGGCGATATAAGTTTGGACAGCGATAAAGAGCGCGCCTTAGCGACTCGTTTAATCCAATTTGATGAAACGATAACTACAGTAGCAAACGAAGGTACGCCACATGTGCTTTGTGCTTATCTTTATGAAATTGCAACGCTGTTTTCAAGTTTCTATGAAAACTGCCCTATCTTGACGGCTGAAAATGAAAACTTGAAACAAAGCCGCTTAAAATTGGCTTCATTAACGGCTAAAACACTTAAAGTTGGTCTTGATATGTTAGGTATTAAAACCGTCGATAAAATGTAATTAAAAAGATAGCTAGCAATAATTAATAAAATTATCTTGCAAAAAATCCATTTAAAAGCCACCGATAAAAATTGTATCGGTGGCTTTTTTATATTTAAATATATTGTTAACCTGAAAAAATTTTAGAAATTAACAGGTTTTGCTACACAAATATCTAACCCATCTACATGATCTTTGGCAAACGTAGCAAACTCAACAAAATGTGGCGTTGCGTTATGACTGTCTATAGCAGCTTGAGAAGCCCATGTTTCAATTACAACATAAACATTAGGATTACTAATACTCTGATTAAGTTCATAATGGAGGCAACCTGCTTCTTTTTGGCTCTCTTCAACAAGTTTTTTTAAAATAGGTTGAAAAGCTTCATAGTATTCTGTTTTAACTGTAATTGTCGCGATAATACTTAAATGGCTCATATAAACCTCTTGATGTTTAATCTAAATAATCAAGTTAAGAGTATAGCTAAAATTACCGATTAATAAAAAGAGATTACGAACATGATGTCTATTTTTAATTATTTCTACTCATCATTGATTACTCATAGAAATTGGATACACACGAGTAAATGATGGCAGACATTCAATAAATTTTTCTATATTTATCTGAAAGTTGAAATATTGACTCAGCATAAAAATATCTCGATTTTTGGACTAGTAAATCTTTATATAAAATATAGAGTTATATGTTAAAAATTGCCATAGACCCAAAACCATCCTATAAAAACCCTGTATTTAGACTTGAAAAAATCTAAAAAATAATACTTTAACTATTTCATTTATTTAGATATTTTTTAAAATTTTATGCTTGCTATTAACCCCAATTTGGTTAGAATTCCAATAGTTTTATACACCAGTCTAGGTTAGCTTGATATGTTAAATTTGAATCAACAATATTTTCGTCCACAATTGTTGATTTTTTTAATCCTCCTTCATGGAGGATTTTTTTATCCACCATTTTTATTAAATCCCAAAAGTAATTGAATTATAGAGGCACATTATGACCGATAATAAAAAAATGTTATCAACCAGTCGAGATCAAAGTTTAAAAGCATATTTGATGAATAAAATAAAGCAAAATGGCGGTTGGGTTAATTCACATATGCATGCCGATCGTGCTTTTACCATAACGGTAGATAGTTTTGATGTGTACCAAAAACAGACCTTAATTGAAAAATGGGATACTTTAGATAAAGTTAAGGCATCAATGAGTGAAGATGATTACTATCGCCATTTTAGTATGGCGGTTGAGCGTATGATTGAACAAGGTGTAACGGCAATGGGGTCATTTGTGGATATCGACCCAATTGCTGAAGAACGCGCTATTAGAGGCGCACTTCGAGCTCGTGAAACATACAAAGATGACATTATCATTAAATTAGTCAATCAAACACTTAAAGGTGTCATCGATAAAGAAGCTCGCTATTGGTTTGATAAAGGTGCTGATTTGGTTGATATCATTGGTGGCTTACCTCGCCGAGATGAACGTGATCATGGTAAAGGAATGGGATTAAAACATCTTGATGTGTTAATGCAAACGGGTAAATCATTGGGTAAAATGGTTCATGTTCATGTTGACCAATTTAACTCATCAGACGAAATCGAAACCGAACAACTCACCGATAAAACTTTAGAGCATGGTATGCATGGTCGTGTCGTTGCTATTCACAGTATTTCAATCACAGCACACAGCTTGGAATATCGTCAAAAACTTTATCAAAAAATGAAAGAAGCAAAAATGATGGTCATTGCTTGCCCATTTGCTTGGATTGATAGCCCACGCCGTGAAGAACAAGGCCCTACTCGTAACTCACTCACCCCTGTTGACGAACTTGCCTCAGCCGGGATTCCCGTTGCCATTGGTACCGATAATATTAGTGATTATATGCTGCCATTTTCAACGGGCAATATGTGGGAAGAACTTAAACTACTTGTTACCGGCTGCCGCTATACCGATTTGGATAATGTGGTAAATGTAGCAACCAAAAATGGACGAATGGTATTAGGACTAGAAAAATAAATCGTCTTTAATAAATAAAAATCTCACCAAAAATAATAAAATTATGGTGAGTTTTTTTTGGATATTATCTTATTTCAGAAAGCTTCTTTTTCAACTTTGCATCAACATATTATGTTTATTATCAAACGATTTTATTTTTCACAATTAATCGCTTGGTAAAACATACGTGATTATGTCCATTTTTTTGATAGATTAATGAGTATAAATCTCAGCATACTTTATAAAATCCATGTTAATTTGACCGATTTTTTGTTTTGGTTAAATATTGGGCATTACCACAATAATTAATCTCATTTAAAACTAGTTTAATATTTCAATAAATTATAAAGATATATATTAAACTATTCGAATCTTTTCATTAAAGCGATCTGTTGCTTTTTCCTTTAAAGTTGTGATTTAGAACTTGGATAATAAAAAAACTAAGTCGTATCACTTATTAATCGCATTAATTGTAAAAAATGATCAAACCTATTAAACTAACTCATTGACAATAATCTATTTTAACGTATCTTATTTACAAAAATTCACATAGTTTGATGTAAAAAAGCAAAGATAAGTATAAGAGGCAAAAATGGATGGGATAAACTCCTTAATAAATGGAATTGCTTCATTAGCAACTGATAGTCAACTCAATCACTATAGCTTGTCAATTGATCAACTTGATGAACTCGCAATGCTCTCAATTTACTCCATTAACGGACAAGAGTCATTGAGTGAACCTTGGCATTACGAAATAACATTTACCAGTACCAATAAACAAATCGACATTAACTCAATACTGAATCAACCTGCCTCGCTTACCTTTCATGCACCAAATTCTATAAAACAACTTGTTCAACTCAGTTCGCTAACCTCTCCAGCACAAAATAGGACAATATATGGTGTTATTACTGAATTTAGCTTGATATCAGTAAGTAAAGATGAAGCTCGTTATCAAGTCATATTAAATTCACGCCTGGCACTACTAGCCAATGAACATCGATGTGCTATCTATCAAAACAAAAGCGTGATTGCTGTTGTAGAAGATGTTTTACGTTCCCATGGATTTACTGGTATTGAATATCGCCTAGAACTGAAAAACGCCTATCCTGCTCGTGAATTTATTACTCAATGGCAAGAAAGTGACCTTGTTTTTATTCAGCGTATTTTAGCCGATATTGGGATTTGGTTTCGTTTTGAAACACATGTACAGCACTCTTGTGATGTCATGGTTATCAGTGATTACGAACAAGGATTTGATAATACAGGACACTTGCCTTTTAAACCGCCTAGCGGTATGAATGATGTTCAACAAAACAGTATTTGGAATTTACAATTTAGAAGTAAAACCAAACAACAACAAGTATCGGTTAATGATTATAATTATCGCGCCGCCGAGAGTAATCTAAAATCTAACGTTAATACCCAAATTAAGGACACCACTACTTATGGCAATGATTACCGCTATGGTGAACACTATAAGCAAAAAGGTAGCCCAAACACAGTAGAAAGTGGCCATTGGTATGCGCAAATCCGTCATGAATATTACATCTGTGATAAAATCATTATCCGTGGTGAGTGTAATGATTATCAATTAATGCCAGGGCAAATAATTACCGTTGATGAAAGTCCAATTAACCATATTCAAAAAGGGATTATAATCCTATCAATACAGAGTTATGCAGACCGAAGCTCATCTTACAAAACCCATTTTACAGCTATTCCATTCGAAGAATTAAAACCCTATCGCCCTGCTCCAATTGCTTGGCCAAAGGTGAGTGGAACCTTGCCAGCTAGAGTCACCAGCCCAGATAATGATATCTACGGTTACATTGATACTCAAGGTCGTTATCGGGTTAAATTCGATTTTGATTTAACCGAATGGAAGAAAGGTGAAGAAAGCTTATGGGTTAGACTCGCTAAACCTTATGCGGGTGATACTTATGGGTTCCACTTCCCGCTTATAGACGGCACAGAAGTGGCGATCGGTTTTACTTCGGGCAATCCAGATAGACCTTATATTGCTCATGCAATGCATGACAGCAGCAATCCTGATCACGTTTCGACCAGTAACAAACACCGTAATGTAATTCGAACACCTGCCAATAATAAACTGCGCATGGATGATAAGCGTGAGCAAGAACACATCAAATTAGCCACCGAATACGGTAAAACTCAGCTTAACCTTGGGCATTTAGTAAATAATAAAAAACAACAACGTGGCGAAGGGTTTGAACTTAGGACCGATGAGTTTGGAGCAATTAGAGCCAGTAAAGGTGTTTATCTTACAACCATAAGCCAAGAAAAAGCGACTGGTGAACAGCTTGATATGAAAGGAACCATCAAACAGATTGAAAAATCTCTTGATATATCTCAAGCGTTGATCGGTTGCGGCAAAGTAAGTGGCGCTGAACTAGCCGAAATAACCGAACAGCAAGCATTATTCGATGCCAGTAATCAATTACAGGAATCAACTGTTGTTATTCATGGTGAACAAGGGATCACACAAATTTCGCCCAGAAGCATTCAACATGCTGCCAATGAAAATATTATTGCTACTGCAGGTAACAATGCCAGCATCAATATTTTTAAAAAGCTCTCTATGGCAGCAGGTGAAAGGATATCTCTTTTTGCCCATAAGTTAGGAATAAAACTTATCGCTGCTTCAGGACGAGTTCAAATTCAAGCCCAATCCGATGAAATGGAGTTAACTGCCCAAAAAAATATGTTTATCACTAGCTGTGCAGGTAAAATTACCATTAATGCCCAAAATGAACTGCTACTGCTTAGTGGTGGTGGTGGAATTCGTATCAAAAATGGCACTATCGAAATGATAGCACCAACCAGCATATTACAAAAAACGGCGGTTTTATCTTACAGTGGTCCTGAAAGTATAAAAGAAGCGGTACCTTCATTTGAAAAAGGCAGTCTTGCACGTAAATTCAAATTGCACTTTAATGATTCACCCTCACAGGTGCTAAAAAATCAACCGTACCGTATCCACTTCAATGACGGAAGTACACAAGATGGTATAACCGATGAGAATGGAGAAACAGAAATCATTCCAATGACAGAATTAGAACAAATAAAAATAGAAATATTAAAAAAGGAATAGGTTATGCCTGATTTTGATAACTTAAAAGGAAACAATATCTCGGATAGTACTACAGGACTTCCCCCTGAATCGGGAGCCATGTTAACAAGTAATATAGAAGCATCACGCCCATTACCCTGTGTTGTAATATTAATTCATGGCGTAAATGATGTTGGAGAAGCGTTTGAAAATCAAGATAAAATGATTTGCGAAGGTTTAAACCGTCGCTTAGGGCGTAAAGATTTAAAACCTAACAAGTGGCGATGGGCGCAAACAAGTGCTGATGATTTTTCGCCACGAATCCAGATGTTGCCAGAATGGCAAGAAAACGTTGATCAAATAAAACCGCCGTTAAAACCGAAAACGGTAAAACATAAAAGTTATTCACCTATTATTCCATTCACTTGGGGATACAGACCAGTTGACGAAGAGACCTATAAACAAGAACAGATCGCCTATTACAAAAGATTACAGGATAGCAATGTTAAAGATCCTGAATTACCCTACGATAGCTATTGGATTGATCGTAACTACCATCTCAAAACCGAAAATATAGAGGTCAATAAACTTAATTGCGACAAATTTGGTAACTGGATCGATTACCTTTATCGACGTAATGGTGGGCCCTTCGCCAATGCAACCACTTGTATACCCGATATGTATGGTCCGGGAATGGCTGGTTGGTTAGGTCTTGGTGGTGTAGTAGCTACACCAAAGGGTGCAAGAAGCTATGCTAATCCACATCGTATCTATTATGTTTTTGCTGCTCATCGATTAGCCAATTTAATCAAAACCATTAGGGAACAAACCAAAGAGCAAGATATTCCAATTAATATCGTTGCCCACAGTCAAGGCACCATTATTACCATGTTAGCCAACCTGATTTTAGCCAATGATAATAACGAGCCTCTACCTGCCGATTGCGTGATATTAGCGCATTCACCCTATGCTTTTGAGCCAACCTATGCGGAAATAGTTTCCAAAGATCTATCTATGGGGGTCCAATCACAATACGGGCGTGAGCAGACATTTATTAATTTTGTTAACCAAATGCATAATTTCCAAACTGACAGGAGATTTAAAAAGTTCAATCCTGAAGATTTGATAGAAACAGGGGTAATAAATACTGCAATTGACAATAATGAACTTTATACCCAAGCGGATGGAACTAAAAAACAGTATGATAGGCTCGGCGATGATGTAGAACTGTTTTATCGCGATAACTTTGGTAAAGTATATCAATACTTTAGTCCCAATGATCATGTGGTCTCATTATGGAATGTTCAAGGGATGGGTTGGCAAGGTATTCCCGATAATATTTTTAAACAGTGTAAACATCAAAATCTTAAACAACGAATTTTTAGTCATGGTCATATTGTTGGTAATGATCCTAAAAATAAAAAAGTAAACATTCCTCTTATTCTTATTGAAGTACAAGAAAAAGATTACCCAAGTTATATTAGTGTGAAAGATTATCAACAACGTCGTGGAGCTAAAACCTATTACGGGGTAAACATACCGGTTGTGTTACTCTCAGAACAGTTAACAAAATTAATACAGGAACCCTTATTCAAAGGGCGTGATGGATTATTTAGTCATGGTTGTTATGCGAATGAAGGTCAATCAATTCATGTGCATTATATACCTTCTAACGAAGAAATGAAACGAGATTATCCGGAACTTGTTTATCAAAAGACTAGTTCTGGTCAATTAGAGTCAGATTGTATAGATTATGAAATAAATGAAAATTCAAATAAAAATCCAAATTTACCACCATCGGTTTTTAAGTATAGAGCAGAGAGAGAATGTAATTCAGTAACAACAGGTGACTTAACAACTGCACCTTATATTTTAACCACCCGATTGATTAATGGTGAGCCCGTTCCAGAAACCATGATCTACACAGTAGACAAACCAAGTGGCAAAACAAAGTTAAGCAGAGCTATCCACTATAATGATATTTATAATAGTGATAACCAATTTGTTGAAGATTTAGAAAAAAAATTAAATTATGAAATCATTGACCGACCGGATTATATACCTGAAAAAAAAATAGATGAAAAGGATATTTTATCGCCTTTCATCACTGATGAACTCCAATTAAAAAAATTGCTCGACGAGCATCCTGAATGGGATAGAGGAATAGAGTCCGCAAGTTATATGGTCAAGCAGGCAAATAAAATATTAGTGATTTACCGTAACCCACAAAAACAAATTGAGTCCGAAATAGGTAAAGAAGTAGACGATGAAAAGGATACCAGTTCTCATCATTCGGGCATAACCAACAGTTTGGAAGCGCCTGCAAAAATCATGGCTTATGATTTAGCAATTGGAGCCGTTGAAAACATCAGCGCAACAGATCAAAAACTATTAAATAGTTGGCGGGTACTGGCTGACTGGCGCCACCCTGAAAATACCGATCCTGAAACCTTTCAATATGTTCACAAAGGTATACTGCCTGATGAGTTAAAAAAAGCCATGAACTACCCTAGTAAACATATACCAAAAAATAATAATATGGTAGTGAATGATTTTTACCATAGTAACCCATTTATAGATAAAAAGATATTAAAGCAAGGAACAGACGAAGAATTAAAAAAACCGAAATACCAAAAATTAACTGAACCACCTCAATGGGTGTTTCCCGATCCTGACTTAAAAGGAGTTTCTGATGTTGATTAGTTATTTACTACTGAGTTTAGCATTATTTCTATTTTGTTTTTTTAAACGTTGGCATCTTTTTTGTTGGTTAAGTTACAGCGTTTTTTTGGTCTGTTTTTTGGCAATCATCCCTTTACCGGGCGAAGATAAAGTTAAATATACAGCCCCTACCCAAGTTGTGTTCCGTTTTGATGAGCATCGATTTATCCAATTAACTGGCTATGGTTGCCAAGGGCGAATGTACTATGTTGATGACCAAAAGCAGATCTATTACGAATTAGCTCGGCATTCTGCAAAAGTTTTAACTGAACCCTTTGCTCATATGCCTGAAGATTATATTTTCATTCCAAGTACTGACTATTCTGACATAGATTTTTCCCAGGATGGCGGGCGTTCATTCAGCTCTATACATCTTCCAACAACGGATCTTACGGGTCATTATCGCCCAGATTATAATACGGTAGAAAACATTGTGGTTAGGAATAATCAATTTTTCTTAAAAGATAAAAATCGAGGTATTTACCGTTCGCCTAAGCCTATCGGTTCGGGATTTGCGATATTATCGCCCGCTCACGAGGAATATTTAGCAGGTCTCAGACAATATAAGGGGTATCGTTGGACGGATCAACCTCAAACTATGCCAATCATGCCTGCCAATTATACTGGTTGGCAGCGATGGCAGTGTGATCCTAGCTTAAAACAACCGATAACCGTCTATAACCGTTATGCGCCGCTTATTAAATTACAAACCCAATTACGCCATCTATTAGGCGTCACAGAGGAGGCAAAGCATGAAAAAGAAACTAATTAAACTGTTGATCTGTTGCATTGTCATTCCTGGTGGTTTATGGGCTTTTATCATTAACTTTGGTTCCAATTTACCGGAAAGATATGAAGGAACAACGGGACTGGATATTCCAATGCCTGAACCAAGAGAAGGTTACGAAATTATTTACCCTGATGCGATTCGGACTAATGACCTCCACGATACAGCCTCGTTTTACTATTTAAGTGAAAAACGTCAGGTTATCTATCGTTATGATGCAGATCGTTATTTAGAGCTACAAGGTGAAAACTGTGAAGGATTAATTTGGTACCACGATCAGGTCAAAAATATTCATACGCGTATCGACAAAGTCTTTTTTACTCACGATAGGTTACCAAAATTTAACTATTACAACCCGGGTAAGGACTATATTGGCATTCCAACCGATGATATGTCAGCAATACCGTTTTCAATTGATGGCGGTAAAACTTTTTATGTTGGCAAGGTGACCAGCTTTGCGGCGAAACCCAGTGAGCAAGTTGAGCGTTTTATTGGTGTTGATGATAGTCCACTTACTCTTGAGTTTTCAGATTCAGACATTAAAAAAGGGTTAGGTTATTTTAAAAATAAAATTACTATTTCTGGCAATACAGGCTATTTTATCCTGAAAAACGATTTACTGTTTGGAGAAACAGTATTTTATGAACGGATTGAGTTAAACCCTAGACAATTTTACCATTCATTAAATGGTATCGATACTAAAGCAGATATTAATTTATATCTTAAAGGTAAAAACATGTCAGAAATCCAACAATTTGGTTCATACTGGGAAATTTATTATAAACCGGCTTATATAGAACGAATAACTGGCGCGCGTAATATTAAACTTGAACCCTATCAAGGTTGGGACAAAATTCGTTGTGAAATTGGGGCAGAAAAATAATTCTAATATTAACAAATAAGCCGATAAAAGTGTCAGGTTAACCATTGTTGATGTATTGGCAAGATAAACCGTATTGGATGGAATGCAACAAAATGACAATATTGCGTCATTTGCTATAGAAGGAATATTAATTGTTGATTATAAGTTATTTACTACTGAGTTTAGTATTATTTCTATTTTGTTTTTTTAAACGTTGGCATCTTTTTTGTTGGCTAAGTTACAGCGTTTTTTTGATCTGTTTTTTGGCAATCATCCCTTTACCAGGTGAAGATAAAGTAAAATATACAGCCCCTACCCAAGTTGTGTTTCGTTTTGATGAGCACCGATTTATTCAACTTACTGGCTATGGTTGCCAAGGGCGAATGTACTATGTTGATGATCAAAAGCAGATCTATTACGAATTAGCTCGGCACTCGGCAAAGGTTTTAACCGAGCCTTTTGCCCATATGCCTGAAGATTATATCTTTGTACCTTTAAGTGATTATTCTGCTATAGATGTTTCCCAAGACGGCGGACGTTCTTTTCGTACCATTCATATTGAGACGTATGAGGGTATGGGAAGTTATCAACCTACTTATAATACTATAGAAAACATTGTGGTTATGAATAATCAATTTTTCTTAAAAGATAAAAATCGAGGTATTTACCGTTCACCCAAACCTATCGGTTCGGCATTTACGGTATTGTCGGCGACTAACGAGAAATATTTAGAGGGTCACAGACAATATAAGGGGTATCGTTGGACAGATCAACCTCAAACTATGCCAATCATGCCTGCTAATTATCCTGGTTGGCAGCGATGGCAGTGTGATCCTAGCTTAAAACAATCGATAACCGTCTATAACCGTTATGCGCCACTTATTAAATTACAAGCCCAATTACGCCATCTATTAGGCGTCACAGACGAGGTAAAGCATGAAAAAGAGACTAATTAAATTGTTGATCTATTGCATTGTCATTCCTGGCGGTTTATGGGCTTTTATCATTAACTTTGGTTCAAATTTACCGGAAAGATATGAAGAAACAACAGGACTGGATATTCCAATGCCTGAGCCAAGAGAAGGTTATGAAATTATTTATCCAGAAGTTATTAAAACAAGTAATCCCAACTATACAGCTTCGTTTTATTATTTAAGTGAAAAACGTCAGGTTATTTACCGTTATGATGCAGATCGTTATTTAGAGTTGCAAGGTGAAAACTGTGAAGGATTAATTTGGTACCACGATCAGGCCAAAAATATTCATACACGTATTGACAAAGTCTTTTTTACTCGCGATAGGTTACCAAAATTTAACTATTACAACCCGGGTAAGGACTATATCGGCATTCCAACTGATGATATGTCAGCAATACCGTTTTCAATTGATGGCGGTAAAACTTTTTATGTTGCCGATGTTACCAGCTTTGCGGCTAAACCCAGTGAGCAAGTGGAGCGTTTTATTGGGGTAGATGATAGCCCGCTTACTCTTGAGTTTTCAGATTCAGATATTAAAAAAGGTTTAGGTTATTTTAAAAATAAAATTACTATTTCTGGTAACACAGGCTATTTTATTCTAAAAAATGATGTACTTTTTGGCGATACTGTCTTTTTGCAAATGTTTAAATACCCTCAACAGACTTTTCATTCATTAAGTGGTGTTATAGACACCCAAACAAATATCAATTTATACCTTAAAGGTAAAAATATGTCAGAGATTCAACAATTTGGCTCATATTGGGAAATTTATTATAAACCTGCTTATATAGAGCGCATAACTGGCGCACGTAATATTAAACTTGAACCCTATCAAGGTTGGGACAAAATTCGATGTGAAGTTGGGGCAGAAAAATAATTCTAATATTGACACACAAGCCGATAAAAGTGTCAGGTTAACCATTGTCGATGTAATAGCTAGATTAGCTGTATTGGAATGCAACAAAATGGCAATATTGCGTCATTTGCTATAGAAGGAATATTAGTTGTTGATTATAAGTTATTTACTACTGAGTTTATCATTATTTCTACTTTGTTTTTTTAAACGTTGGCATCTTTTTTGTTGGTTAAGTTACAGCGTTTTTTTGGTCTGTTTTTTGGCAATCATCCCTTTACCGGGTGAAGATAAAGTTAAATATACAGCCCCTACCCAAGTTGTGTTCCGTTTTGATGAGCATCGATTTATTCAACTTACTGGCTATGGTTGCCAAGGGCGAATGTACTATGTTGATGATCAAAAGCAGATCTATTACGAATTAGCTCGGCACTCGGCAAAGGTTTTAACCGAGCCTTTTGCCCATATGCCTGAAGATTATATCTTTGTACCTTTAAGTGATTATTCTGCTATAGATGTTTCCCAAGACGGCGGACGTTCTTTTCGTACCATTCATATTGAGACGTATGAGGGTATGGGAAGTTATCAACCTACTTATAATACTATAGAAAACATTATGGTTATGAATAATCAATTTTTCTTAAAAGATAAAAATCGAGGTATTTACCGTTCGCCTAAGCCTATCGGTTCGGGATTTGCGATATTATCGCCCGCTCACGAGGAATATTTAGCAGGTCTCAGACAATATAAAGGGTATCGTTGGACGGATCAACCTCAAACTATACCAATCATGCCTGCCAATTATACTGGTTGGCAGCGATGGCAGTGTGATCCTAGCTTAAAACAACCGATAACCGTCTATAACCGTTATGCGCCACTTATTAAATTACAGGTCCAAATACGCCATCTATTAGGCGTAACAGACGAGGTAAAGCATGAAAAAGAAACTAATTAAATTGTTAATCTGTTGCATTGTCATTCCTGGTGGTTTATGGGCATTTATCATTAACTTTGGTTCCAATTTACCGGAAACATATGAAGAAACAACGGGACTGGATATTTCAATGCCAGAGCCAAGGCAAGGTTATGAAATTATTTATCCAGAAATTATTAAAACAAGTAATCCCAACTATACAGCTTCGTTTTATTATTTAAGTGAAAAACGTCAGGTTATTTACCGTTATGATGCAGATCGTTATTTAGAGCTACAAGGTGAAAACTGTGAAGGATTAATTTGGTACCACGATCAGGCCAAAAATATTCATACGCGTATCGATAAAATCTTTTTTACTCATGATAGGTTACCAAAATTTAACTATTACAACCCAGGTAAGGACTATATTGGCATTCCAACCGACGATATGTCAGCAATACCGTTTTCAATTGACGGCGGTAAAACTTTTTATGTTGGCGAGGTGACCGATTTTGCAGCTAACCCAAGTGAGCAAGTCGAGCGTTTTATTGGGGTAGATGATAAACCATTAACCCTGCAATTTAATGATGTTAAAAAATCGACTATGGAAAGCTTTATTAATACTGTTACCGTTTCTGGTAATACAGGCTATTTTATTCTAAAAAATGATGTACTGTTTGGGGATACTGTATTTTGGCAAATGTTTAAATATCCTCAACAAACTTTTCATTCATTAAGTGGTGTTGTAAACACAAAAAAAAATATTGATTTATACCTTAAAGGTGAACACCTGAAAGAAGTCCAACTATTGGGGCGATATTGGGAAATTTATTATAAACCCGCTTATATAGAGCGCATAACTGACGCGCGTAATATTAAACTTGAACCCTATCAAGGTTGGGACAAAATTCGTTGTGAAATTGGGGCAGAAAAATAATTCTAATATTAACAAATAAGCCGATAAAAGTGTCAGGTTAACCATTGTTGATGTATTGGCAAGAATAGAGCGGATAACTGGCGCAGATAATATTAAACCTGAACCCTATCAAGGTTGGGACAAAATTCATTGTGAAATTGGTGCAGAAAAAGTAAATAAACTATAAATAAGGAATTTATTTATGAAGGGTGTAATACGGTTAGGTGATCCACATTCGCATGGTGGAAATGTTATTAGTGCATCTGGAGCTGATTTTGATGGTATACCTGTTGCTTTAGTGGGAGACAGTGTATCTTGCCCGAAAAAAGGGCATGGTATAAATCCGATTATTGAAGGGCATCCTACTTGGTTAATGCATGAACGCCAAGTTGTTGTTGAAGGATGTCATGCCGCATGTGGCTGTGTATTAATATCAACATTAACACAAGTGGGATGCAACTAATGAAATGGCAATTACCAAATATTGAAGAAAAAACAATACCCAAGAATTTTTCAAAATGGGGGTATTTTTTGATTTTTGTGATTAGTTTTTTATTTTATATCATTTTTATTGTTATTGTTCAGAATGATAACGATGCTGTGTTCTCACAATTTAATCTTATCTTCATTTTTTTTATTATTATGCCAATATTATTTGGTTTGTCTATGATAGGTTTTTTATACAGCTTCTTTTTTTATGAAAAAGTTGATGCGTTAATATTTAATAACTATCTAAAAAACATGCGTATAAATTGGCAAAGTTGGTGCCAAAATTCAATTAATTTGATTGATTACCATTATATTACAGGAATTGATAATGTCTCTTTAAAAATAATGAAAATTGAGGGGCACTCTCCAATAAATCCAGATAAAGTAATACCCATTTCAATTATAAGAGAAAATGACAGTTGTCCATTATTACATTTGTTTGATAAGATTTTATTACCAATGAAATCTAAATTAAACATTCTTCCAAGTGTGACAATTCTTTTAAACACTAATCAAGACATGGAAGTTATAAAAAATGTATTAATGACTTATAGTCAACTCAATGAGCTAAATATTCATCAATCTAATATTACTTTTTCCAACATAATACCTTCTATAGATAAGATTAATGATTGGATTGATGATAATTCGATACAAAATATTCTATTAATTAATCTATTATTTGATACTGAAACTCAATTACAGGTAACAGAATATTGTTGTGCACTATTGTTTTCAAATGATGAAGAAATACTAAATCAATCTCCTTTGAAAATAAATTTATTCCGCTCCCTTAATACAAATTTAACTAATTTCAATAAAGATCTAGAGTACTTTTTGGATTCTAAACAAGTACAAAGAGAAAAGATTAACCAAGCATGGACACTCTATTTACCATCTCCAGCTTTACACAGTTTTAAAGCTACATTATTTGATCCAAATAGCGGAATAAAACTTGAACCAAATAAATTTTATCAATTGGAGATAAATTTAGGTAAGTTAGATTATAGTCATGCATGGCTTGCATTGTCACTCGCTGCAGATGGTATAGTTAAAGAGCAAAAAGGGCAAATCATTGCTACGCAAAATAAAGATTCAATTAATATTATGCAATTATCCGATGAAACGGCATATACACCGACAAAAGAAGATAACATAAAAGGTTACTATCCAACCATAACTTGTTTAAGTTGCTTATTACTCTTGTTTTGCATCTGTTTAACAATAATATTTTCACTTGAAGAAACAGATTCAGAATTTTTGATGCAAATAGGCGTTTTTTCTTTTATTGCGGGACTTTTTATTATCGGGGCAATTATTGTCGGTACCCTTTATCAAAGATCTTCAAAAGAAGATGATTTCATTGAAATGTGGTTTGAAGAACAAGATAAAATATCAAATAGTATTTAATTTAGAATATCCTATTTATATAGGAGCGAGTTCCACCGCTCCTATTCTTCCTATCACCCAAATTAATTTAAATATAAAACCTTCATGAAAAAAAGATAATCATTGTTTTTATAATTTTATTTAATCACTTTTATTCAAACTTTGAGGTGTCAGTGGCGCAAATTCTAAGGCGATGCCCGTCTGGATCATTGCCAACACAAGTATATCCAAAATCAAGCATTTGAGGTTCAAGTTCTATTTTTACGTTCAACTTTTTCCACAATGAATAAATTTCGTCTACCTTATCTTTTGTTACATCACTAAAAGAGAGCTCAAAACCACCATAATAATTCGGCGCACTAGGTGTGATTTGATCGGCTTGTTGTAATCCTAAAATAAAATCGTCTTTCAATAAAAAGACTGTAAATCCTGGATAGGTTTCAATAGGATTTTGTTTAAGTATTTTTGTGTAAAAATCGGTACTAATATCGATGTTTTTAACATAGATAATAACGCTATTTGGTTTAAACATTTTGGTTACCTTTTTGTAGTATATATAAAAAAATTAATATATTTAAATTATGTTATCTATATTATGATGAGGTAACCCTGACAACTGTATGTCATATTAAAAATTTAAGATCAATTATTTCAAAATTTAATATATGAAAATTAACCGTATAATTACTATCATTATGATATTACTTCAAAAAGATAGGATAAGTGCTAAAGTATTATCGGAAAAATTAGATGTATCATTGCGCACCATTTATCGAGATATACAAGTTATTGAACGTGCGGGAATTCCGATCATCACTTATGCAGGAAGTCAGGGCGGAATCAGTATTTTAAAAGATTATAAAATCAGTAAAGGTCTATTTACTAAAGATGATGTGACTGTTCTTTTAAAAGGTCTGAATTTATTATCTTCTCCAATTTTAAGTGACAATGAAAAATCCCTTACTCAAGAAAAAATTAAAAGCTTTTTAACTCAGCAAGAACTTAATGATTTAGGCAATGAGCTGAACCAACTTGCTGTGGATTTATCTCCTTGGTTTTTAAAACAAAACAATAATAATAATAATAAAATAGCGATTATTAAAGTGGCGTTGAGTCAGCAATTACTGTTATCGTTTGATTATGTAAAAATTAAACATGATACGATTTCTCGATTAATTGAGCCTTACCAACTATTATTTAAAGAAAAAGAGTGGTACTTACAAGGTTACTGTTTAAATAGAAATGATTTTCGCCTATTTAAATTATTGAAAATGTCTAACGTCCATAAAACAGACATAAATTTTACTAAAAGATCGAATCCCGACATGGTTTCTTTATTTAAACGAGACATGAAAAAAAAGGTCTTTAAAATAAAATTATTAATTGATAGCTCTATCTTAGAACGCATATTAGATTATTGTGATGAGAAAGATATAAATCCATTCGATGATAATAAATATCTAGTCGATTTTGATTTTATCGAAGATGATTATAGTTACGGTATATTAATGAGTTTTGGGCATCAATGCCTCTGCTTAGAGCCTGAACACGTCCGTCACAAACTAATCCAACGAACCGAAAAACTTAGGCGATTATATAACGAAGAAAAAATTTGAATTAATTCCAACTTCGTTTAACCGATATGTCAATTAATTTAGAGCCTTTTGTTGCCATATCAACTTTATTGAAAATTAACGTTATTCGCTATATTAGCAATACTTAATATTGCTCAAATATATTATTCCAATCAATATGATTTGAATCAAAAATATCTACACCCTTTTGACGAATCCGTTCAATCCACTCTTCTGCTTGGCAATGACCAATATCAAAATGTTTGATTGCCGTTTTCATCATCACGTCGTGTTCATTAGCAATAGTTGTAGGCATTAATGCACAATCATCAGTATTGATACATACCGAAATAGGCCTCATTCAGATACCGATTATATATCAGTCAATTTGAATTTTATTTTCACTACTAAATGATTCTTATTTTATGATAATTAGCTGTAGAGTTGGTATCTTGAGGTGTTAACGTAGTCGTGCAATTTACTAAAAAAGTATGTGCAACATGTCCATTATCAACCTCAAGATACTTTTTATCATCTCTTAAATCTTTCTATTAAAGGTAAGAAAGATCATTAGCAATATCCTTTAATCTAGACCTTAATTCGGTTAGTTGTTCTTGTTGGGCTTGCTTATAGAGTTCATCTCGAGATTTTAAACTTCCTTCACTATAGTTACGATATTTTGATGGTACATCACCACTATAAATATATTTGTATTTAGCGGAAGTTTCTTTAACTTTAAATGATTTAATATAGCTATACATACCGTTAACCATGATGTTTGTCGTTAATGTTAGTTGATTGCTATGAGTTTCTGTTTCTATAGTGTAGCGCTGATCTTTATAGCTTTTGAGTTTGGTAATTCTCCCTTTTTTATCTGGCACTTCGACATATTTATCAAATACCTGTTCAGTTTTTGTTTCATAATTAGCTGATTTGCCAAGATCATTAAAATCAATATCGTAGTCAATTCGTATATCAATATCTGCTTCACTCAAGTAATTGGTAAACTCAATATAATATGAGCCTATATATTCTCTAATTTCATTCGTAAATTGAGATGGGGATGAATTATAGTAGACTTTAACAATTCCCTTTTTTTGGTAAGTTTCAGCTAATGCTTTTGCATCACGATATTTTCCATATGGCTGGTAAACTTTTACTGCTTTGTTAAAGTAATCTGCCACTTCTCGAAACTCGTGACGCTTTCTGGCATTTTGAGAGAGTTGTTGGGCTTGTTGATAAGCAGCCTCGGCTTGTTGCGTACAATATTTTTTGTCATTTTCAATTGCTCGTTTATCACTATCTCTATATTTACCGAGTGGTTGATAAACTTGTGAAGCATTACTAAAAGCCGTTGCAGCCTCTTTGTAGTTTTTTTCTTGTGCAAATTTTTTACCTAAATCATAGTATTCTTTGGCAGCAACCTGCATATATTTCGTATTGGCGTTTTGATACCGTTTTTCAATATCTTTATAATTATATCGTTCTAAACCACGTTGGTATAAATTGGCTTTGTTCTTATAGCTTATACTGTCTGTGCCCGTTATTGAATTTGCATAATCGTAATATTGTTTAGCAATGGTTTGCTCCAATTGTTCCGAATCGTATTTATTATTAAAAAAATCGACCGTTGAACTATAAAAACGATCCCTAAGCATCATTTTCATCTTAAGTAAGTTTTGGTAGATATCAATACGTTTTTTATAATCGGTGTCTGAAGTATTGGCTAGATTGGTTTCATAATGTTCCATAACATTAGTGACTAAAGTGCGTAACTTTTCGGCTTTATCTTTGTCATACTTTTTAAGGCCTTTTTCTTCAATATTGTTAGTTAATAAACTGATACTTTCTAGATATTTTCCCTCTTTATATGCTTCCTCACTTGTACGTGTATGGCAAGCGGTAAGAAAAAAAATGACAAAAATGGTTATTACTATTCGCATAATATTTCCTTTCAATAATTATTCATCCTTTATCAAACTATTTAGAATATAACAAGTTTGATGGGTTACACGTTAATTAAAATAGCCTTTAATTATTTTTGCCGATTTTATGAAAAAAAAATACTTAGCATTTTTCATTTAATGCTATATTTCTATACCACAACGATGATAACAAAGCGTAAAAAATAATATTTTTAACATTAATCAATTTTTTGATGAGCGCATACCTCAATACAAATTATGTATTGAGGTGATGAATAACTCTATTTTCGAGTAGGTTTTTTAGCCGTAGCACGGCGAGGTGATTTAGACGGATTATTCAATTTGATACGTTTTGGTCTAACCGTTTTTTTGTCCGATGATGAAGTTGTTTTAGTAAAACTTTTAACTTCTGCTGGTAAGCCCACAAGTTCACGTAAATAGTTGACAGAATCAATACCTAGTTCCATCCATGTACCGCGTGATAAGCCTTTTGGTAAGTTGATGTTGCCATAACGAATACGCAATAAGCGGCTTACTTGTACATCGATGGCTTCCCACATTCTACGCACTTCACGATTACGACCTTCGGTTATAACGACATTAAACCATTGGTTAAGACCATCACCACCTTGTGCTTTAATTGAATTAAATGAAGCAGGACCGTCTTCCAATTGTACACCTTTGCGCAATTGATTAATTTGCTGATCGGTAATATTACCAAACACTCGCACAGCATATTCACGTTCGATTTCATGTCTTGGATGCATTAAACGGTTAGCCAATTCACCATCAGTAGTAAATAACAAAAGTCCTGACGTATTGATGTCTAAACGACCAATATTGATCCAACGTGCATTTTTTAAACGTGGCAATCGTTCAAATACCGTCGCACGACCTTGAGGATCATTACGTGAACAAATTTCACCCTCTGGTTTATAATAAGCCAGAACTCGGCAGATCTCTTTTTCTTTACTTCTTAGTTGAATTAAATGCCCATTGATGCGAATTTTAGGGTTAGCACTGACATCGACACGATCGCCTAAATTGGCAATTTTACCGTTAACGCTGATCTTCCCTGCCGCTATCATGGCTTCAATCTCACGCCGTGAACCATTGCCTAAATTGGCTAGTACCTTTTGTAATTTTTCAGTATTATCTTTTATGTTTTTCATAAGCAGTTCTCGCTACCTTCACAGGTATCATATTTGTTTAACTTTAAGTGAAAACTTATATCAAAATCGATTTTATTATTTTGATACAGTTAGTAAATTTTATTTGTTGAATATTGAGTTACTCAATTTGCAACAAAAAATAGGTATAAATTTTTAATGTTACTAAATAATTATTTTATTTACGTTTATTCTTTCGAAGTATTTTATATTTGTGCTTGCGTTTATGTCGTTTGCTGTTTAAGAGATTAATTCTATAATTTTCAGAATGTTTTGCCAAAAAATAAGGCAAATAAAATCCAATTGCACTAAATATCGTTCCCATAAAAGCGATAAAAATTATACCAGACCAAAGTGTCCTAAAATCCGATATTTTAGCTGTGTTATCATTATAAAGAACTTTCACCTGTTGACCTATATCATAAGGACTGGGACTAGACCCAAGTGATGAAGTGAAGATTCTCTTTTTTTCATTTTTATCAGTAAAAGTAACAATAGGATAATAAATTAAACCATGATGATTATATCGGTCTCTAAAAAGACTATATTCATATTTAAAATTTGTAACATAACCTATTGTTGAGTCTGATTCATTAATAAAACCAATTTGTAGGTAAGCCCACAAAGCACTTAACAAATAGAAAAATATACCTCCCAAAGCAAAAGGTTTAATTATTTTATATTTCATTAATCTATACAGAAAGTTACATTAAATAAACGGGCTTATATCACCACTGCCTTGACGAATAATATCTGGATAGTCATTAGTTAAGTCGATTACTGTTGTAGGTTGCGGACCAATGTATCCACCATGCACAATAGCATCAAGTTGATGACCAATTTTATCTTCAATCTCTTCAGGATCGGATTGGGCTTCATCTTCATTAGGTAAAATTAATGTGGTTGTCATTAATGGTTGCCCTAACAATTCAAGTAATGCTAAATCAATTTTATTATCAGGAATACGTAAACCAATGGTTTTACGTTTTTCATTCATTAATCGACGAGGTACTTCTTTGCTGGCTTGCAAAATAAAGACATATTTACCGGGGGTATTATTCTTCAAGAGACGGAAAGTCGTGTTATCAACAAAAGCGTAAGATGATAGTTCCGAAAGATCGCGACACATTAAAGTAAAGTTGTGATATTTATCAAGCTGGCGAATTTGGCAAATGCGATCAACACCATACTTATTATCGAGCAAGCAGCCTAGTGAATAACCTGAATCTGTCGGAAAAGCGATAACGCCACCATCATTTAAAATTTTGACAACTTGATCTAATAATCTTGTTTGTGGATTATCAGGATGAATATAAAAAGTTTGGCTCATAGTTTTCTTCTATATTAGTGTTATGGTTAAGTTTCGTTTTTTTATTTAGTCATTCCAATTATGCCAGATTGGTGTCACACTGGCTGGCAAAGGTGTGGTTTTACCTAAATCAAGATAATTAACCAAATCATGAAAATCGGAACCTTGAGATGCCAATAATCCGAATTCATTAGCTAATTTTGCCAATCGTTGTAAATCATCTTGTGTTTGTCGGCTTTGTGATACTTCCATTGCATCACCACCATATTCTTTAAATTCACCAATTAAGGTTTTTAATTTAGTTAACGTTAAATCATAACGACTAGGATGAGCAAGTACTGCTTGCCCACCTGCTGCATGAATAGCATTAACCGCATCACCAATAGAGCAACATTTTGCAGGCACATAAGCATAACCACTTTTGCCTAAATATTTTTTAAATGCTTGTTTAACATCTTTAACATGACCATTGGCCACTAAAAAACGGGCAAAATGGGCACGTGATACAATATCACCTTTCGAAAATTGTTGTGCTTGTTGATATGCATTATCAATGCTAACTTTCGCCAATTTTTGATCAATACTTATTGCTCTATCAATTCGACCTTGTTCTTGGGCTGATAACAATTCAAGCAACGGTGAATTTTCAATATCGATATTTAATCCAACAATATGAATTTCATTATTCTTCCAAATTGTTGACACTTCAACGCCATAAATTAATTTAACGGGTAAATTGTCACGTTCTATCGTGTTTTTTGCCTCTAACAGACCTTTGATAGTATCATGATCGGTAATTGCTAACATACTGATTTGATTATCAGCTGCTCTTTTGACCAGTTCACTAGGTGTCAATATGCCATCTGACGCAGTTGTATGCGAATGTAAATCAACGATCACTTTTTTTCTCGAAAATTATTTTTAAACGTGTAATATACCACACAAATTGCATGACCACTAAAAGGTAAATTATGAAAGATCAAATTATGCTTGCTCAACAAGATACTAACGCTATTATTGAAGAACTATTAGAAGATGGTAGCGATCCTCATGCGCTTTATATTATTGAACATCATATCTCATCACAAAATTTTGATCTACTTGAAAAAGTCGCTGTAGAAGCTTATAAATTAGGTTATGAAGCTACCGACCCTGATGAAGATGTAGATGATACTGGCAATGTTGTTATCGGGTTTGATATTGTGGCGGAAAGTCCACTTAATGCAGAATTAATTAATGCCCAAATAGCGGAAATCATCACATTAACTAACCAATTTGGTGTCAATTATGATGGTTGGGGAACCTATTTTGAAGATGGCAGTGATGATTTTAATGAGGTTGATGATAATATGGAAACGCTTCATTAATAGGGGTGATATTTTTAATCTATTTGTTTTATCGATTATTTATTCTTCTTTATTTTATTCTTATCCGTTAAATAACGGATAAGAATAATGATTAATATTAATTTATTTCACAATTTCAATGCGACTGGTCCTTTGTTTATTTGGCGAGACACTACGAATAATGACACTTTCACCTTTCTTAATGGCAGTAGGACCTTGATAGCGTTGCCACTGATTACCTTTATCAATTGAATATTCAATACTTAAACCAGGGAAGACGATGTTCGCGATCAATTTACCATTTTCAATCTTCGCACCCGGGACAGGTAGACGATAATTAATTGAAGCTGCATCTAATTTAGCTAATTCTCGTTGACCGATTAAATTGGCAAATTGATTCCAATCATTGAAAAGCTTTTGCTGATCAACATAATGGGTTTCGCCTTGTTGGAATTGGCGATCTTTTTGATAATTTGTCTCCCAATCGGCTTTATGCCATGCACGCTCTGCAACACTGAGCAATCGAGGATAAGCCATGTAAGCCATTTTATCATCTGTGCGAATATTTTCAGTCCAAATTTGAGCGGATAATCCATATGCGCCCGGCCAATTCATAGTGCCTTTTGCAGCAAATGCATCACCATTACGATCAAACGATGTTTCTGCATTCTGTGATAAGTTATCGGGCGCAAAACTGAATATTTTGCGTTCATCATTGAAACGAGAAGCCCAATAGTAACCACTTTCTTTTGGATTAACTTCGTAAGGCATATCTAAATAGACATAATCAGGGTTAGATACAATAACTTTATAGCCTTTATTGGCGAATTCATTTACTGAATCATATCCCCCCCAATACAAACTATCCCAGAAATTGACAATCACTTCATCGGTGGCAAAAGATTTGGCATCGGTTGCGAATTTTACGCCATCTTGCCATACTTGCATGCGATTAATTCCGTTGTTTTTAATGATTTTACTCACTTCGACAGCAAAATGACTTGGTAGATGCTCAATGTTTTTAACAATCCCTTTGTTAACAAAGGTTTGGCAAGCTTGTGATTTTGCCCATGGATGATCTTCAATACTTTGATCAATTAAACCTTTACCCGCCTCTTTTTGAGCGGCATTAATATCTTGGTAGCCATTACCAAAATGAATATTTTTCGCTTCATCACCACCAAAATGCCAAGTTGAAATTGGTTGTTTAGCTTCAGCATGCATTTTGGCTATTTCACTAATGACTTTATTCACAAATTTTTTCGAAGAATCTAAACACGGATTAAGATAACTTTGTCGATTATAAAATTGTACTGTGGTCGTATTTGATGTATCGGTTGGATCGACTAATCGATATTCATTAGCTTGTTGTTCTTGACCTTTATTCATTAGGCGTTGATATCTCACTTCCATCGACATAATCGCCGCTCTAGCATGTGCAGGCATATCTATTTCTGGGATGACTTCAATAAATCGAGCATTTGCATACTTCACTATTTCAATATAATCATTTCGAGTAAAGTATCCACTGCCACTATTGTTGCTATTTGGACCCGATCCGAGTTGTGGTAATAAGCATTTTGTCTCACTTAAATCATGACAGCGTTTGCTTCCAAACTCGGTCAATTCAGGTAAACCCGGAATTTCAATTCGCCAACCTTCATCGTCACTTAAATGGAAATGAAATTTATTCATTTTATATTTTGACATCGTATCAAGTAACTGTAATACCGCTTCTTTACTTTTAAAGTTTCGACCGGTATCTAACATCATTCCTCGATATTCAAATCGAGGAGCATCCTCGGCTGAAAGTGTAGGTATAACTTGAGGGTTTTTAGCATGTATTACTGATAATATCGATTCTACACCATAAAAAATTCCGCTTTCATCAAAGGCTAAAATGGTTGCTCCTTGAGGCGTTATCTCTAATTTATAACTCCCTTTTACACCTTTTTTAAATGCACTTTTATCAATTGAAGCATTAATGTTAAAACCTTTACTGCTAACAGCAATCTCTAGTTTTCTAAAATGTTCCTCTAATACTGATTTACTCTCTTTTGATAAGTGATTAAGCACTAAATTAACGCCATTTTCATTTAGGGTAATTGTCTCTTTACCAACAGTAAGTTTAGATGGAGTCGGTAAAATTTGCCCTTTTAACAACTCTTCGTTAATTTCTTGTATATCTTTGTTACGTTGATAACGATTTTCAGGCGTCATTAAAACATTATGATCATTTGGCGAGATTTTCCATTGTTCGCCTAATGGTTTTACAAATGCAGAGAGATTATCAGAATCGGTATCGGTATTGGCAATCACTTTTGGTTCAGCTTTTGATGAGGTCACATACCATCTAGGCATAACATCACTTTCACTGATTTGCCAATATTCACCAATGATCGGAATAGTCACAACAGCATTTGCGGGAATATTTTTGAATTTCTCCGTAGGTTCAAGCTTGTGTAGGTCACCGGTGACATGGGTAATTTTAAATTGATCATTGTTTACCGCTAAGATCATTCGAATATTATGAAAATAGATTGCCCAATCTTTGTCAGTAATCGCAGACCCTGTATTTTTAAGGGTTAAGGTCACTTTGTTACATGATGCCCAATCTGCACCCAATGCCGCACAATCTATTCCATGATTTACAGCATCATTATCCACGATTTGATAATTTAGACGTAATTGTGAACTCATGGTATCTACAATTTTTTGTGAAGCACTAGCAGATTGTGTTGCTCCCATACTTAATAATGTTGCTATGGATGTAGCAATAATAGCTGATTTAAACTTTTTCATGACGATTACCTATTTATGTTTAGCATTGAAAACGGTGAAAGGTACAGTAACAATAAATTTGATATCGCGTTCATCTTGGAAGATATTGCCATATCCACCTCCCCAACTTGGGATATTGGTGTGATTGTTATATTTGGTAAAATGAAGTTGCAAAGAGGTATCTTTTATCCAACCATTTTGTACGGTATAACCTAAATCAAAGTTATAAGCTGATTCAATTAAACGTTTTTTCTGATTAAATTGTTTGTTTGTGCTTGGTTTTGCATCCCAACCATAAGCATAAGAAGCACCTGTTCTCCACCCTGTTAAGTAATTTGATAAGTCCCCTAAATCATAAGTGATTTCTGCAAATAGTGCTTTTTCACCATTGGCATTAAAGTCAGAGCGAGAATTCCACCAGATATCTAATCGACCATTTGAAGAAGCATAATCAGGCGTCATACGTTGCAAAAAGAATCCTTGCTCCCCTTCTGCTTTAACAACAACACCTTCAAGTCGTAAACCAACAGGCCCCATTTGATAACCTAAGGTAGCGGCCTGCAACCATGCTAAGCCATCATAAACATTTTTACCTTTGTGAGACTGATCTTTAGCGCCATAAAATTGGTAGCTCATAGTCAGTGGATGATTAAATACATCTGTTTTATATGAGGCTTTACCAAAAAATTGGTTCATATAATTTTGTGCCTGACCGAAAGCACTTTCTATTACAAAATCGTTTTTAAAGTCATATTTCAAACCAGCAGAATGGAGGTAATCAATTTTTTTCCCTTTTCCCCATTGTTTAAATTCATAAAGTCGTTTATACCAAGGTGCTTTATATTTATCTGTCCACATATAAGACATGGATAACGCACCCGCATCATCGAAATCAAGCAAAGTGCCGAATTCCACACCTCGATAAGTGCCCGGTAATAAACTCCAATGTGGAGCAAGTAACGTTTGACCTGAGGGTTGGATATATCCTGCTCTGAGCCAAAATTTATCGTCGAGTTTAAAATTAACTAATGCTTTATAAAAACTGAGTCCACTGACATCTTTTTTCCAATCTTCACCCCATCGAGTATTGGCGCCACTAAAACCGATTTCATTAGGATGTCCATTACCACCGTTACTCACTTCCCAAGCGCCATAACCGCCTAATTCAATCGCAAATCGATCAGCAATATAACCAGACTTGAAATCTAAATTTGTGTTAAATGATGAGTGCCTAAGGTTTTTTTCATATTTATGTTCGTCGATATTTTTTCTTTCACGATCACGGTTCCAGAAAAATACATTGCCAGTGAGTGACGAATCATCAACAAAATTACTTTCATAAGCAGCATAAACGGGTGTAACACTGGTTAACACGGTCAAAGATAGGATGAGTTTAGTCAAACAACTCAAAGAACGAGGAATGTTTAATCTATTATAGTGGTTCATAATTTATTTCCTTAAAACGATTCCATTTAATTTAAATAGCAATTCTTCGTTAGAAGATCTCGCTATTTAACTCAAAATTGAATCCATTTTTATTTTATACGTTTTCATTAACACTTTTAAAAAGCTTTGCTAAACCAAAAAAGAAGCTAAATGTCTATTTTTATAATGCATAAACATATTTTAGTTAGCAAATTAAATAATTTAAATTCGTGATCCTAATCACTAAAAAGATCTAATTTTGAATGATTTTAGTTGAAAAAAAGTTCACTTTTTTTATTTTAAAAAATAATAATGTATTGAGATAAAACAGGTTAAATAAATAATTTATACTATTATGATAGATTAAATTATCAACATGATTTTTGTTAAGGCGGGTTTGGAATGTAAGGCAAAAAAAGAGAAATGCCCAGCATTTCCCTTATCTTTAAAATTGAAATTTAATATAGAATTAGATTAACTTTCAGTATCAATTTCTTCGAAACTTTTTACGAGTTCATCAATCGCTTTCATCTGTTTTAAGAAAGGTTCCAGTTTCGCTAATGGCAATGCTGACGGACCATCACATTTTGCGTGATTTGGATCAGGATGTGATTCTAAAAATAGTCCAGCTATACCTACCGCCATACCTGAACGGGCAAGTTCAGTCACTTGACCTCGTCGTCCGCCAGAGGCTGCACCCATAGGGTCACGACATTGGAGTGCATGAGTGACATCAAAAATCACCGGTGAGCCTTTGCTGGCTTTTTTCATGATATTAAAACCAAGCATATCAACGACTAAATTGTCATAACCAAAACAGCTACCGCGATCACAAAGAATCACTTTGTTGTTACCCGCTTCTTCGAATTTTTCCACAATATTCCCCATTTGACCAGGGCTGACAAATTGTGGTTTTTTAACATTAATCACTGCACCTGTTTTTGCCATTGCAACCACTAGATCCGTTTGTCTGGCTAAAAAGGCAGGTAATTGAATGACATCAACCACATCAGCAACGGGTTGACATTGCTCTTCAGTGTGAACATCAGTAATGATTTTTATGCCAAACTGCTGTTTAAGTTCTTGGAAGATTTTTAACCCTTCTTCTAAGCCGGGTCCACGATACGAGTGAATTGATGATCGATTGGCTTTGTCAAAAGATGCTTTGAAAATATAAGGGATATTTAATTTATCCGTTACAGTGACATAATGTTCACAAATTTTCATAGCCAAATCACGTGATTCAAGTACGTTCATACCACCAAATAACACAAATGGTAGATCATTGGCTACGGTAATATCACCAACGTTTACTCTTTTTTGTTTCATCATAAAATTATCCTTGTTAAGGTTTAAACCAGCGACCGAGCGTGACCCTATCATTGCCACTATAGTCGGTGAAAGTTTCAACTAATTGAAATCCGTGTTGTTTAAAAATGGTCTGTACGGCTTCGCCTTGTTTCCAGCCATGTTCGATGAGTAGCCAGCCATATTGATTTAGATGTTTCGTTGCTCCTTGAACAATCAATTTAATATCAGCTAATCCCTCATCTTCAGATACTAAGGCGCTTTTCGGTTCGAATCGAACATCGCCTTGTGATAAATGAATATCTGTGGGTTCGATATAAGGCGGATTACTGGTTATCATTGAAAATTTACGGTTTTTTATTGGTTTATACCAATCACCTTTTAAAAAATAGACGTTATTAACCCCAATCTGGTTGGCATTTTTCTGAGCTAAATTTAAAGCATCATTATTTTTTTCAACGCCAGTAAATAAACAATCTGGGCGTTCAGTTGCCATAGCAATGGCTATGGCACCGGTACCAGTACCAAGATCTAACACTTCACACGGTACTTTAGGTAAATATTCTAAACTAAGCTCAACCAATTTTTCAGTATCGGGTCTTGGGATTAACGTCGCGTTTGACACATTAAACTTCAAAGACCAAAATTCTTTTTCACCCGTAATATAAGCGATAGGCTCACCGGCTTGGCGACGTTTCAAATTTCTATCTAAGGCAATTAGCTCATCATCGGTTAATTTGGTTTCGCTAAATGCCATTAAAAATGTGCGTGTTTTATGTGTGACAAAACTTAATAAAATTTCGGCATCACGCTTAGGACTTTCACTATCAATTAATGTTTGTGAAGCGCCCTTAAGCCATTCTAAATATGTCATTCATCCTGTTCCGATAAAGCTGCAAGTTGGTCTGCTTGATATTCTTGTACAATTGGATCGATTAACATTTCTAGTTTACCTTCCATTACTTCGTCTAAGCGATAGATAGTCAGGTTGATTCGATGATCGGTCACTCGCCCTTGTGGATAGTTATAGGTTCTAATTCTATCTGAGCGATCGCCAGAACCTAAAAGATTACGCCGAGTTGACGCTTCTTCTTGTTGACGTTTACGTATTTCAGCATCCTGAATACGAGCAGCTAACACAGACATGGCTTTGGCTTTATTTTTATGTTGTGAACGTTCATCTTGACACTCAACAACAATTCCCGTTGGCAAGTGGGTAATACGAATAGCTGAATCGGTAGTATTAACGTGCTGACCACCCGCACCCGATGAACGATAAGTATCGATTTTTAAATCGGCTGGATTGATTTCAGGCATTTCCGCTTCAGGGATTTCTGGTAAAACAGCAACAGTACACGCAGAAGTATGAATACGTCCTTGAGACTCTGTTTCAGGCACACGCTGAACACGATGACCACCCGATTCGAATTTTAAGTTACCGTAGACGCCATCGCCACTAATTAGCATAATCACTTCTTTATAGCCACCATGCTCACCCTCATTCGAGCTCATTATTTCAACTCGCCAACGACGTGATTCAGCATAACGGGTATACATTCTAGCTAAATCACCCGCAAAAATCGCCGCTTCATCTCCGCCGGTTCCTGCGCGAACTTCGACAAAACAGTTATAATCATCATTCGGATCTTTTGGTAATAATAATACCTGTAACTGTCTTTCTTGTTCTTCCACTTGTCCTAAAGCTTCATTCAGCTCTTCTTGAGCCATTTCACTCATTTCTGGATCAGAAAGCATCATTTTAGCGGTTTCAATATTTTCTTGAGTTTGCTTCCAGCTAGCAAAACACTTCACTACACCACCTAATTGTGCATATTCTTTAGAAAGTGTGCGAAAGCGATTTTGATCGGCGATTACCGAAGGGTCAGATAATAATGCTTGAACTTCTTCATAACGTTCTTGCAATGTTTCTAACTTACTGATAATTGAAGATTTCATAAATATATAACTTTAACTTAAATTAATAGGATATGCTTAACATTATATACTTAATCACTCGTAAAATATAGCTTAGGCTCATCTTCGTATAGCTTGAACATTTTTGTTAACCTCAAAATTAAGAATCTGAGATAAATTAAAATTAAAAATGTTACACCTGTCACATAAATAGATTTTTGAAGTTTGAAAAATACTCATCAGCCTATAACATCATAAATGTAAACGATATCATTTATTATTTTTTAAGTAGTTACATAAATAATAATTGACATTACTTTTCAATATAATGTTATCGCATACATCCTACAAACAATGAAATAATACAAAACGGTTGAGGGGTTAGTTTTATGAAAAAAATAGTTATATTCAGTTTAATAGGGTTGAGTTCAATGGCCAATGCTGCAATTGAGTGGGATACCCCACAAGGCAAACTTAAACTCTATGGCGATGTTGAAATAAATGTTGATGCTGCAAGTAGCAAGCAACAACTTAGCTCACTAAAAGAAAGTGCCGAGAAAAAAAATAAACCTGCTGATAAAGATCGCTGGGATATTAATGGTCGAATTTTGATAGGTTTAGATGGGTATCGCGAAATAAATGGTCATAATTTTGCGGGTTTTGTGGTACAACCACTGGCTGATCTGGGGGGAGATATGAATTTGGATGATGCGGCTTTTTATTTTGGACAAAAACAAGAATGGAGCATCAAAGTAGGACGTTACGAAGCCTATGATATGTTTCCTCTTGGTCAAGATACTTTTATTGAATATTCAGGCAATACGGCTAATGATATCTATGAAGATGGTTTTGGCTATATTTATATGATGAAAGAAGGTCGCGGACGCAGTAAAAACGGTGGTAGCATCCAATTAAATAAGCCTTTTTTGAATAATTTCAATTTAGAAGTCAATGCGTTAGTCAATAACGGCGAAAAAATGTTTAATAAATCGACCTATCACGGTTATGACATTGAGAAAAAGAAAAATGTAGTATATGTTCGCCCCGTTTTATCTTGGAAAAATAATAGTTTCTCAACCGCCATCGCAGCTGAAACCAATGTGGTAAAAAACGCGTATGGGTATTACGACAAAAATGGTAAATTCCGCGATCAATCACAGCGTACTGGTTATGGCGCAACTTTTTCTTGGAACAGTGAAGGTGATTGGGGGGCGGAAAACAAAGGTCTCAAAATCAATACCAGCTTTGCTTATATGAGTGCCAAAGATGAAAATGACATGACCATCGGTGCCGATATCATCTGGGAAAAAGTTGGGCTAGGTTACTACTATGCCAACAATAATATTAAAAAATTTAATCCAGAAAATAAAATTAAAGATGGGCATATTAATAGCAAAGGCAAATATAAAATTCACACCGTTAATGCCTCTTATTTGATTGATAATGTATTGGATATGGATAATTTTAATATTTATTTAGGTGCTTATTGGTCATTATTAGATAGAAATAAATCACATGGTGATAATACTGATGATCGATACGGTGCTCGTATAAGATTTAAATATTTTTATTAATTAATTACCAGTAATGCAAAGCGAACAGTAATATGACTTCTAAAACAAACCAATTTATTGCAATATATTGGTTTGTTTTTAGGTTATGCATTGATGATTACAAAGAGTATAGTAGCCTATAACAAGTATTAAATAGTATGGATATAACTGAAAAACTAGAGGATTAAATTTATGCACCAAACCATATGGAAACTTGAAAATAGTGTTAAAAATTACGATTGGGGAAGTATTGAGGATATACCTAGATTGTTTGCTATCAAAAATCCAACGAAAAAACCCATTGCTGAAATCTGGATGGGCGCTCACCCAATGGGATGTTCATTGGCTATCGATAATCATCATAAAAAAATCAGACTTGATGATCTTATTAAAAAACATCCTTTAGAAACGTTAGGTGCTAAAACTCATCAACAATATTCTGCTCTTCCCTACTTATTTAAAGTACTATCAGCAAATAAAGCATTATCGATACAAGTACACCCAACTAAGTTAAATGCCGAACAAGGTTTTGCAAAAGAGAATCAATTAGGTATCGCTTTAGATGATCCTAAGCGCAATTATAAAGATCCTAACCACAAACCAGAGCTGATTTATGCTCTAACGCCATTTAAGGCCCTGCGCTCTTTTCGCCCTATTACTGAAATTTTGCAGTTGTTTAAGGAAATTAATGTTACGGCATTAAGCAATGAACTTGAACAATTGCAAAATTATGCAAATGAACAACAATTAAAGCTGTTTTTTCAGGCATTGCTAACACTATCTCCAGAAAGAAAAGAGCAAGCGATTAACCAATTGTTAACTAATATTGAACCGTTTTCAAACGAGCCTTATTTAACCATTAAAACTCTTGCTAAGGATTACCCAAATGATATTGGGGTATTTATGCCATTAATCTTAAATGTTATTGAACTGCAACCAACGCAAGCCATGTTTTTATCCGCTCAAACACCGCATGCTTATTTAAGTGGTACTGGACTTGAAGTGATGGCAAGCTCGGATAATGTATTACGGGCAGGTTTGACCAATAAGCATTTAGATGTCGATGAATTATTGAAAAATACCCAGTTTAATAGCCTTAGTTTAGATAAGTTATTAACTTCGCCTGTTATTCATCAAAATAAAATTGATTTTCCTATTCCTGTTGATGATTTTAAGTTTGAAATTATTGAAAGTGATAATCAAGCAAGAGATGAAAAGGTAACCAGTCCGCAGATACTATTTTGCATTGAGGGCAACATCACTTTAACAACAAAATCGGTAACACTGACACTGATTAAAGGTGAATCAGCTTTTGTCGCCTATAATACAAGAATTTATCGTTATCAAGGTCAAGGCGTATTAGCAAAAGTTTCAAATTAAATAAAAGATATACTTATTTTTTATACTCAAACGTATGGTTAACCTGAAACTTTTTGACAAATTTGGCGACTTAATTATCATTAAATCGTGTCATAAATTATCATTATTCAAAAAGTTTCAGTTTTTGTCGCTTATGACATTTAATGTATTAGCCATCAAATCTTGAGTGTGTTAACTAACGTTTCGAATCAATAACTCGATTCTCTTTTTTATACTCAAACGTATGGTTAACCTGAAACTTTTTGACAGATTTAGCGACTTAATTATTATTAAATCGTGTCATAAATTATCATGATTCAAAAAGTTTCAGATTTTGTTGCTTATGATATTTAACGCATTAGCCATCAAATCTTGAGTGTGTTAACTAATGCTTCGAATCAATAAATCGCTTCTCTTTTTATACTTAACCGTATAGTTAACCTGAAATTTTTTGACAGATTTAGCGGATTTATTATCGTTAAATAGTGTCACGGACTTTTCGTGTTAGCCAAGAATAATGAACCATTAGCATCATCAAACAATCTTTTATTACTCTTTTTCAACAATAAACCGAAGATAATTATGATAATAATTTTACATAATAAAATCTTTCGACTAATATGTAGCAACATAACAAATAAACTACTATCATTATGAATCATATTAATAAAATGCCACGTCATTTGACTATTCAACAAGATCTATTAAAAAAAATACAGTCAGGTGTCTATCCTCAAGGGCAGTTAATACCGAAAGAATGTGAACTTACTGAAATCTATCAAGTCAGTAGACCAACGGTACGTCAAGCAATTCAGCAGTTAGTTAATGATGGTTACCTTGAACGTCGAAAACGCCGAGGCACGATTGTTAAACAACAGAAGATCAGTCAAGAATTTACCCACATTATTGAAAGTTATGATTCCGAGATGAATCGGAAAGGACTTCATCCTAAAACTAAAGTACTTACATTTAAGCTGGATAAAGCTAATGCTGATATTGCCAATAATTTGCAGATAAATGAGTATGAAGATGTCTACAAGCTCGTTCGCCTGCGCTATGCAGAAAGTAAACCTGTGGTATTAGTTACCACTTATTTGCCCGCCAAACTTTTACCTAATTTCATCAATAATGATTTTACTCAGGAAAAACTGTATTCAGTATTACAAAAGATGGACTTTCCTATTTTACAGATTCGTCGCAAACTTGAAGTATTAAAAGCCGACGAAACCACAAGTGATCTATTGGATATAGAAGCAGGCGATCCGATTTTTTATTTCCATTCCATTGCTTTCACTCACGATCGGATCCCCATTGAGTACTCAATTTCTAAATATCGTGGTGATATTAACTCTTTTGTATTTGAACTAAATCATGCAAGTTAACTCACATTTAACAAATTAATGTGAAAAAATTATCCTCGCAATTTAGTTGTTTGCGAGGATAATCAGCATCAAGACAGATAGTATTTAAATAAATTGATGATTAAAGCTCGATCGTATCTTTATTACTTGCTACTAACTCCTGTTTTAGCTCATCAATAATAGCTATGCCTGAACTGGTACCAATTCGTTGTGCACCGGCTGCAATCATTTTTTTGAAAATATCGGCACTGCGTATTCCGCCAGCCGCTTTAACTTTAACTGCATCACCTACCTGATTTTTCATTAATTTAACATCCTCGACAGTGGCGCCTGAAGTGCCAAATCCAGTAGAAGTTTTTATAAAATCAGGTTTAACTTTAACCGCAATTTTACAAAGTGCGATCTTCTCTTCATCGGTTAAATAACAGTTTTCAAAAATAACTTTCGATACCACATTATGTTGTCGACAAATTTTAACTATTTGCGTCATTTCATCTTCAATATATTGTAAATTTCCTGCTTTTAACTCTGAGATATTAATTACATAATCAATTTCGGTTGCACCATTTTCAATAGCATTTTGAGTTTCAAAACATTTTGAAGCAATAGTCGTTTGCCCTAACGGAAAAGCGATGGCAGCACCGATATCAACCCCCGTTCCTTTCAATAGCTGCGCACAAAGCTGTGACTGAACCTGATTGATTGCCACCATTTTAAAATGATAGTTTTTTGCTTCCTGACATAATTTTTCCATCATGGCTTTGGTCGCATCAGGTTTTAAGTTAGTGTGATCAATAAGTTGGCTTAATTGTATCAAAGAATATTTATTCATAATTCCACCTTGTTATTTATATATGTAAAAACATATATTAAAAATATTAACAGTATTGTCAATAACAATAGCCTTTAAAATGTGATAGATATCTCACATTTCGAAAAATAAAACATAATTTATTTGTTATAAAAAAATCAATATGTAAATATATATTTAATAAGTATCGTTTTAAGGGAGGGTGAAAAATAATGAAAATTGTGATCACTTCACATGGAGACTTATGTGAAGGCATTTTAACAAGCTATGCAATGATTGCTGGGGATACATCACATTTTACGGTAGTGAAACTTGATGAGAAAGGGATTAGTGACTTTTCAGTAAGACTAAATAACGTTCTAGATAGTTTACTAACTTCAAATGAATTTGTCATTGTGTTAAGTGACATTGTGGGGGGAACGCCCTATAACGAAACATTTCGTTACCTGCTCGCTAACCCAGATAAAAAAGTATTTTTAATCTCAGGATTAAATTTACCAATGCTGATTCAAGCAGGTAGCGCATCTGAAGATGAATCAGATATTCACGCATTACTTGATTCAATTCTGCAAGCGGGTCAAGACTCAATTTCACTTGCACCAACAGCAATAACGAACAATAACGATTTGGATTTTTAAAAGTTAAATGATAGGAGTAAATAGTTATGGCAATCACATTAACCAGAGTGGATGATCGGGTGATTCATGGTCAAATAATGACCCGTTGGACAAAAGTAAGACCTGTCGATGGCATCTTAGTTGTTGGCGATAATATTGCCGCAGATGACTTACGTAAACGGGTACTAAAAGCGGCGGCTGGCAACTTAAAAATAGGCATTTATACCGTTGCTCAAGGAGTAGAAAAAATCCAGCAAGGCATGGAATCGGCTAAGAATTTTTTTTTAATAAGTGATTCACCTCAAACGTTTGAAAAACTCCTTAAAGCTGGAGCAAAACTCAATCCAGTACTTAATATCGGTTGTATGAATACCAGACCGGATACCAAAGTGTTAGGGCGAACGGTTGCCATTGATGATAAAGACTATCAAGCTTTTGATTATATCGAAAGTCAAGGTATCACCATTGAATTTCAGTTGCTACCCGATGATGAACCGAAAAGCTGGTCAGTTATGAAGAAAAAATATGACACCTTATAGTTTTCAATAATTGAGGAAAACATCATGGAAACACTATTTATCCCAGCCTTGCTTACAGGTATATTCTGTTACTTAGGCGCGATTGAATCACCTTGGTTATTTGGTATGTCAGGAGGATTTTATGTTGTTGGACGTCCTTTGGTTGCAGGTCTTTTAGTTGGTTTAGCCTTTAATGACGTTCAAGCGGGAGTTGCTTGTGGTTTAGCCGTTCAAGCTGTTTTTATTGCCAACTTATCAACAGGTGGCGCAACCAACAGTGAAATTACTTATGCGGCTTATGGCGGTATTGGTCTAGCATTAGCAACGACTAAAGAGCCTGCGGTAGCTGTGACCTTGTCAGTATTTTTAGGGCAAACATTTGGTTTAATCTTCTATAATACGCGAATGGCAGTCTATTCGTTTTGGAATAATAGAGCACAGCAAGCTGCTGAACACAATGATACACGGGGTATCGTTCTTAATCATCTATTCTTTCCACAAATCACTACATTTTTATTAAGAGCAATACCAATATTTTTGGCGATCTTTTATGGTTCAGGTTTAGTGGATTGGTTATTAAATCATGTACCAGAAGTAATAACAAAAATCATCTCAGTATTAGGCGGTGTATTACCTGCATTAGGTATTGCAATGCTAATGAATATTGTCATTAAATCAAAAATTCAGCTTATCTTTTTCTTTGCAGGCTTTGTACTATTAGCATTCGCTGGATTAAGTATGGTTGCGTTAGTGTTTATTTCCGCTTTAGTTGCTTATTTATACTATATGGCAATCAATAAACCCGCTGCATCAGCAATCAAAGAGTCGAATAATTCAACCTCAAATTCTGATGTATTTGAAGATGATGATCTATTTTGATAGGAGAATTAACAATGGATAAAGCAATTAATAACCAATCAAAATTGACTAAAAAAGAGTTACGTCAAATTTGGTATCGATGGGGTTTTACACATCTATCTTCAATGAGCTATGAAAAATTACAAGCTCACGCTTGGGCGTTTTCTTATATTCCGTTTGCCGAAAAATATTACAAACATGATCCCGAAGCAAAACGCCGTTTATTAACCCGGCATTCAATGTTTTACAATACCGAACCGCAAACGGGACAAATCATCAATGGGATTGTCGCCTCTATGGAAGAAGAGATAGCTTTAGGACACAACGTTCCTGAAGAATTACCGGTTAATATCAAAGCAACGTTAATGGGACCATTAGCGGGAATTGGTGATTCATTAATTCAAGGCATCATTGTTCCTATTTTGTTATCCATTGCAATGGGTATGGCAGCAGGAGGAAATGCTATAGGTCCAATCTTCTATATTTTATCATATGGTATTTTAGGACCATTGATTTCTTACATCAGCTTCCATTACGGTTATAAACTTGGTGTAAATGCCATTGATAATATTATTGGTGATAATGTAAAACGCATTACAGATGCCTTTAATGTTCTTGGTATTATGGTGGTGGGAGGACTTGCCGCAGGGAATATTGTGCTTAATTCAGAACTAGAAATTCCGATGGGTGAAAGCATGCGTTCATTACAAAGTGTACTGGATGGTATATTTCCTAAAATTCTACCATTAACTATGGTATTACTGGCTTGGTGGCTCGTGTCAGCCAAACAGATGAGCGCGACCAAAGTCATTTTGATCCTAACGGCCATTACTTCTGTGGGTGTCGTGATTGGTATATTTTAGTTCAATTAATTCTAAATTGAGTGATGAATAAACGCTTTCATTACAACCATCTCATATAAATTAAGGGAATTACGACTGATTCCCTTAGCTACTTCTGATTATATAAAAAATGTGTGAAAACCGTCCTAAATAATTATTTTGAGCGTTCATAATTGAATCGCTCAAAGTATTATAGGAATATTTAAGAAAGAATAAACTATTAGATAACTGTTTACCAACCTTAGGGATATACTAAGGAAAGAAATTAACGCTTTAAACAACAAGGGTTAGTTAATGACACCAAGATCTATTTTCAACTTCTTTTTGAATTTTATAAAAGTCTTTTATACTCATAATTTCATTCACAATAATTATTATTTTTAATAATAAAATAGATAATTGTCATTCATCCATGTTAATAAAATAATTTTAGGTTTGAGAGAATTCGATTGATATGTTCCTTGTCGTTTTAATCTTCGTACTTTTCTGTTAGTTTTTTTCCTTAAATCAATCCTTGTTAGTTTTTCTAGGTTTAGTGCTTTAAATATCTGTTCAGCAATTTTGACTTTTGTTGTTAAACTGTCTTTTATTGCCATATATAAACCTAAAGTTGTAACACTACCGAAAAAAAATGTGGAAAATGAAATGTATCTTTTATATTCTTTATTTAATGTCAATACGCTATCCAAGTCATTATAGTGTATATAGAAGCCAGTCATTACTAGCGATATTATTAATAAAGTAATAATAGCTCGGGGAAAAGTATAAAAGAAATAGGCCCAGCGCCCTCTAAAACAGTTTGGACAGACACTGATTATTCGTTCGTCTGGCTTTGCAATGGCATACAGTTCGTAGTGGTCGTTTTGCCATTCAACTACTACTTCAACTTCATCTCCTGCTTCAAACGGGCAATCACCTACCCAACCTCGATAAATCTCATTATTAATCTGTACATTGACAAAATTAGCTTTACGCGAAAGAGGCTCAACATATGCACCGCCCGTCAAACCATATTGACCACGTAATGTACCAAGAATTGCGCCTATTTTTGCCCCTTCGTGCATTTTTTGAATACTCTTTTTTACATGCTCATAAGACTCAATTTCAAATCCTGCTTTTTCTACTTCTTTATCAATTCGCTCTATCTTGCCTCGAATTGCAATAAATTCATTGCCCCAACAGGGTAAAACAGGTTTCGTTGGCTGATGACGCCAAGATCTATCTTCAACTTCTTTTTGAATTTTATAAAAGTCTTTTATGCTCATAATTTCATTCACAATAATTATTATTTTTAGTAATAAAATAGATAATTATCATTCATCCATGTTAATAAAATAATTTTAGGTTTGAGAGAATTTAATTGATATGTTCCTTGTCGTTTTAATCTTCGTACTTTTCTGTTAGTTTTTTTCCTTAAATCAATCCTTGTTAGTTTTTCTAGGTTTAGTGCTTTAAATATCTGTTCAGCAATTTTGACTTTTGTTGTTAAACTGTCTTTTATTGCCATATATAAACCTAAAATAGCAATGAAACCCATATTATATGCTATAACCAATACCCTATTCAGAAAAGATTTGTTCAATGATAATAATTCATCAATACTATTATACATGAAAAAGGTTATCACAAGAAGAGATATAAACCATATAATTATTGTACGAGGAAAAGTGTAAAAGAAATAGGCCCATCGCCCTCTAAAACAGTTTGGACAGACACTGATTATTCGTTCGTCTGGTTTTGCAATGGCATACAATTCGTAGTGGTCGTTTTGCCATTCAACTACTACTTCAACTTCATCACCAGCTTCAAACGGGCAATCACCCACCCAACCTCGATAAATCTCATTATTAATCTGTATATTGACAAAATTAGCTTTAATACGAGCTGGTTCAACATATGCACCGCCCGTCAAACCATATTGACCACGTAATGCACCAAGAATTGCGCCTATTTTTGCTCCTTCGTGCATTTTTTGAATACTCTTTTTTACATGCTCATAAGACTCAATTTCAAATCCTGCTTTTTCTACTTCTTTATCAATTCGCTCTATCTTGCCTCGAATTGCAATAAATTCATTGCCCAAACAAGGTAAGACAGGTTTCGTTGGCTGATGACGCCAAGATCTATCTTCAATTTCTTTCTGGATTTTATAAAAGTCTTTTATGCTCATAGGTTGTATCTCTTTTAATTTAGTATCTCCTTAACTGCTCTATTTTGGGTTAATCACGAAAGACATTGCCACCATCTTCCCGACGTAACAGTTGCCAAGTTACATCGTTATAGACTTGTTGCGTTTCACTATCAATAAATGGCTCAACTTTATGACCTTGGATTAACTCCCGATACTCAATCTTGCCATTGATTTTGGCAGAATAAACGCCCGTATGTGGGCATAATTGACCGGTTTGAATGCTAATTCGAACCTTTGAATCCATATTAATAATCTGCGCTGATTGTGGTTCATGACTTACTGCAATATCCGTTGCTTCGACATCATCAAACCGACATTGCCACTCTTTTGATGTTCGTTTGTTAAAACGAACTTCACCGTTTATTGAGCCAAAACCTAATGAGGCAATTTCTGGTGCTCGTGCGGGTTTTAATAAAGCATTAACATTGACATAGTGCTTAGGATAGGGGTTGCTTGCTACATCACCGAGCTCAGGCACTTCACCTGCTCGAACAACCACACCTCCTGCGTAAGGATAAAAACGGATCTCGTTATCACTATTACGCTCTTTTAATGCCTCAAGACTGCCTAATTTATCGGTTATAAGTTGGTCACTGAGTATGGTTAACCAGTTGATACATTTAAAACCTTCTCTAAGGTGTTCATCGTCTTCATCGTTAGAAATGTCTAATCCCAAAAACTGATGCGCCAGTTCATACTCTAAATATTGATAATCGTAATACTCATGACTATGTTGGATGCCTAATCCAAAAAATCCATGCATTGGCTGTAATATTTCGCTTATCTGTTGATTTAACGCTATTAATTGCTCTACGCCAAACTCTTTAAGTTCCGATATAGGTAAATAGAGTTGAACATAAGTTATATCCTGATGTAATTTTTCATACCACTCTGGTTTTGAAAAGGTCTCAATAAAATATTCTGGAACAAACTCTAAATTATCAACATTACTCCAATAAAAATTTAATGTCTCAAAAGCATAGTTATTAATAAGCTCTTGCTTTTTATCTATACTGAACTTTTGATATGGATGCAGTTGGTTAGGGTTTCCATCAAAAAAAACCAAACTTTAGCTTATCGCCCCAATATTTATCATATAGTGCCAAAACCTGACCGATTGCTTAGCGCTTTTCAGGTAGATAACCTTGGTCTAAATAATAACACCCTACCAAGCCTGTTTTTATTGCATCTTCAATATTATTCGGATCTAAATAATGACCATAGGTAAATCTGTTATAGTTTTCCTGATATTCATCTAATAACTTTTGTAATTTATTTTTCATTAATTGCTCTGTTTTGGGTTAATCACGATAGACATTTCCACCATCTTCCCGACGTAACAGTTGCCAAGTTACATCGTTATAGACTTGTTGCGTTTCACTATCAATAAATGGCTCAACTTTATGGCCTTGGATTAACTCCCGATATTCAACCTTACCATTGAACTGGGCAGAATAAACGCCAGTATGTGGGCATAATTGACCGGTTTGTATGCTAATCCGAACCTTTGAATCCATATTAATAATCTGCGCTGATTGTGGCTCATGACTTACGGTTATATCCGTTGCTTCGACATCATCAAACCGACATTGCCACTCTTTTGAGGTACGATTATTAAAACGAATTTCACCGTTTATTGAACCAAAACCTAATGAGGCAATTTCTGGTGCTCGTGCGGGTTTTAATAAAGCATTAACATTAACATAGTGCTTAGGATAGGGGTTTCTTGCTACATCACCCAGCTCAGGCACTTCACCTGCCCGAACAACCACACCTCCGGTGTAAGGATAAAAACGGATCTCGTTATCACTATTACGCTCTTTTAACGTCTCAAGACTGCCTAATTTATCGGCTATAAGTTGGTCACTGAGTATGGTTAACCAGTTGATACATTTAAAACCTTCTCTAAAGTGTTCATCGGCTTCATCGTTAGAAATATCTAAACCCAAAAATTGATGTGCCAGTTCATACTCTAAATATTGATAATCGTAATACTCATGACTATGCTGGATACCTAATCCAAAAAATCCATTCATTGGCTGTAATATTTCGCTGATCTGTTGATTTAACGCTATTAATTGCTCGGCACCAAACTCTTTAAGTTCGGATATGGGTAAATAAATTTGAACAAAACTTATGTCCTGATGTAATTTCTCATACCATTCTGCTCTTGAATAGGCATTACATAAATATTCTGGAACAAACTCTAAATCATCAACATTACTCCAATAAAAACAAATATTATCTGTTCCTGCTAGATTAATTTGATTAATTTTTTCATATAATGTTGTTTGTGTATAAGAAATTAGATTATTTGGTTCACCGTCAATATATCCAAACTTTAGCTTATCACCCCAATATTTATCATATAGTGCCAAAATCTGACCGATTGCTTGGCGCTTTTCAGGTAGATAACCCTGATCTAAATAATAACACCCTACCAAACCTGTTTTTATTGCATCTTCAATATTATTGGGATCTAAATAATGACCATAGGTAAATCTGTTATAGTTTTCCTGATATTCATCTAATAACTTTTGTAATTTATTTTTCATTCACTGCTCAGCCTTGGGTTAATCACGATAGACATTTCCACCATCTTCCCGACGTAACAGTTGCCAAGTTACATCGTTATAGACTTGTTGCGTTTCACTATCAATAAATGGCTCAACTTTATGACCTTGAGTTAACTCCCGATACTCTACCTTACCATTGATCTGGGCAGAATAAACGCCAGTATGTGGGCATAATTGACCGGTTTGAATGCTAATTCGAACCTTTGAATCCATATTAATAATCTGCGCTGATTGTGGCTCATGACTTACTGCAATATCCGTTGCTTCGACATCATCAAACCGACATTGCCACTCTTTTGATGTTCGTTTGTTAAAACGAACTTCACCGTTTATTGAGCCAAAACCTAATGAGGCAATTTCTGGTGCTCGTGCGGGTTTTAATAAAGCATTAACATTAACATAGTGCTTAGGATAGGGATTTCTTGCTACATCACCGAGCTCAGGCACTTCACCTGCCCGAACAACCACACCTCCGGCGTAAGGATAAAAACGGATCTGGTTATCACTATTACGCTCTTTTAATGCCTCAAGACTGCCTAATTTATCGGTTATAAGTTGGTCACTGAGTATGGTTAACCAGTTGATACATTTAAAACCTTCTCTAAGGCGCTTATCAGCTTGAACATTAGAAATGTCTAGACCCAAAAACTGATGTGCCAGTTCATACTCTAAATATTGATAATCGTAATACTCATGACTATGCTGGATACCTAATCCAAAAAATCCATGCATTGGCTGTAATATCTCACTGATTTGTTGATTTAACGCTATTAATTGCTCTACGCCAAACTCTTTAAGTTCGGATATGGGTAAATAGAATTGAACATAACTTATTTCTTGATGTACCTTCTCATACCATTCTGCTCTTGAATAGGCATTGCATAAATATCCTGGAACGAACTCTAAATCATCAACATTACTCCAATAAAAACAAATATTATCTGTTCCTGCTAGATTAATTTGATTAATTTTTTCATGTAATGTTGTTTGTGTATAAGAAATTAGATTATTTGGTTCACCGTCAATATATCCAAACTTTAGCTTATCACCCCAATATTTATCATATAGCGCCAAAACCTGACCTATTGCTTGGCGCTTTTCGGGTAGATAACCCTGATCTAAATAATAACACCCTACCAAGCCGGTTTTTATTGCATCTTCAATATTATTGGGATCTAAATAATGACCATAGGTAAATCTGTTATAGTTTTCCTGATATTCATCTAATAACTTTTGTAATTTATTTTTCATTCACTGCTCAGCCTTGGGTTAATCACGATAGACATTTCCACCATCTTCCCGACGTAACAGTTGCCAAGTTACATCGTTATAGACTTGTTGCGTTTCACTATCAATAAATGGCTCAACTTTATGACCTTGGGTTAACTCCCGATACTCAACCTTACCATTGATCTGGGCAGAATAAACGCCCGTATGTGGGCATAATTGACCGGTTTGAATGCTAATTCGAACCTTTGAATCCATATTAATAATCTGCGCTGATTGTGGTTCATTACTTACTGTAGTATCCGTTGCTTCGACATCATCAAACCGACCTTGCCACTCTTTTGAAGTTCGTTTGTTAAAACGAATTTCACCGTTTATTGAACCCAAACCTAGTGAAAGAATTTCTGGTGCTCGTGCGGGTTTTAATAAAGCATTAACATTGACATAGTGCTTAGGATAGGGGTTGCTTGCTACATCACCCAACTCAGGCACTTCGCCTGCCCGAACAATCACACCTCCGGCGTAAGGATAAAAACGGATCTCGTTATCATTATTATGCTCTTTTAACGCCTCAAGACTGCCTAATTTATCGGTTATAAGTTGGTCACTGAGTATGGTTAACCAGTTGATACATTTAAAACCCTCTCTAAGGTGCTCATCACCTTCAACATTAGAAATATCTAAACCCAAAAACTGATGAGCCAGTTCATACTCTAAATATTGATAATCGTAATACTCATGACTATGCTGGATACCTAATCCAAAAAATCCATGCATTGGTTGTAATATTTCGCTGATTTGTTGATTTAACGCTATTAATTGCTCTACGCCAAACTCTTTAAGTTCGGATATGGGTAAATAGAGTTGAACATAAGTTACGTCTGGATATAATTTTTCATACCACTCTGGTTCTGAAAAAGTTTTAATTAGATATTCTGGAACAAACTCTAAATTATCAACATTACTCCAATAAAAATTCAATACATCTAATGCATAATTATTAATAAGATCTTGTTTTTTATCTATACTTAATTTTTGATAAGGATGCAGTTGGTTAGAATTTCCATCAAAAAAACCAAACTTTAGCTTATCGCCCCAATATTTATCATATAGCGTCAAAACCTGACCTATTGCTTGGCGCTTTTCGGGTAGATAACCCTGATCTAAATAATAACACCCTACCAAGCCGGTTTTTATTGCATCTTCAATATTATTGGGATCTAAATAATGACCATAGGTAAATCTGTTATAGTTTTCCTGATATTCATCTAATAACTTTTGTAATTTATCTTGCATGGTATATCCTATAATTAAGTGTGCCTAGTGGTTATCAATTGCTTTCAAAATCTGTTGGTTCATCGCCGGGAGTAAAATAGTAATAAAACTGTTGTCGATATGGATAGTAATGAATTTTATAATAGTTTTTATCCAACCGAAATCTGTCCTTATTTTGCTTAGCTTCGGCAGAATCATCTATATATCCTATCTTTGTGTTTATTTTATCAAAGTCTAAATTCTGCTGATAACGATAATCAATTTCAATAAGGCGATCATCTTCATATTTAAGCTTTTCTTGCTCATTAAATTCTGGATAATAGGTAAGCTGTCCATTGCGTTCTAATACATAATTATTAGTCATTCCCTGCTCGGCTGCTAATGGCAAAGATGTTGCTCCAATGGTTGCTACCGTGGCTTTTGTTATTGGGGTAAACTCTATGACTTTAGCCCCACTACGAACTACTGTTGTTGTAGTTGCTATTTCGGTAACGGAGGTTCCAGCAACGAAAGTACCAGCCATTGCGGACATGCTTGCAATGCCAACTGAAGCTAATGGATAGTTAACAATCATCTCATGCCGTTGTTCATAACGTTGCCAAGCTTCGGCATATCTTTTTTGGTTGGAATCATCAATTGCCACTAATTGTGGACGGCTATACTCAATCTCTTGTTGTTTAACCCATTTAATAATATGCTTGTATATAGCATCATATTCAAGCTGCATGCGCTGTTCAATGCTAAGTACTGATTTGGTATTGGCCATAGCGGTTTCGCCAACAGTTTGATAAAGTGGTTCTTTTTTAGCCTTGGTAAGCATCTCTTCTTCTTTATCTTTGCTATTACGAAATTCACATTGTTTTAACGTCATTAAGCGAAATTTATCGGTATCATATCCCGCTATTCTTAAATAAGCTCTAAACTGCAACTCAGTAAGACTATCCCCAGGAAATTTTATTTCAATAACAGTATTAATATTATCAGGATGGTAACCTTTTTCACCGGTTAAAGTATGATCCTTTTTTTTAATTACGTCAGGAATTCGGATCATACCTCGTCCATTTGGGAATCGCTCATTTGCTTTCTCAGGATCGAGTGTTCGATATCCTTTTTCAATGTCATTATCACGACTTCTTTTTAGCGATAGCTCGTTTTCAAGTGTTGTTTTATTAACCATAGAATCAACCACGTTAACGCCACCAAAATCAAATTGATAACCTCCTGTTGGGTCACCATATATATTTGTTTCGCGGTATTCACGATAGATCATTTGATATTTCGATACGGGCCAATAACTTGGTCGAGACGGTTCACTTTTACTCATTAATGGAGTTGGAGGGTTAGTGGTCATGTTGTATCCTACCTCACCACAATATGGGAATTGATACCCAAAATTTGCAGCATCTTGCCTAATCCACATGGTTACTTGTCGTTGATATCGTGGCGTATTATTTGTTTTACAAATATAGGGAGAATTTTTTGCTGCTTGCATTTTATTACATAAATAAAAAATATCGACAGCATTATCTACTAATAAAACTGTACCTAATTCGGATGCATCACGACGAGTTGTGGCAGTACTGCGCCCTGCAGTTGTTGGTTTTGCGGTTTTTTTATTACTCATTCCATTCATTGTTTTTTATCCTAACTATCATTAAAATCGAGCTTTACTCGCTTACCTGTTGCTATATGTCTTGCTTCGAACGTATTTTGTGATTTTTTCTCAAGAGCCTTACCGACAATTGTTTCTGGATTCTCAGTAAATATTCGTCGGGTATGTCCTTTTGCATCTGTGATACCACTAACAATTTGTCCTGGATAGGCTACACTAATTAGTACCAATTTTATAAGGTCATTGTTATGATAAACCAACAATAAAAAAAGGTAACAATAATGACAATCAATTTAACCCGAAGAGAAAAACGCAGCTTTACTAACGAGTTCAAAAAACAGATGGTAATG